>CAZPPB010000117.1:4500-12187 GCA_964588355.1 uncultured Spirochaetaceae bacterium | reverse complement strand
TCTGTCCCCATTTGAGCTCGATATCGTAGTAGAGGCGGTCGCCGAGAAGCTCGAAAACTTCATCCAGCAGGGGGATTCCCTCATCCCGGAAGGGTTCGCCGAACCAGCTGCCGGCGTCCATGCCTTTCAGCCTGGAAGCCCGGCAGTCCTGAACCAGTGCGTCCACGCCTGTGACCCGTTTCACGTTTTCGTCGTGGATGACCACCACTCTTCCGTCCCGGCTCAGACGCACATCCAGCTCCACCCCCGGAATACCGTGCTGCATAAGAAGGGCAAAGGCGGCCAGGGTGTTTTCCGGAGCCAGAGCGGAATAGCCCCGGTGCCCGAACAACATCACCGCCGAGCCGCAAGATTCGGGATCGGCGCTGAAGGGGGATCGCTGATTATCGGTCATCAACCTTGCCCATCTTTTTTTTCAATTCCCGCAGGGCCTGATCCGCCTCGGTGCTGCGCAACTGTTCCTGCAGCCTGTCCGGCTCTCCCACCAGCATCTGCATCTGGGCCAGCAGGGCGTCGGCGTCGACCTGGATAGAGGAGCGTATCTTGGTGGCTTTGAGCTTTTCTTTCAATACATCCACCTTGCGCTTCAGTTCCAGCTCTTCCTGATGGAGTTGCCGGCAGTGAGCTTCCAACTCGGCAACCCGCTGCTGCGCTCCCCGTTTCAAAACAGGTTCGCCCCGGTTCTCGGCCAGCCGGACCCGTCCGCGCCAGTGTTCCAGCTCCTCTTCGGCAACGACTCGCTGTTTCTGGTTCTTTTTCAAAGTGGTTATGAAGGCAAGTACGTATTCTCGAGCGGACTCGAAGTCCATGAAATCTATATCCGTATCTCTCACTTTTCTCTCCTACCGTTACTACAGAAAATAACTCCAATCCGGCGGGTTGTTAAGGGAAAAAGCGGCTTCATCCGCCCTCAGCACCTCGATGCGACCATATTGAACGGCTGAGGCAAAAACCTTATCTTGTTTCTGATGGATAACAACTCCTTCTATCCCCGGGATTCTATAGCTGCCCTGGCCACGCCGTGGGGTGAGAGCGCCCTGGCGGTGATCCGGGTATCCGGAGCAGACAGCCTCGCAGTCCTGGATTCCCTGTTCCGTCCCGCCTCACCCGCTGTGGGGACATTGACGGCCGCTCAGGGGCATACCGTGCATCACGGCGCGATCGTCGTTCCCGACCGGGAAGGAGAGCCGGAGATCATCGATGATGTGCTGGTGGCGGTATTTCGGGGACCAAAGAGTTTTACCGGTGAGGATGGAGCGGAAATCTCCTGTCACGGGAGCCCGGTGATCGTCCGACGGCTCCTGGCTTTGTTGACCGAAGCGGGGTTTCGCTTCGCCGGACCGGGGGAGTTCACCCTCCGGGCCTTTCTCAACCGAAAGCTGGACCTGACCCAGGCGGAGGCGGTCAATGAGGTGGTTCGGGCCAGATCGGATCGAGCCAGAGCAATCGCCCTCAACCGTTTGTCCGGGGCGATCGAGCAGAAGATCACCGAGATCAAACAGGCGCTTGTGCGGCTGTCCGCCGCAGTCGAGCTGGGATTGGACTACCCGGAGGATGAGATCGAGCCGAGCAAGCCGGCTGCCGATGGGGAGGCCGCCGCTATCTGTCAGGAGGAGCTGGAGCGGCTGTTGGCGACCTATCGGATCGGAAAGCTCTACCAGGAGGGGATTTCCGTTGTACTGGCAGGAAGGACCAACTCGGGCAAGTCCACCCTATTCAACAGGATGCTGCGGGAAGACAGGGCCATCGTCTCGGAGGTTCACGGGACGACCCGGGACTACCTGGAGGCGGTTGTGACCATGGACGGGGTCCCTATCAAGCTCTACGACACCGCCGGGTACCGGGACCGAGCGGACAGTATCGAGGCCGAGGGGATGAGGCGCACCGACAGCATCGTGGCCAACGCCGATCTGGTCCTCTATCTGGTGGATGCGGGGCAGGGTCTGGCCGTCCAGGATGAGGAATTCCTGAACTCCCGCGCCCAGGCCGGGCGGACGATCCCGATCTGGAGCAAGATCGACGCCCTGGCTGCCGGGAGGCCGAACAGTCCCCCGGGATTCGTGGCGCTCAGCGCTGAAGAGGGAGAAGGTCTGGAAGCCTTGAGCCGGAGGATCATCGAAACGGTACTCGACGGGGCAGGGTTGGTGGAGGCGGAGGAGCCGATCATCGATTCTCTGCGACAGAAGCGTTTGCTGGAGCGTGCCCGCCAGGGGATCGAGGATTTTCGCCGGGGTCTTCGGGAAGGTCAACCCCTGGACGTGTTGGCTGTGGATCTCAAGGAAGCACTCGATGCCCTCGGGGAGATCACCGGAGAGGTCACCTCCAGGGATATCCTCAACCAGATCTTCTCACAATTCTGCGTGGGTAAATGACCGTGGATTTCGACGCAATCGTGATCGGAGGCGGTCATGCGGGAATCGAAGCCGCCGCTGCCCTGGCCGCCCTGGAGCAAAAGACCGTTCTGATTACCCAGAATCTCGACTGCATCGGCAAGATGTCCTGCAATCCCGCCATCGGCGGGCTGGCCAAGGGCAATCTGGTGCGGGAGATCGACGCCCTGGGGGGGCTCATGGGCCGGCTCATAGACCGGTCCATGATCCAGTTCCGGATACTCAACCGCAGCAAAGGACCGGCGGTTCAGGCACCCCGCGCCCAGGCGGACAAGGCTCTCTACAGCCTGCTGGCTAAACAGACCCTGGAACAGCAGCCCAACCTCACCCTGTTCCAGGATACGGTCGTCGATTTTTTGACCTCCGAGACGACAGAACGCGGTGAGGGGGAGCGGGGAGGCGGAGCGCAGAACAGCTACCAGGCGACGATCCGCGGGGTGATTACCGAAAGAGGCAGACGCATACAAGCCCGAAGCGTGGTGCTGACCACGGGAACGTTCCTGGAAGCGGTGATTTTCATCGGCGAATACACCGCTGCGGCAGGCAGGCTGGGAGAACCTCCGGCCTGCGGGCTGGGAACCAGGCTGCGGGAGATGGGTTTTTCCGTGGGGCGGCTCAAGACCGGCACCCCCGCCCGGGGCCTGCGTTCCTCCCTGATCCTGGAGCGGATGGAAGAACAGAGGGGAGATGAACGGATGCTGCCCTTCAGCTTCGCCGCTCAGAAAGCAACCCTCGACCGTCCCTCGGTCTCCTGCTACATCACCTACACCACGCCGGAAACGCACAGCATCATTCGGGAGAACATGCACCGCTCTCCCCTGTACGGAGGCAAGATCAAAGGGATCGGGCCGCGCTACTGTCCCTCCATCGAGGACAAGGTTGTCCGTTTCCCCGACCGGGAGCGTCATCAGATCTTCGTCGAGCCGGAGGGTTTGAGCACCGAGGAGGTTTACCTGAACGGAATCTCCTCCTCCCTGCCCGAGGAGGTCCAGGAGCGCTTCCTGCGAACCGTGCCCGGGCTGGAAAAGCTCGAGATCCTCCGGCCGGGGTATGCAGTGGAGTATGATTTCATCAATCCTACCCAGCTGTATCCCTCGCTGGAGAGCAAACGTCTTCAGGGACTGTTCATTGCCGGTCAGACCAACGGGACCTCCGGCTACGAGGAGGCTGCGGCTCAGGGGTTGATGGCCGGAATCAATGCCTGTGCCTATCTGCGGGGAAAAGCTCCCCTGGTCCTGTCCCGGGCAGAGGCGTATATCGGAGTGCTGATCGATGATCTGGTAACGCTCGGGACCGAGGAGCCCTACCGCCTGTTCACCTCCCGGGCTGAATATCGCCTGTCCCTGCGCCATGACACCGCGGATCTGCGGCTGCTGGAGAAGGGTTACCACAGAGGGCTGCAGAATGAGGCGGCCCTGGAAGCCCTCGAGAACAAGCGCAAGGGGGTCGAGGAGATTCGCGAACTGCTGCGCCAACGCACCCTCAAGGACTCCGACTGCCAGAGCCTGCCGCATCTTCGCAAACACCTGGGCCGGTCTTTCGAGCACGTGCTCAAAGATCCGGAGGTCCACATCGAGGAGCTGCTGAGAGCAGCGATCGGTCCGGAAAAAGTAGAGCAGACCGATCCCGCCTGGCTGCAGGTGAGCGAGCTGGATGTGAAGTACGAGGGCTACATCAGGCGCCAGGAGCGGCAGGTAGAGCGGTTCGGCAAGATGGAAGACATGAAGATCCCCCGAGATTTCGACTACGATGAGGCCACCGGCCTGTCAACCGAAAGCCGGCTGAAGTTAAAGGAGATCCGTCCCCTGTCGATCGGACAGGCGGCCAGGATTTCCGGAGTGCGCTCCTCGGATATTGCGGTGCTTATGGTCTACCTCGGCGGCGGTTCACGGGAGTCGGGCTGATGTCCGGCTCAGAGGCCGACCTGCTGCGGCAAGGTCTGGAGCAGCTCGAAATACCCTTCGGGGAGGAGCAGATCATCAAGGTTCAGATATTCCTCGAGGAGCTGGAACGGTGGAATCGGAGGTATGGTCTGGTAGGCCGCGGCCGGGGGAAGGACCGGCGGCACGACGGGGGGCAGTTGATCGTACGGCACGTGCTGGATTCCCTTGCGGGCTGGGCGACGATCGAAGCGCTTGATCGCAGAAGGCGTGTCGCCGACGTGGGGAGCGGCGCCGGTTTCCCCGGAATCCCGCTGGCCGTGTTTCTGCCGGATTCCCTCTTTACCCTTTTGGAGCCATCGGCAACAAAAGCGGCGTTTCTGCGCAACGCGGTGATCCTGGCCAATCTGGAGAACGTCGAGGTCGAGGAGCAGCGTCTGCAGGAGGTCGGGCGGCGCTTCGACCTGGTCGTGTTCAGGGCTTTCTCGCCGCTGCCCAGGGCGCTTGCCGACCTGAAGCGCATCCTGGAACCGCATGGCCTGGTTATTGCCTACAAGGGGAAGCGGTCAAGAATTGCGGAGGAGTTGGAGGCCGCGGGTCTTGATCCGCAAACCCTTGAAATCACGGCCGTTCGGGTGCCCTTTTTAGACGAGGAGAGGCATCTGGTCATCGTTCGGAAAGCTTCTTCAGCAACTTGAAAAGGTCGTCTTTTTCCACCAAATCGATCATTCTGGCTGATACAAATCCTTGCGCCTGTTCGGTGAACGCACCGGAGGTCACACAGACAGCCCTGGGGGCCCGGATATCCTTGGCCTGCACGTACAGATCCCGCAGCAGCAGCTCTCCGATCGCACCCTGGGAGCGGACGAAACGGAACAGCACCTGATCTTCCCACTGCGGGGTGCGGACGTGCGCCAGGATGTCGGCGTACTCTCCCTTTCGGGTGGATATGTTTATCAACTTGGTGTTTGAGTTGGCATAGTAGCGGGTGGCTATCCGTCGGCAGAGGGTTATGAACTCGGAGCTTGCTCCCATGAGGAAGATCTGAAGGAAGCGGTCGGTATTCACTTCCTCGTACCGGCCGATCTTCTGCGCTGTGTCCTTGTAGTTCGGCTGGAGGGTGTTGATCTCCTTCCACATTCTGAGTGCTCCGGACAACTCTCCGGTTTTCAGATAAACCTCGGCCAATCTGTACTTCAACTCCAGAAAAACCGCCTGTTTGACGTTTTCGTGGCGCAGCCCGATATCAAAATCCTCGACAGCGCTGTCGAATTTCTTGGTGTTTGTATTGATGGTTCCGGCGTGGAGCGCCGAAATTGCTCCGATGTCCGGATCGGTCCGCAGGCGGGTGAATATCTTCAGAGCCGAATCGCTGTGCTTCAGGGCGTAGTGCGATTTGGCGAGCAGAAACTGCGCTTTCTTGTCGTCCGGCTCGAAGTCCAGCGCCCGTTGAAGAATCTCGGCCGCGTCGCTGTACATCCGTTGGCTGTATAGGCTGTGGCCCAGATATCGGTTGGTGGCGACATCGTCCGGCCGCTGGCTGCGGGCGATTCGGAAGTACTCGGACGCTTTTTGATGGTTCTTCTGCACGTACTCTATAAGGCCGAGATTGAAGTTGACTTCGAACTCATCGGGACGCAGGCTTCGGGCAACCATCAGGTGTTCATAGGCTTCCCGGGGTTTTTTGACCTTGAGAGCCGACTGTCCGAGGCGCAGGTTGGCTTCGAACTCGTCTATTTCCGGATTCGCTCCGCACAGGGATACGAGGGAGCGGTAGTGCTTGTACGAACTGTCGAAATCCTGTTCTTCGAAGGCTATTTCCCCCAGATCCCGGAGGGCCGAAATATCCCGGGGATCCTGGGCAAGCCGCCGGGCCGCCTCGCGAACGACCAGATCTCTATCGCGACGACGGGAGAGCCTCTGGTTGCCCTTTGCCCGGTCCCGGTTGGAAAACAGGACGACCGCGATGATGAGCAGCCCGACTGCAGCTATGCCGATCAGCACGTAGAAAAGCTCATCCATGAATTTGGGAGTATTGTTATAGAGAATATTAGGGTTGTCAAGTTTAACCGTCTAGACGGCCGACGTTCTAGAGAGGGTGCGGTGCCGCCTGCTGCTGGAGCGGCAGGTAGGGGCGGCTTTGCGCGCCCACCCCCCGGCTTCAGCGCCGTACGTTGACAAAGCGAGTGCTGGCAGCTACGATCAATATTCAGGGAGGGATGAGGAGGAGCGTTGAACGGACAACAGATAGGAATCAAGCTGGCCGACGGCAGTTTTTATCCTGTGCTGTCTGAAGGCGATCAGATCAGGAAGAAACTCGTTCTTACCACTGTGAGAGACAACCAGGAAACCGTACAGATCGATCTGTACAGGGGCGAGGGGGAGTTCATCGACGAGACCGACTACATCGGCACGCTGATGATCGAGAATATCCAGCCCGCTCCATCGAAGGAACCGGAGGTTCAAGTAGTTCTGGGGGTAGATGAACAGGGCAACCTCGAGGCGACCGCCAGCGATGCGTTGACCGGGGAAAGTCAGAGTCTCTCGGTCAGTCTCCACTCCCTTGCCCAGGGCCCTGCGGAGTACCCGCAGTTCGACCTGGAAACCGAGGGTGCGGAGACGGATAATTTCGAGGAAACCCTCCTGACCGGAGAAACCTACCCGATTTCCGGCTCGGACCGCCGAAAGGAGCATCTTGGCAAAAGACGGAGGAATCCTCTGCTTCTCATCGGTTTTATCATCCTCAGCCTGATCCTTATCACTGCCATAGCTTTTGTCGTGTTCAAAGCCATTGGGGGCACACCGATTCCCGCACTGTTTGCGGGAAAACAGGAAGCTCAGCCTGTGGAGCAGGTTGAACCCGTCGAAGAGGCAGCAGTTGAGGAGGTGCCGGCTGAACAGCCGGCAGAGCAGGCCACTGAGCAGGCCGCTGCTGTCAGCGAAGCGGCAGAGGCCGGGCAGACCCCTGCGGCTGGTGCAGGGCAGGCAGGTTCCACGGCCGGGGGTCTGTGGTATGAGATCAAATGGGGAGACACCCTGTGGGATATTGCCGGCACCTACTACCGCAATCCGTGGCTGTACCCGAAGATAGCCAGGGAGAACCGCATCACCAATCCGGATCTTATTTTTGCAGGTACACGACTCTTCATTCCAGAAAATTAGCATCCTCGTATCTACCGTTTTTCTCCTCCTCTCACTGACCCGGTGCAGGGCGGACACCGTCTGGGGCCTGTCCCGTTCTGATTTCCAGCAGCGGCTGATAGCGGGGGAGCGGGAGTTTTTGCGCGAACCGGCAAGCGGGAAACTTGATCTGGAGGAAGCGTTCCGTCTGGGTCCCGCAGCGCCCTTCTACCTTTCCGAGATCCTCTTCTCGCTTGATCCCGACACGCCTGAGACGGTCGCATCTGGCCCGGCCGC
>CAZPPB010000117.1:0-4400 GCA_964588355.1 uncultured Spirochaetaceae bacterium | reverse complement strand
ATGAGCAGACCGCTGAGCAGCTGCTCGATCTCCAGTGGCGGCGGGGGGATTCCCCCTGGCGGGAGGAGGCGGCTGCCCGTCTGATCCGCCGATACCTGGATACCGAGCGCTTCGAGCAGGCCGAGTCGTTGGCCCGGAAGCTGGCGCGTCGCGCCCCGGAGGTGAGGATCGGGCACCAGGCGAATCGAGATCTGCTGGAGGCCCTGTACTGGCAGCAGAAAGACAAGGCGGTGCTGAACGAACTGGAGGAGAGAGAGGGCGAGCAGGCGCCCTGGGACGACGAGCTGGATCTTTTCCGAGCGGTGTCCAGCCATCGGCTCGCACGGCCGGGGTGGGAGCGGCTGTTCATCGACCTGTTTTTCCAAAAACGAACTTCGGGCCTCCACGCGCGGGCCTACGCGTATCTGGAGCAGGAGGAGGAACTGGCCGCTTTCGACCCGGCGGTCTCCCTGTTCTTTCAGGGCAAGGACCTGCTGTACAAGGGGCGCAACGGGGAAGCTGCGCAGCGGATAGAGAAGTCGCTGCCGGATCTCCAGCCGGAGCGCCCGGATATGGAGATTCTGATCCGGGAATTGGCAGCCGCCTATTTCGCCGTCCTTCGCTACGAGGAAGGTGCCGAAGCGCTGTTGGATATCTCCGCAGATCTGTCCCTCCGCGATCGCCTGGCTGCACTGGAGATGGCCGGCCGGCTTTACCGAAAAGGGGGGAATTTCACAGAGGCGAAACGGCTTCTCCTCGATGTTGTCCGAGATACCTCCGAAGCCGGGCAGAGGGACCGGGCTATCTGGTTTCTTCTGGATATGGAGCGTTCCTTCGGGAGGCTGCTCGAGAGTATCGAGCAGTACGCCCCCCGGTGGCACGACCCAGGGTACTTCAGCGACCTCCTGGAACTCGAGATCTCAGGGTTCGTCGCCCGTCGGGATTGGACCGGCCTGCTTTCCCTCTACCGTTTGCTGAAAGGCTACGGCCCCCCCGACACCATGGCCAGGCTGGCCTACCTGGCCGGACGGATCGTGTCCCTGGACCTGGCGGAGGCTTCGGAGTCAGCCCTGCCGCCCCAGGCTCTGTACCTGGAAGCCCGCAGAGTCGGTGAGTCGAGCTACTACCGCTTTCTCGCCGCAACGGCCCTGGCCGATCTGGGGTTCCCCGTGGACTGGACACTGGAGGGGGAAGACCGCAGCCTGGCAGACGCTCCAGGTGGTGATCAGAGCCCCGAGGGACCGCCGGTCGAAGTGATCCGCGGGTATTTCGACTTCGGTCTGGATGAGACGGGCACGGAGCTCCTGCGCTCCCGATGGCAATCCGTCTCTCCCGAGCTGCTCCTGGAGACCGCATTGCTTCTGAACGACCGCGGCGAGTTTCTTCGATCGATTCGACTGATGAATCTCTACGCGCTGAGGAAAGAGAACGGGCTGGACAGATCGGATCTCGAGATTCTGTATCCCCGGGCGTACGGCGAGTGGATCGACGAGGTTTCTCGGGACGAGAACCTTCCCGCGCCGGTTTTCTCTGCCCTGGTTCGGGAGGAGAGCTACTTCGATCCCGGGATCGTCTCACGTTCCGGCGCTGTCGGTCTCACCCAGCTGATGTCGGAGACCGCGGCGGATTCTGCCCGGTGGCTGCGGATGGCGGAGTACGACCTTCGCGACCCCGAGCAGAATCTGCGCATCGGAGCCCACCATTTTTCCAGATTGCTGATGCGATTGGAGGACATTCCCAAAACGTTGATGGCCTACAACGCGGGGTTGTCCCGTCTGCGCAGGTGGGAGCGCAGCTTCGCGGGACTGCCTTCGGATCTCCTGGCGGAGGCGGCCCCCTACCCGGAGACCCGCAACTATATACGCAAGATCCTCGTATCCGCTGTATACTACGGAGACCTGTACTACGACAGGTCCCTGGAACAGACCGTGCTGTCGTTCTTTCCCGGGCTGCGCTGAGGGCAGGGGAGAAGTTGCAGGGGAAATGGTTGTGAAGGAGATCAACCCATGACGAGCATCCAATCTCTGCTTCTCGGTGTGCTTCAGGGGGTGGCGGAGTTCCTGCCGATTTCCAGCTCCGGCCACCTCGTGCTGCTCAGGCAGCTGATGAAACTGGGGGAAGTGCCCCTGCTGTACGACGTTCTGCTTCACGTCTCCACATTGATCGTGGTGGTCATCGTATTTCGACGCCGGATCGCTTCGATTTTCTCGTCGATCTGGAAAGGGGTAAAATCGGCAACCGGTCCGGACGATCGGGAGAATCTGAGGCTGACCCTCTATATCCTGATAGCCACGTTGGTGACCGGAGCCCTCGGATTCGGGCTGTCCCGCTTTGAAGAGCTGTTCTCCAACAAGCCCCGTCTCGTGTGCCTGCTGTTTCTGTTCACCGCTCTATTTCTGCTCTCCACCCTGCTGCGCCGGGGCCAAAGGGACTACTTCCAGATAGGATTTCTCGGAGCTGTGATCATCGGGCTGGCTCAAGGTGTCGGGGTGCTGCCCGGGATTTCCCGGGCCGGGATCACCATCTCCGTCGCCCTTCTCCTGGGTCTGGACCGAGAGAGGGCTGGGGAGTTTTCTTTTTTGATTGCGATTCCGGCGATCCTGGGCGCTCTGCTTCTGCAACTGCGCGACGCCGGCACGCTTCTGGAAACTGTCGATCCCGTTACACTGCTGGTTGGGTTCGCCGCCGCTCTCGTGATCGGTCTGATTTCCCTGAAGGTACTGCTGAGGGTCGTGCGAAAGGGACAGCTGGCAGTGTTCAGTATCTATCTGATACCGCTGGCGGTGGTCGGCTTGATCCTCCTCTGAATTGCCGGGCCGAGCAGGCCCACGGGATGCTCGGACCTTTCACTCTTGCCCATTTTTTTCCGATAACAGACGTAGGGGGAGCGTTGAAGCGCGGAATTTCGGCAGTTTCCTACATCCTGGCTTTTCTCCTGACACTTGCGGCGGCGGGGTTTCTGGTTTCCCTGCTGCAGGTTGTCGACGGACAGAGCGGATTTCTGACAGGGCCGGGGAGGTTTCTCTTCGAAACTTTTCTCTGGTCTTCCTTCTTCATTCCCGTGTACCTGTTCATTCTGGCCCTGTTTCTGCTCTCCCCGCGTTTCTCAGGCCGGGGTCTGCTGGTGCTGAACCTGTTTCTACTGCCCTTCGTGACGGCCAGTGTTTTCCATAAAGTGGTTCTGCACGGAAAGATTCCCCCTTCCTTTCTACCGGATCTGATGGTGAGTACCTTCGGCCGTGCACTGTCGGCGATTTTTCTGTTCCTCATCGTGCTGTTCGAGCTGTTCCTGATCTTCATGGTGCGGGGAGCGTTGAGAGCGAGGGGCGGGGACGATCGGGCAGCGGAGCGGGCGCCGAGCGATAGAGCCCGCAAGCCCCGCAAGATCAGACAGCCCCGGCCGGCACGCCGGGACAGTAGACAGCGGCAGGTCGATGCAGCGGTGGATGGTGAAGTGCCCGAACTGGAGCCGGTAATCGAGGAGCGCGCTGCCGTGGGCAAGGCAGGATCGGTGAAAGAGGCCAGGGGAGTCCTCTCCCAACAGAAAGTCAGCCCCCGGCCGCCGCACCCGCGCGCCGCCGACGGAAAGAGGGACTCCTCCAAGGCATATTCCTTCCCCATCAAGGGACTGCTCAAGGACTATCCGGACGGCGAGTACTGGGAGATCGACGCGGAGACCCGCCGCTCCGCCGCGGTACTGATGGAGACCCTCGAGGAGTTCAAGATCAAGGCCGAGGTGACGGGGATCCGCAAAGGACCGGTGATCACGATGTTCGAGATCCTTCCCTCCCCCGGCGTGAAGATCTCCAGGATCGTCAATCTGGCGGACAACATCGCTCTGCGCCTGGCCGCCTCCCGGGTAAGGATCGTAGCGCCGATCCCGGGCAAGCATGCGGTGGGCATAGAGGTCCCCAACAAGCAGCGGGCCATTGTCAGCTTTAAAGAGATGGTCAGCCTGAAGGATTTCCAGGATACCCGAATGGAGATCCCCGTGGCTCTAGGTAAGGATATCTCCGGGGAGGCTCAGCTCCTCGATCTGACCCAGACGCCCCATCTGCTCATCGCAGGGGCTACGGGAAGCGGCAAGTCCGTCTGTGTCAACTCGATCATCTGCTCCATCCTCTACAGGAAGGCCCCGGAGGATGTCCGCATCCTGCTCATCGATCCCAAGATCGTGGAGCTCAAGGCCTACAACGACATCTCCCATCTGCTTACCCCTGTGGTCACCGAGCCGAGACGGGCCTTTCAAGCCCTGCAGTACTGCATCGACGAGATGGAGCGGCGCTACTCCCTGCTGGACAATACCGGCGCCCGGGATATTCGCTCCTACAACAAGAAGGCATCGAAACACAAGCTCACGATCGGTAAGATCCCCTACTGGGTGATCGTGATCGACGAGTTCGCCGATCTGATGGCCACCA
>CAZPPB010000116.1:0-12357 GCA_964588355.1 uncultured Spirochaetaceae bacterium | reverse complement strand
CGCAGCGGCGATCTATCTGGTGATTACCGTAGCCCTCTCCACGTTAGCCTATTACCTGGAGAAACGATTTAAAATCCTGACCTGATGCAGGAGTTATGGGAATGAGCGAGAAAGAATTGGGTGAACATATCATCACGATCGACAATGTCAGCAAGACATTTGTCGGCGGAGTCCAAGCCGTGAAAGATTTTTCAACCAAGATCCGCCGCCGGGAAGTGGTCGTGATTATGGGTCCTTCGGGATCCGGTAAATCGACCCTGCTGCGCTGTCTCAACGGTCTGGAGGAGCCGGACAGCGGCACCATCGTCGTGGACAACATCCCCCTGGATGACAACAGGAAGAACCGGCTGGAGATCCGTAAAGAGGTGGGCATGGTCTTCCAATCCTTCAACCTATTCCCCCACCTCACCGCACTGGAAAACGTCAATCTGGCCCAGATCCGGGTACGCAAGAAGAGTCAGAAGGAGGCGACCAGGTTCAGCATGGAACTGCTGAACAAGGTCGGGATAGCCGAGAAGTCGGGCAACTATCCGGCCCAGCTGTCGGGAGGCCAGCAGCAGCGGGTGGCCATCGCCCGGGCCCTGGCCATGATGCCCAAGGTGATGCTGTTCGATGAGCCCACCAGCGCCCTGGATCCGGAGATGATCAATGAGGTGCTCGATGTCATGAAGAACCTGGCCACCGAGGGGATGACCATGGTGGTGGTGACCCACGAGATGGGCTTCGCCCGGGAGGTCAGCGATTGGGTGATCTTCATGGATGAAGGACAGATCGTGGAAACCGGAACGGCGGAGCATTTTTTCAAGAATCCTCAGGAGGATCGCACCAAGCTCTTCCTGAGTCAAATCCTATAGTCTCGAAGAAAGGAGGTTTGAAATTAGCGTTCTAAACAACGGATCTAACCACTCTAAAAAATCCAAGAGAAAGGAGAAAGATATGAAAAAGAGTGTGTTCAAGGTATTGCTATCCCTCTTCATGGTCTTGGGCGTGGTCGGCCTGCTGGTCACCTGTGCCCAGGCTCCCAAGGAAGAGGCTGAGGTCGTGCAGGACAACCTGATCGACCGGATCGTCAAGAGAGGTGTTCTTAAAGTCGGTTTGGACATCTTCGTACCCTGGTCCTTCAAGGACAAGGACGGCAACATGGTCGGCTTCGAGGTGGATGTGGCCACCCAGCTGGCCGAAGACATGGGCGTGGATGTGGAGTTCATTCCCACCGAATGGTCCGGGATCATTCCCGCCCTGCTCACCGGCAAGTTCGACGTGATCATCGGGGGCATGGGGATCACCACCGAAAGAGCCCTGAAGGTCAACTACTCGATCCCCTACGAGTACAGTGGTATGGACTGTGTGGTCAACCGCGCCATGCTTCCCGGAGCGGACAGCCTGGAGGATCTGAACAAAGAAAACATCATCATCGCGGTGCGCATGGGAGGTACCCCGACGGCGGCGGCGAAGAAGTTCACCCCGAAGGCGCAGCTGCACCAGTTCGACAGCGATGAGGCGGTGATCCAGGACGTGCTCAACGGAAATGCCCACGCCGCGTATTCCTCCTCCCCCAAGCCTGCCTACTGGGCGGTGGATTATGCCGATAAGGTTTACCGGCCTCTCAAGGGAGAGCTGTTCACAAGTGAGCCCTGCGGTTTCGTCGTTACCAAGGGGGATCCGGATTCGGTCTTCTTCTTCAATGCCTGGATTACCGACAAGCAGGACTGGCTGAAGGACAAATCCGACTACTGGTACGGCACCAAGGACTGGGAATACCTGCTGCCGGAGTAGAGCTGGAAAGTTCACGATTCAGCAAATCGAATCGAGCCGCCCGCCTGTATCGGTGGGCGGCTCGAGATTCACCGGGAGAATAGATCTTGATCGTAAAGAGAGTTCGCTTTCGGCCTATCGATGCCGTCATCATTGTTCTCGTTTTAGCCCTGGGTGTTTACGTCTACTGGCGTATCGCTTATGGGCTGGAGTACAAGGGAGACTGGTCGGTTATCCCCCGCTTTTTGGTGCGCCGGGATGCGGAGACCGGCAGGCTGGTGGCCAACTTTCTGCTGATCGGCCTGATAACGACCTTGAAACTGTCGATATGGGCTGCCCTTTTGGCAACGATCACCGGCTTCGTCATGGGCCTGTTCCGCACCAGCAAGAATCTGTTCCTGCAGCTTGTAGGCCGGACCTACGTGGAACTGATCCGAAACCTGCCTCCCCTCGTACTGATCTATATCTTCTACTTCTTCGTGGTGGACCAGATCATGCCGCTTCTCGGTGTCGAGGCCTTCATTCGCAGCCGCCCCGAGAATGTGAAGGCCATCCTGGCCGTCCTGTTCGCCCAGGAGTCGCTGTTCGTCCAGTTCATCTCGGGGGTGTTCACGATTGCCTTTTTCGAAGGGGCGTACATCACTGAGATCGTGCGCTCGGGAATCGAATCGATCGAGCGGGGACAGAGCGAGGCCGCCTACTCCCTCGGGCTGTCCTGGTTCGACAAGATGCGCTTCATCATCCTCCCCCAGGCGACCCGCCGTGTCCTTCCACCCCTGGCGAATGAGTTCATCAACACGATCAAATATTCCTCCCTGGCCTCCGTCGTCTCGATCCAGGAGCTCACCTACATGGGCAAGCAGGTTCAGGTAGCCACCCGCTACATCTTCGAACCGTGGATTACCGTGGCTGTCATGTACCTGACCCTTACCTTGAGCCTCTCTCTTGGCGTAAGCCGTCTCGAGAAGCGAATGAGCCGCAGCGACTAGCCGGGTGCGAACCTTTGAGCCTCGCTTTTGGCCGACTCACCCGGTTTCGCAAACCTGCCTGTACTGATTCTGCCTGAATGGTGGGGCAGTCGCTTTTCATGCAACCTCCAATGAGATTTCTGACGGACTCCCAGATCAGGGGGTTGAGGGAAAAAGTGGCGAGGTATCTCTCCGAGCGAGGCGTGGAGCTTCAGCACCCGCAGATGCTCGAGAAAGCGGCGCAACTGGGCGCTGAGGTCGACAGCTCCAGCGGTCTGGTCCGTTTTCCGCTGCAGCTGCAGGAGGAGGCCCTGCAGTCTGTACCACGAGAATTTTCCCTGGCAGCACCGCCGGCCGGCGATGCTGCTGGCGATGGCAGCAGTGCCGCGGTTCTTTCCGTACCCCACCCGATGGGGGGGTTCTACGCCTGCACCGGCACCGGCGGCCGGGGGTATCTGGATCCGGAAACAGGAGAGCACCGGCCGTTGACTGTTGCGGATGTCCGCACCTGGGGACGGCTGGCCGGAGCTCTGGAGCACATCGATCTGTGCGCCTTTCCAACGCCCACGGATGCCCCTCCGCAAACCGTGGATGTCCATTCCCTCAATGCCCTGCTGCGCAGTACGATCAAGCATGTTTGGATCCAGCCTCACACCGAACAGACCTTGCCCTATCTGTTGGAGCTGTGTGCGGCCCGGGCCGGGGGGAAGGAAAACCTGGAACGCCATCCCCTGGCCAGTATCATCGCCTGTTCCCTGACTCCCTTTCGATTCAAGTCGATGGATATCGAGGTGATTGTGCAGGCCTGTGACTACGGGCTTGCGCTGCATGTCTCCAGCCTGCCGGTGATTGGCGCTACCTCACCGATCACTACGGTCGGAACTGTGCTCACCGCCGCTATCGAAGTGCTGGCCATGGTCATTTTGACGCAGCTTATAAAACCGGGACATCCCGTGTTTGCCCTGGCAACGGCCCTGGCCATGGATATGCGGAGCGGTCGGGCGGTCAAGGCCTGCCCCGAAGCCATGCAGGCCAACGCTCTGAGCGCCCAGTTCCTCACTGAGGCCTATGGGCTGCCCGTCCATACCGCCGGGCTGACCAGCGATACCTTCCAAACCGACGGACAGGCCATGGTGGAGCACAGCCTCTACGGCTACATGATCGCAGCCGCCGGAGCTGCCGTGCTGGGACGGGCGGGGGAGCTGGAGGCGGCCAAGACCTTCAGTCCGCTGCAGCTGATAATTGATGATGAGATCGTGGCGCTGCTGCGCAGACTTCGTCGGCTTCAAGGCGAGCTGACCCTTGAAGACAAATTCACAGCTTGGGCGGACATCCTGGCCGTGCCTCCGGGCGGACACTTCCTGGAGACAGCGCACACGCTGCGGTATTGCCGGCAGGCTTTTCAACCCGAGCTGTTAACCCGCCTATCCAGGGACACCTGGAGCTCGGAGGGAGGGAAGACGCTGATCGACCGGGCCAGGGACCGCAGCAGGGAGCTGCTCGCCGGGGCCAAGCAACCCGAGATCGCGGCGGGCAGACTCGAGGAGATGCAGCGCATAGCAGCCGAGGCGGATCGGGCTCTGTTGCGATAGGAGTCTTCGTTGTCGATGGAACGAATAATCTGGGGCGTGCCCTCATTCTGGATCGAAAGGTTTCCCCTCTACTATGGAAGTAGAAAGGGTTTTTTCGCGAAACGAGGGATCGACCTGGAGATTCGCTACTACTGGGGCGGGCCGGAGCTGGCCGAGGCGGTTTCGAAAGGTGAGGTCTGGATCGGTGAGATGGGATTGCCTCCTTTTCTAACAGCGGTCTCCGACGGACTGCCAGCGCGGGCGGTAGGGTCCAGTACGGTCCGGCAGCTGGATCACTACCTGGTTGCCCGGCCGGGAATAGCGAAGATGACGGATCTGCGGGGGCGGCGCATTGGAATCCTCTCGGCCGGCAGCTGTGACGATTACTTTGCCCGCGCCATGCTCGAGGCTTCGGGACTGGACCCGGATACGGATGTGACCCTGGTTCCCCTTGGGACCGCCTACGGGGATCTGCGCTGTTTTTCACCTTCCCCCGTATCCGGTATTCCCCGAGTGGAGGCTGGATTTCTGGTGGAGCCCTTCGTGGCCCGGGCCGAGCGGCTCGGCCGGGTCCGGATACTGGCCGTGGTCCGGGACTACTTTCCCAGGTACCAGTGGGGAATCATCCTGGCCCGCAGCGATGCACTGGAGCGGAAGATCGACCTGATCCACAGGGCTTTCGACGGTTTTCGAGCCTCCTGCCGCGAGATCTTCGAGCATCCGGAAGAGGCTGCCTCTTTCGGGGCTCAGGTGTTTCGGATTCCCAAGGAGGATTTCCGCCGAGCCCTTCTGCGGGATCTGGAGCACTGGGAGCTCGATGCCAGGCTCGATATCGAAGGAATGGAGAACTGCCTCCAGATTCAGAAGGAGATGGGCTGCGTACCGGCCGATCTGCGGCTCGAAGGCATGATCCGCCAGTTGTAGAACCGATTGCCCCGGAATGAGCTTGCGGGAAATCCGGTGAATCAGAAAAGCTAATCAAATAAACCCGGTATACCTTCTCTGAACCACCGCCTGGTACACGGCGTTGACGAAAGTGATGAAGTCGAACACCGGTTTGCCCGTGGCTTCCTGAATGTCTGCGGCGAAGGCAGGAAGATCGCTGCACTCCAGAAGCAGAGCGCCGATGTCGGGGTTCTCCCGGACGAATCCGGAGGAGATCTCCACAACCTGCCTGCCGAGCAGGGCGATCCCGATGGCCTGCCCGTAGTAGCGTTTATCCCCTCTCACTTTTCCGTACATGGGCTCCTCCCCGCCGTGGATCCTTGGCCACGGTATTTTCCAGAGCGGGGGCTGGATTTTGCCCCGCCGGTAAGCAACATATCAACCGGTTTCAGGATTCGAATGCCTGAATGATCCGGCCCCAGGGCATTATCGGCTCGATCCAGTAGTGCAGGCGTCCCATGTAGCGGATCAGCTCTTCCAGCAGCTCCTGCAGCTGTTCCCTGGAAGACAACTTCTCCACCTCAGCCGAGCCTTCCCTGAGCAGCTCTGTGGAATCCTGCAGGTTCGTCATGCGGAAGTAGGATACGTAGAGGTCGAGCAGATTCTTCACGATCCGCTTCACCGTGTTCAGATCCGTTCCGGATTCCATCAGGACCGTGCGCAGGGTCAGAAAGGTGTTCCTGGAGGCAACGGTCTCCTCCCAGGCGTACAGGGTGGGGAAGAAAGAGGCTCCCCAGGAATCGGTGCAGCCCCTGGACTTGTCCAGGGCTTCGGCGATCTCCCGGGGCTTTTCAATCCACATCTGTTCCCGGATCGCTCGCATCTTTTCGGTCAGAGTGTTCCCGAGCGTCGCTGCTTTCGGGGACGTATAGGGTTTCCCTTCCTCATAGATCTCCACCTCCGCGCCCTGCTGCTCCTTGCACTTCCGCGCTTCCCGCTGAACCCCCTCCAGATTCTCGGTGATCTTTCCGATCCAGCTGCACGGTCCCAACCCGGGAAGATCCTCACAGAACACGCAGACGTTCTGTGCCCCCGGAACGAAACAAACGTTTCCCGGCTCCTGAGCGGTGATTTCGTTTTCTCCTCCCGTGTCGACAAAGTAGGGAACCCGGATCATTAGCTCTAAACCCGCCACTTTGGCGATGATGGCGGTGCTCTTGAGGGGCAGGGATTCGACCAGCTTCCTACAGCTGTTTGGGGCTTTTTCCTCGAACAGCACTATGGTAGCCGTTTCGTCTCCCACCCGAAGCTTCAACTCTTTTGCCATTTTGCTTCTCCCTGCTCTTGTTGTGTATCTTCAAGACTCGATTTACGCTTCTAAAGCAGCCGATTCGGTCGATCCAGGAGCTGCCCCGGTTTACTGGGCCGTATATCCTCCATCCACGATCAGCTCGGTTCCGGTGATGAAGGAGGCTTCATCCGAAGCCAGGAAAAGCACGGCGGAGGCGATCTCCTCAGCTGTCCCCAGTCTGCCTATTGGGTACTTTTGGATCAACGCTTCCCGGACCGTGGGATCCTTCAGGGTGAAGGTCAGGGCGGTGTCCACGTGGCCAGGACACACGCAGTTCACTCGAATCCGGTCACTGGCAAATCTCAGAGCCGTGTTCTTGCTCAAGGCCACTACTCCGGCTTTTGAGGCTGGGTACACGCAGCTCACCGATCCCCCCACCCGCGCGGCGATGGAGGCGACGTTTACGATGGATCCTCCGCCTCTTCGCTTCATCGCCGGTATCGCGTATTTACAGCAGAGAAAGATCCCCGTCAGATTCACATCCAGAATCCGTTGCCACTCCGCTTCCGACAATTCCACCACATCGCCATCGGTCGCCACACCGGCGTTGTTGACCAGAATATCAAGCCCGCCGAAGGCCGCTTCGGTGTCCCGCAGCAAGTTCTCCACGCATCCTGAATCGCGTACATCGGCGGCAACGGCCAGGGCCGATCCACCGATTTCGCCGATCGCCGCTACGGTAGCCCGGGCGGCGTCGAGAGCGATATCCGCCACGGATACTCGAGCTCCCTCTCGGGCGAAGAGGATCGATATAGCCCTGCCGATGCCGGCGCCTCCTCCGGTGACGATGGCGGTTTTACCTTGCAGTCTGCTCAATCCGTGTCTCTTTCGCAGCTTGCTGCAGCCGCTTCTATTCGCTTGAGCCGCACTGGAATCGATGTGAGCAGGGGAAAGCCGCTGATCGGATCTGTGATGCTGTCGAAGGTGAGACGGTTCACATTGCCGTCGCCCGGCCAACCGTGGGTAATCTGCACCAGTCCGGGCAGGATATCCTCTTCTGCCAGGATCTTCGCCGGCAGAACGATCGAGCCGACCACGGAGCTCACCCGGATTTCGTCGCCCTGGCCGGCTCCGAGCACGGCGGCATCCTCCGGGTTCAGCTCGATCTCGGCCCGGGGGTGAAGGCGCAGGAACCTGGGGATATTTCGGTAGCGGGAGTGCAGGTA
Organism: uncultured Spirochaetaceae bacterium; assembly: GCA_964588355.1. Classification (GTDB taxonomy): domain Bacteria; phylum Spirochaetota; class Spirochaetia; order SZUA-6; family DRHE01; genus JAFGQJ01. The sequence continues at coordinate 4,661 of CAZPPB010000116.1, read as the reverse complement.
GACCCGCCTGCGGGCCCCGCTGATCAGCAGGTAGGGGCGATCCTCAGAGGAATCCTTCGGCCTGCAGCGCAGGTAGTACGGTTGCTCATAGACCGGAAGTGCCGGATAGCCGAGATCCTCCAGATATTGTGAGCTGAACTCGAACTTCCCCGATGGGGTGGCAAGAGGCTGCTGTCGATATTTTTCGAAATGGACTTCTTTGTACTCCCTGCCCTCGCCGTGCTGCTCGAGCTGTTCCGCGGTAACGCCGGTGGGTTCGAGGAGCCAGCGGTTGACCTCCTCTTCGCTCTGCCAGGGGAAATACTGCTCGCCGAAGCCCAACCTGCAGGCCAGGTCCCGCCAGAACGAGTACTCATCGACAACTCCGGGGATCCGGAGGACTCTTCGGGACATGGAAACCCACTGGTAGTGGGCGTAGATGTGCAGCTCCGATCGCTCGATGAACGAGGCCGCCGGCAGCACGTAGTCGGCCAGGGCGGCGGTTTCAGTCAGGAAAAGCTCCCTGACCACGAGCAGGTCCAGCCCGCTCAAGGCATCGGCCACCCTGGTGACGTTGGGATTGGTGTTGGCCGGGTTTCCGCCGCAGACGATCAAGGCGCGCAGCGGATACGGCCCGGCGCCGAGCATGGCCTCAACCGCCTTCATGGTGTTGCACTCCTTGTAGAAGTCGTACAGCACCGGGTAGTCCGCCGCCCCGATCGGTTCCTGATCCCGCAGGGGGAGCTGGTCGTAGAGGGTGAGGGAGCGCTCCCCCAGAGGTTCGGGCCAGGGATCTCCACCCTCTCGGTCCACCGCACCGATCAGGCCTCCCAGACAGGCGATGGCCCGCACCGCGTTCACCCCGTTCTCCTGGTGTTCCAGGGACACCCCCACGTAGTTGATGCTCCGCGGAAGCCCGTCGATGATCAGCCGTCCGCATTCGTCAATCTGTTCCGGTGGCAGGCCGGTGAGCCGGCTCACCTTCCCGAGGGTGAACTTTCGAGCGTAGGCCGCCGCCTCATCGAAGCCCACGCTGTAGCCGGCCACGAACTCCCGGTCGTAGTGGCCATTTTCGATCAGCCGCCGCATCAAAGCCCAGGCCAGGGCACCGTCGGTTCCGGGCATAGGTCGCAGGTGGAGATCCGCCTTGCGGGCGATCTCCGTGCGCCGGGGATCGATCACCACCAGCCTGGCTCCCCGTTCCCTGGCCTCCTGGATCGCGTGCATGAAGGTGAAGTGGGAAACAGGAGGGTTGGTTCCCCAGAGGAGGATGCAGCGGGCGTTGCGGAAATCAGGGCAGGGGTTCCAGTAACCCTGCACCAGGCGGTAGGCGATGTAGCGGCTCACGTAGCATAGGGAGTTCACCGAGAGAAAGTTCGGGCTGCCCAGGGCATGGAGAAAGCGGCGGGGGTACATCTCCTGCTGGGCGAAACCCAGGGCCTCCCCGTGCCAGGCGGCGATGGAGCGCCTGCCGTGCCTCTCACCGATCGCAGCCAGCCGATCGGCGATCTCCGCCATCGCCTGCTCCAGCGAGATCTCCCGGAAAGAGCCGCTGCCGTTCTTTTTGAGGGGTTTGAGCAGGCGTTCGGGATGGTAGATCGTGTCGATGGCGGCCGGACCCTTCGGACAGAGACGGCCCCGATTCTGGGGGTGGGCTTTCATCCCCGAAACCTTGTTGATCCGGCTGTGCTCGATCTGCACCTCGATCCCGCAGCGCATGTCGCACTGCCTGCAGATCGTGGGAAGGGTACCATTGTCGATCACGGTTCGGCCGTACAGTGCAGCCTCCTGATTTCGCCGCCGTATCACTCCACGTAGTCTACGCGCTCCACGCGCCGATTGCTACGGTCCGTTACCCGAGGATCTTCTCGATCTCCTGTCTGATCTTCTGCTCCAGCGGCTCGGGACTATGGCTACCCAGGATCTCTTCCACCCGCTTGCGCGTCCGCTCACCTAAAGTCTTTCCATCCTCGGCCAGCCAGCCGTCGAAGTGGTTGCGGTTGAACAGGCGGGGATACCAGGTTTCCCTGAAGTGGTTCACGGTGTGCTCGCTGGACAGGTAGTCCCCCTCAGGACCGAGCTCCGCGATCAGGTCCAGGGCAAGGGTCTCGTCGTTGACCTCGATTCCCCGACAGTAGTGGCGGAGATAGCCGATAACCTCGTCGCAGATCGCCATCATCTCCAGAGAGTAGCACTTGCCGCTCTCCATGTAGCCCACGTCGTGGACCAGGGTGGCCTGGCCCAGGGCTTCGAACAGCAGGGTCAGGGATGCTTCCACCGCTGCCTGTCCGTCCGGCAATTTCGAGTCGCTCGATCCGCCGAGCCCGAAGGTCGGCAGACCGTAGTAAGCGCCCATGGCAGTACGTACGCCGTAGCTCTCCGGTCCGGCGTAGGCCCCCGTGGTCGTGCGCATGTCGAACACATCCCCGTATCCCCCGCTGTGGATGATCGGGGCCCCCTCCCGCTTCAGCTGGGCAAGAACCAGGCCGACCAGCTCCCCCGCGTTGGCCAGGGCCACCGCCCCGGCACTGGTTGACGGCCCGCTCACTCCCCGCAGCACCATCGGCGTGTAGGTGGTGGGTAAACCTTTTTCGGCCAGATACAGGACCTTCTGCAGGGAATCCACATTGTGACGCAGCGGCGCGGTCACGTTGATGTAGCAGCAGCTGTAGGGTTTCTGCTCGTGCCGCTCCGCTCCCCCGGCAACCACTTCCGCCGCCCGGACCACATCTCTGCAGCTTTCGAAGTCGTTGGTCACGAACAGGATCGGTTTGCAGCTGTTCTCGATCATGGCGCGCATCTGCAGGCGATTGGCCGCTTCCGGCGGCACGTCGGAGGGCAGAACCGCGGACATGAGGAAGTCGATGTTGGGCAGAGCGTCGGCCAGCCGGATCGCCTCATTGACATCCTTCAGACTCGCCTGGCGCCGTTTGCCCGTGCGGTGATCCAGGATGAACAGGCAGTCGGAACCCAGGCCGTAATACACCTGTCCGAGCTCCAGGGACATGGCCGGCTCGCCATCCCGGTTGTGCAGCACGATTCGCTTCGGCGCAACCGAAACGGCCCACTCCACCAGCTTCGGCGGAATATGGAAGGTTCCTGCTTCGCCTTGGCGAACGCCTGCTTTGCGCAGGAGTGCTGCGGACTGCTCCTCGTCGATCAATGCCCCGACCCGCTCCAGGATCTCCAGGCTGGCGGCGTGGATGCGCTGCGCCTGGGCCGCGGAAAGATAGTCCAGGTTGGGTTTGTGTTTCAGATTGGAAGCGGCCATGATTGTTCCTCCGGTTTGCTGCTCTTTCCTGTATTCAGGTTCCCCGTGCTCAGTCCCTGTACTCGATCCCGAATTTCGTGAGAGTTTCCTTGCCGCGGTCGTACACATCCAGGTACTCCTGAGTAGGCCGGACCGTTTTCAGGTCATAGCACTCGTCGAAACGCTTTCCCTGTGGGGCGTCGGGGATGTTGCTCTCATAACACCTGAGTATCTTCTTCACAACCTCATTCGCCTGCTTACGGGTGATTCCCTGCTCTGCGATCAGGTAGGCCGTTTCCGCACCGATCCTGGCCTCCATGCCGCTGGAGCGTTCGGGAAGTTTGTTCCGGGCCACCGCTACCAGGTTCAAGTGCAGACCCGACACCGTGGCGGTCAGAACGGTTGCGGCGATCTCGAGAACCACCATGTCGGTGCAGGGACCGGCTGCGGTGAAGGGGCTGACCCCGATCAGAAGGTGGGTGTTGCGGGCCAGGGCCTGACCGGTCACGCTGATCAGCCAGAGCAGGTCCCGGGTAGAGTTGCAGCCCTGCATCAGGTGCAGGGGGAATCCGTCGTGCCACTGGGCGCCGAAAGCCAGCAGGCCGAGGAAGTGATGCGCCACGTGTACGATCGCCGTGGCTTCCGGCCCCCCGGCGTATCCCCCCATGATCGGTCCATACAATCCGTAGCGGTTGTAGCCCTTCTGGTCCAGAAAGACGACCTTCTTCATGCGCTCGTAATCCGCCTTCATCTCGGCGATGGCAGCCACGGCCAGACCGTCGTTCGGATGGGCGCCGAACTCTTCCTGGATCGCCGCCAAAGTAGCGTCGGTCTTCTCGGCGTTGGTGATGAGGTTGTGGATGCCGATCAGCGGCCTGCCGGCAGCCCGGGCCGCCTCGCGCAGCTTGACCACGTTCCAGATCGCCGCCTCCACCTCCTGGGGTGTACCGGACTTGATCGGCCGTCCCCCCACTGTTTGGCTGAAGGCACTGGAGAAGGTGTCGCTCAACGGTTCCTGGGCGTAGCTCTGCACCATGGCCACGAAACGTTCCTCCGCCACGGTACAGCCCACCGGGGTGTTGAGGCAAAAAGGCGGCAGGGAGTCCTCGACCCGGCGGTGCCGCATGATCCGGGTATCCGGTCCCTGACCGTAGGTCACGGTTGTGGGAGCGTGCTTCAGCGCCCACTGGACCTCCTCAGGGCTGAACCGGATCAATCGGCTGGTATCCCGGCAGTAGATCCCCAGCTCCAGGAACAGCTCCAGGGCGGCCTGGTATACCTTGTCGGCCAATCCGTCATCCGAGGGGATGACCTGTTCACGGTCGAAGCGGATCCCGTGCTTCTGGACCAGCTGGTTGGCCACGGTCCCGATCTGTCTGTCGAACTCCTGCTCCTTGATGAACGGTCCGGTTTCACTGCGTTTGTATACATC
>CAZPPB010000115.1:0-12437 GCA_964588355.1 uncultured Spirochaetaceae bacterium | reverse complement strand
GGTGCTGGGTCTGGAGCTGGGAGCGGATGATTACCTCTGCAAACCCTTCTCGACCCGGGAGCTTCTGACCCGGGTCAAAGTGCTGTTCCGACGGCAGGCTCTGGCCCGGGGAGAAGAAACGAAGGCAGAGCAAACAATCCTTCACTGCGGATCTCTGGAAATGGACCACCCACGTCACTCCGTGCGCTGGAAGGGACAAAAGGTAGCGTTGACGGTAACGGAGTTCCGCATCCTGGAGGCGTTGATCCGCCAACCCGGCTTTGCGAAAACCCGGGAACAGCTGCTGAAAGAGGGTTATCCCTACGACGAGTACATGAGTGACCGCAACATCGACGGGCACATCAAAAGGATCCGGAAAAAAATCGCTCGGCTGGATCCGCAGTTCGACGAAATCGAGACGATCTACGGGCTGGGCTATCGGTACCGGGGCGATTCGCCGGCATGATCAACAGAATCCTGAGTTTCTTTTCCCGAATCGCCGTCCGACTGCTGACTTTCAACCTCCTCATCGTCTTTCTCCCGATCGCGGGGCTGCTCTATCTGGACACCTATGAGAGGCAACTGCTCCGCTCCCTGGAACACGCCCTGGTTCAACAGGGGCGGATCCTGGCCTCGGCCCTCTCGGGGGAAAATCCTCTGCAGGCGGAACGTGCCCGGAGTATTCTTCTCGAGCTGGAGCAGCGCCACGAAGCTCGCTTACGGGTTCTGGATCCAAAAGGAAGACTGCTTGCCGACTCGAGCCGTCTGGGACCGCGCTCAGAGCAGCCGGACTCTGAGCAGCCCGAAGAGATTTCCCAAACAACCGCGGGAAGCGACCAGGATCCGCTACCCGCCGAACAACGGGTGTTGTATCGGATCGCCATCTACCCGGTTCAGCTGTATCGACGTCTGTTCCGACCACCGGAGCCGCCCCTGGAATCGGCGGAGTTCTACATCAACACGAATGTGCTGATGGGCCCCGAAATCCGGGAAGCCCTGGAGGGGCGATACGGCGCCATGACCCGCATCTCCACGGGGGGACAACGATCGGTCACCCTCTACAGCGCCATTCCCATTCGCAGCGGAGAATCGGTGGTCGGAGCGGTACTGGTTTCCCAGTCCACCTACCGAATCCTCCGGGATCTGTACGAGCTGCGCCTGGAAATATTCACAATATTCCTCATCTCCCTGGCCGCGGCCGTGGCGCTGAGCCTGCTGGCCTCGACGACGATAGCCTCTCCGGTGAGGAAGCTGCGCAGACAGGCGCGGGAAATCCTCGACCACCGGGGCCGGCTTCGCGGGCAGTTCCGCTTCAACCGCCGTCAGGACGAAATCGGTGATCTGTCCCGCTCTCTCGAGGAGATGACCCGTAAACTCAGGGGCCACATCGAGTTCGTCGAGTCATTTGCCTCGGATATCTCCCATGAGTTCAGGAATCCCCTGGCCTCTATCCGGTCGGCCGCAGAGATGATCCCCAAAAGCGAAACCGGGGAAGATCGTGATCGTTTCCTCTCCCTGATCCAGAAAGAGGTGCAGCGCATGCAGCATCTTCTCGGTGCAGTACGGGAGATTTCCCTGCTCGACGCTCAACTCGAGGATGAAGCCAGAACCTCGGTGCAGGTTGTTCCTATACTGCGACGGGTGTTGGAAGCTCGAAGACTCCGGGGGAATTCTACGATAGCGGTGCAGCTGATCGAAAAGTCAGACTCCTGCGCAGTGTGTATGGCTCCCGAACGGCTGACCCAGGTCATCGAAAATCTGCTGGAGAACTCCCTGAGCTTCGCCTCAACAGAGGTGAGGATAGATCTTTCCCGCATCAGCGGTTACGCCGTGATCAACTTCGAAGATGACGGGCCGGGAATCCCGGATGAGCATCTTGAGAAGATATTCGACAGATTCTTCAGCTACCGCGCCGGTGTATCTTCCGAGGACTCCGAGGGCTGTCCAGGACGCCACCTCGGGCTCGGGCTGGCGATCGTCAAGGCCATCGCAGAGGGCTACGGCGGCAGTGTGGAGGCGCAGAATGGATCCCGACCCGGCGGCCAGCTGAAAGGTGCCCGTATCTCGGTGCGCATACCGTCAGCAGGGACATAATTCGACGTCAAAACTGCACCTCCCCTGCCATTTCAATTCCAACCCTATCCCAAAGCCGCTTGCGGGCGATAAAGACGACATTGCCGCCGGGCAATAAAAAAGTAGTCTTATTATAAAAATGGGCTACCAATAATATATAAGGAGAAAAGAAAACACTCTGAACTCGACAATGGCTGTACTCGACATGGCTCTGGGAGCACGAAGCATTATGAGGCGTGACCCGACCCGACTCCTTCAGATAGTCAAGGAAATTTTCTATCAAAAGGACCTTGATACTCTTCTGGACAAGGTACTTTTCGAGGCACGGAAATTCGTCAACGCCGAGGCCGGAACCCTCTATCTAGCCAAGAATCGTTACCTGTACTTCAGCTACGTGCAGAACGACCCCTTGTTTCACGAGGACCGGCCAAAGGACAAATACATCTACTCCAGCAAGCGATTGCTCATCGACAAGAGTTCTCTTGCCGGATATGTGGCGTTTACGAAAGATCCCCTCTTGATAGATGACGTGTACCACATATCCAGCAATGTCAGCTACCAGTTCAACCCGGAATTCGACAAGAAGACCTCATATAGGACAGAGTCGATCCTCGTCGTTCCTCTGGAAACAACCGATCAGGATGTTCTGGGCGTTCTGCAGCTGATCAACGCCAAGAACGACAAGGGGCAGATCATTCCCTTCTCCATGCAGGACAGGTTATACATCACCGAGTTCGCCCGCTACGCGGCCAACGCCATTGAAAAAGCCAAACTATACAAGGCGATGGTGCTGCGCATGGTGGAAATGGCACAACTGCGTGATCCTTTCGAAACCAGCCAGCACGCCAAGCGGGTCGGGGCCTACTCGATCGAGCTGTACAAAGCCTGGGCTATAACCCACCCGGTGGAAGAAAGAAAGAACAAGTTCGATGCACAGATCCTGCGCAGCGCGGCGGAACTCCACGACGTGGGTAAGGTGGCCCTGAGTGACGTCATTCTCAGGAAACCGGGAAGTCTGGGCAGGGATGAAATCATCCAGATGAAGGCCCATACGATTTACGGCGCTCGCCTCTTTAAAAACCTCAATTCTCCCTGGGATCGGCTCGCTGCGGAGGTCGCCCTCAACCACCACGAACGCTGGGACGGGCGGGGCTATCCGGGTAAGATCGACAACGTCCATGCCAGGGAGATACGCTTCGGACCGGGCAAACGGGAAAAGGATATTCCTCTGACGGCCCGGATCGTCGCCCTGGCCGATGTGTACGACGCTCTGATATCCAAACGAGCCTACAAGGATAGTTGGAAGGAGGAGCAGGCAATTCGTTACATCCGGTCCCAACAAAAAAGGCAGTTCGATCCGGAGCTGGTGGAGTTGTTTCTGAACAACTACGACACAATTCGGGCAATACGAAAACGCTATCCGTAAGATGTTTTCCCGGCGCTTCTCTTACTGCCGCCGCTAAACAGCTCCCCTGATTCGAGGGCCTCGCACAGCCGACGGTAATTCATGTGTTCGGCCGTTCCAACCAGGGAGGTAAAGGCCGCCCGAGCATCTTGGGAGAAAAACAGCCGGGGTTCCTCCTGAACTCCGGCATCCAGGATGACAAGACGCCTGGCGCGACCGGCCAATTGCAGGTTTCCCTCGTTGCCCGGACCGATGGGAAAGCTGCACAGAACCGTCAGATCCGCCTCCTGCACCATCGGAAAGGCTCCCTCCAGATCCTCCGGAGTAATTTGAGAAAAAGCCCCGACCACCACGGAAGGAATCTCGAGGGTCTGCCACAGCTTCTGGTCCGCGTCGTATTCGTGGGCGATGCCTCCGGAGATCCTGTACCCCAGACGAACCAGCTCCCGGGTCAGGTTGATCGCGCTCCCGGCTCCCCCGATTATGTGTATGAGGGGCATCGGCTGGCGACCCGCCTGTGTACGGGGCGCTACATTCACCACCGCGGCGCCCGTGGAAGTGTTTCGGGTCACCACGGTCTTGGTTTCATACACCGGGTCGAGCCAGTCGCTGCGGAGCACCTCCTCGGGTTTGCCCTCTGTGGCCACCCGTCCCCGATGAAGAAGAATCAGCCGGCTGCAGTACTGGGAGGCAATATTCAGGTTGTGCACCGCGGCGACGACAGCCTTCTTCTCCCGGGTGAGCTCAAAGGCCATAGAGAAGAACTGGTCCTGGTGCTTGATGTCCAGATTGGAAGTCGGTTCGTCCAGCAGAAGCAACTCCGCTTCCTGAACGAGGATCTTGGCAAAGAGGACCAGCTGACGCTCGCCGCCGGAAAGCTCATTGAAATAGCGGTCTTCAAAACCCCTCAAGCCCACGTAAGCCAGAGCTCGACGGGCTTTTTCCACATCCGACTCACTCTCACGCCGAAACCGGCCCAGGAAGGGATAGCGGCCCATCAGAAGGATATCGAGAACCGGATAGGGAAAGACCGTGGTCGTTTCCTGACTCAGATACGATACCCGCCGAGCCCGCTCCCGGAGCCGGATCTCCTGAAGCCTCCGATCCTCCAGCAGAATCTCTCCGCCGGTAGGGGGAATCACACCGATCATCAGCCGCAGGAGGGTCGTTTTTCCGGCCCCATTGGGGCCCACAAGGCCGACAAACTCACCCCGTTTCACGGAGATGCTGATCCGATCGATGATCCGTTTATCAGCTACCGAATAGCATACCTGATGTGTTTCGATCAGATTCTCAATCATAACCGAAGCCTCTCAAGCCCTTGCGCTGATAGCGGACGATCAGATAGAGAAAGTAGGGACTACCCAGTATGGCCGTGATTATACCCACCCGGATCTCGAACGGGGGGATCAAGATCCGCCCCAGGAGATCCGAGGTCAGGAGGAAAACAGCTCCGCCGATGGCGGATACGGGCAGCAGCAGCCGGTGGTCCGCACCCGTCAGCATGCGAAACAGGTGGGGGATCAGCAGACCGACAAAACCCACCGGGCCGCTGATGGAGATGGCCAGCCCGGTAACCACAGCCGTAACAGCCAGGATGATCCTCTTGGTACGCTCCACGTGCATACCAAGGGAATGGGCACTTTCCTCGCCCAGGGCAAACAGATTCAGCTCCCGGGTAAACAGGAACAGCACCGCCATTCCCGGGACGAGCAGCGGCAGGGGCAGCAGTACGTGCCTCCACATGCGGCCTTCCAGTCCGCCCATGGTCCAGAAGATGAACTGGCTGACCTCGTACTCCCGGGAAAACAGCAGGATCGCCGATACCAGACCGTTGAACAGGGAGGAAATGGCCAATCCGGCCAGCACCACGAAGAGCAGAGAGGTTTTTCCCTTATAGCTGGAGATCAGATAGATCAGCGAGGCAGCGATCAGGGCACCGATGATCGCTAAAAGGGGCAGAAATAACACATTCACCGCGAACAGGCCCGTAGTAACGGTGATTACCGCTCCCAGACTCGCTCCGGTGGAGACCCCAAGGATGTCCGGACTGGCCATGGGATTTCGAAAGAGCCCCTGCATCGCCACCCCTCCCATGGCCAGGGCCGCGCCTACCAGCATGGCGGCGGCAATACGGGGCAGGCGGATGTGGAGGATGATGTTGAGCTGCATATCCGGGGGCAGTTGGATGGAACGAATGCCGATCCCGTGCAGCAGAAGCCGGAGGATGGACTGGGGCGGCACCCGCACCGCTCCGCTGCCTACGGACAGAACAGCAACCACGAACAGGATAAGGATGAGAAACAGCAGAACCGCGATTTTCCCTCTTCTCATTGCACGTACATGCCCGTAACTCTTTTGAAACTCCCTTGGCGGGAGCTCTCATTCCTCGAGAAAACGTTGAGGATAAGCCAGTCGAGCCAGATGCTCGACAGCATCGACGATGTACTGAGAGGTCGCCGACTTCAGTCCTGCGGGCATCTGATACACCCTTCGTTCCCGCAGGGCCGACAATCCCTGCAGAGCCGGATCCTCCACGATCTGTCTGTAGAAAGCATCTGCGCCGCGGTCATCGCCATATTCCCAGCCGGGAAGAATGAGCAAATCCGGATCGAGCTCCAGAATCTTCTCTTTTGAGAGGGGCACCTGTCCCCACTCATCGGCGCTGAATCCTCCGACGGCGTTGATCAGGCCGGCCTGCCTGATGACTTCATCCCACGAACTGCCCACCCCCTGGGCCGAACCCCAGGTGGCATAATCCATAACGGTAAGCCGCTGGTCCTCCGGGATCGAAGAGACCAACCGCCGGACCTCAGAGAGTTTTCTGTCCATCTGCTCGATCATGGCCTGCCCCTGCCCCACGGCATCCACCAGCCGACCTATCGTTCTGATCTTCTCCTGGATTTCAGGAACACTCAGACCGGTGGCGATCAAATAGACCGGAACACCCGCATCCCGAATCTGGGTAACCTTGTCGGCTTCTGTCCAGTCGGCCACAAAGACCAGGTCCGGCTGCAACGAAAGGATCACCTCTACATTTGCGATCAGCCTGTTCGGGATATCGGCGATTTTATCGACAACGTTGGAGATGGCCGGATCCTCAGCAAAGCTGGTGACCCCGATCAGCCGCCGATGATCAACCAGATCGAGGAGGATGTCGTCGGTGAAAGAGGTGAGAGAAATAATCCTCTCGGGTCTGCGTTCCAGTCGGACGGTCTTTCCCGTGTCATCGGCAACCTGGATCGGATAGGAGGTGGGTCCCTCAACCTGCACAGGAACTCCGCCGTTTTGAACGTCCACACTGCGCTGCCTCTGTCCGCCGGGAAACCCTCTGGCGCATACGAGGAGCATCACAGTCAGGATGAGTAAAAACCGGGATGGAAACAAGTGATTCCTGCTGATGTCCATGGAGTACCCCCTGCAAGTCTCTCGCGTGCAGGCACAGCCCTGCTGTCTTTCAGGCGAGGCCCCCAACGTATCCTGGCTTCCGGATCATCCTCTGCGCTCAGGCCTTCCCAGTCTCCCAGTGGCCGTACCGTAGAGCGTTTGTTCCCGGTTACAGTGGCGCGTCCGCGGCGGATTTTCACCGCCTTCCGCTGAAGGGACAACAGCTACCCTATCAGAGGGCTTCCCGGGGTGTCAAGCTTCTCCGTCGCAATGGAAAAAGGGATCACACTCCCCGGTAAACGCTTCACAGCGCATTGTCAGGCTCGACCCGGGAGAACTATACTTGAGAAAGGTGTACCGTCGAATTTACAAGGGGGAATATCGTATGGCCAAGACAACTGTTCTCTGGCTGCTGAAAACGCTCAATCTCGCCGCCTTTTTGGCCACGGTTGCGGTAAACGCAATGGCCAATACCCTGCCGATCAATGGAAAAACAACAGGAGAACTCTCGGATCTTTATCCGAACCTGTTCGTGCCCGTCGGTCTGACCTTCTCTATCTGGGGTCTCATCTATCTGCTCCTGGCGATCTTCGCCGTCTACCAGATCGCCGCGCCGACGCGAGAGGCAGCCGCCTTCCTGCAGAGAATCGGTCCGCTGTTCATCCTTGCCTCGGCGGCAAATATCGGTTGGATCTTCCTCTGGCACTACCAGCGGGTGTCCGCCTCCCTGTTGCTGATGCTGGTCCTCCTGGCAAGTCTGCTGGCCATCTACCTCCGCCTCGGCATCGGGGTCCGGGCCGCCACCTGGAAGGTGAGGCTCCTGGTTCACCTTCCCTTCAGCGTGTATCTGGGCTGGATCACGGTGGCCACCATCGCCAATGTCACCGCCGTGCTCGTCCATGTCGGCTGGAATCGCTTCGGGGCTTCCCAGGAACTCTGGACGGTCGTCGTATTGATCGTGGCGGCTCTCATCACCCTGGCCGTGCTTTTCACCCGAAACGACCTGTTTTACGCCCTTGTGGTTCTATGGGCTTTCCTCGGTATCCTGATCAAACGTCTGGCCGTCGATTCGCCGCCCAGCCGAGCCATTATCGTGACCCTGGGGGTTGCGATGGCGGCGATCGGTGTGGTGCTCCTGCTGCGTATACCCCGCTGGCTGCGCACTTGATCGCCGAGGGATAGATCCCGGGCAGCCGCGTCCGGCCGGAGGCAACTCGGGTGGCCGCCCGCCGGAACTCAACCGGCCGCGCCTCCGCCGGCCGCGCCTGAGCCAGCTTGGCCTAGACCGGCCGAACTCGTACCGCCACCGAATGGGTCCGTGAACTGCGGCTGGGTTCCGTAGGAACCGTCGAGGTAAGAATATTCGCTAATCCGCAGCTTTCCCTCGGGGCTTTCCACCTCCACCGGCCGCCCTTGTTCGATCCCCCGCAGCCCAGCATCCCGCGGGTTCATCCACAGCTGCTGCTCCTCCCGCTGCACGAACCATGGATCATTGGCGTACTGCGAGTTGATCCGGTAGCGCGCGTGAGGGGTGATCAGACTGAGGGGATGCTCGGAGGTGGGCTGAAAACCCCGCCAGGTGGGAATCTCGGGAAATCCGAGACGGGCATACGATTTCGAAGCGATCTCGATCTTTCCCGATGGGGTGTCCAGCGGATGGGATTCGGGATCGGAAACGAACCCGGACAAGCCGCAGCGTTCCTGTGCGGCACCGACATAGATCCCGGTGCGGCGGAATTCCTCGGCATCCTCGATATCCGAGTTGTCGAGAAAGTGCTCGAGCCACTGCTCTGCGTTCCGTCCTTGCGAGTACTCCTGGGCGAAGCCGAAACGGTCGGCCAAGTCACAGAAGATATCGTAGTCGTTTTTCGCCTGTCCCACCGGTTCGATGACCCGGTGGGAATACAGCAGATGATTGGTCTCGGGAAACACGATGTCCGCCCGCTCCAGAAAGGTGGTCGCCGGCAGCACCACATCGCAGTAACGGGCCGTGGGCGTGAGAAAGTAGTCGTGACAGACCGAAAGTTCTACCCCCTCGAAGGCCCTGATGCTCTTGTGCAGATCGCTTCCCATGGCGAGGTAGTTTCCCCCCACGTTGTAGATAGCCTTGATCTCCGCCGGATATCCCCCCGCCCTGCCTTCCAGAACGGCATCGGGCCAGCTGTTCACAGGCACCTCGGAACGCCGAGGGGCAGGAGGCACGGGCAGGCGACCGCAGTGCGGTTCCGGCAGCCGGCCCCAGATGTTTGATCCCGAGGACCCGCCGGGAACGCCGACGTTGCCGGTGGCCGTCTGCAGGGCTACGGCCATCCGGATCGCCTCCTCTCCTGCGACCGTTCGCTGGATGGAAAGGCCCGGGATCAAAGCCGCAGGTTTGCTCACGCCGTACTGACGGGCCAGCTCCACGATCGTCTCCCTGGGCGTCCCGCAGATCCCCTCGGCCCAGGATGGGGTTTTCGGTTGCCCGTCATCCGCACCTCGGATATAGCGTTCCAGGACATCGAACCCCACGCTGGTCCTCCGGACAGCGGAGCTGTCCACCAGCTGTTCGCTCAGCAGCACATGCAGGACCGCCGCCATCAGGGCGGTATCCGTGCCGGGACGAACGGGGATCCAATGGTCGGCCAGCTGCTGGACCGTCCGCGACCGCCGGGGATCGACCGCGATTATCGGAACGCCCATTCGCCGCTGTTCCCGGATGCGGCTTCCCAGCTCGCAGCCGAAACGGGTATCCGCCACATTGGCACCCCAAAGCAGGATCAGCCGGGAGTGCCGCAGCGTGGCTGCATCGATCCCGGAGCGACGGGCATATCCGGGACCGAACAGAAACGGAGCAATAAAAATCTCGGCGCCGGAGCTGTAGCTCCCGGTGGTATCCGTAAAGCCCCCGAATTGGCTGAAGAATCGCCGCGTCACCAGATCGGTGTTGTGGAGAGCCCCCCGACAGGATCCCGAACCGCCCAGCCGCAGTATCGCTTCCGACCCCTGGGTTTCCCGGATCCGCCGGAGCCGGTCGCTGACGACCTGCAGGGCTTCATCCCAATCGACTTCTCGAAACTTTCCGGCGCCGCGGGGACCGCTGCGCACCAGAGGGTGTTTCAACCGCTGCGGATGGTATGCCGCCCGGACCATCTGGTAGCCCCGAACGCAGCCTCTCATGTGCTTCGGGCGTAAGGGATTGTCACGGATGCGAACCAGCCGTCCATCCGCGGTTTCGGCAATCAGGGGACAACCGGCGCCGCAGTCCTTGTTGCAGGAGACGGGCAGACGCAGAGGATCGTTCAAGCCGTGTTTCCGCTAGAAGAGTATATCGAAAGCCATGAGCAGCCACATCCCTGCGCCGATTCCCAAACCGAGCAGATACCCGGCCAGGACGTCATAGAGGTAGTGCACCCCGAGAATGATGCGGGACATTCCTACCAGCAGGGACCAGAGAAGCAGAGCCGCGCCGATCAGGGGCAGCTGACCGGCTATCACGACGATCGTCATGGTGATGGTTCTGGAAGCATGTCCGGAAGGGAAGGAATGGGGATCGGTTTTTCTATAGATGGCGCCCCAATCCCCTGCCGGTCTGCGCCGGCGGACTGCAAACTTCACGATAGAGGTGACAACAACGGAGAGGGCGAAGCCTGCTGCAATCGGGATCGTGATACTCTGCCTGGAAAATCCGTGCAGCCACCAGAGGGCAAACAGGCAGGGAACAACCACGACGGAGTCGGCGGAATGGGCAATTACGGCCAAAGTCTTCCGGGCCCAGGTGCCATTGGCCGTTTCCTGTAATCGCTGACTTACGCGGTTATCGAAGCGCTTGAAGGATCGCAGATTCACAGGCTCGATTATAGTCGATACTGCAGCGCCTGGGCAACGAACTCAAACGAAGAACCATTCTTCGGATGCAGCGGCCGTTTGAGGAGATCAGCACCATTATAAGCTATTACAGCCAGGGAACAGTCTCGACGGGGATATCGAATTTGAGAAACCGAAGAGGTCTATTCCTCGAGGGACATGGGGTTGCAGAGGTTGTTTTCACAGTCGGCAACCCTTCCGCAGTTGAAGCAGATGTACTGCGGATTCCGGGTCAGTTCCTTGATTCTGTCGATCTGGTCGTTGCTGGCCAAAACGCACAGATGTCCCTGATGATCGCCCTTACACTCGCCTTTTTTCATTTCGGCTCCTACTATTTCGTTTCCCGGCGAGAATTTCAACCCCCGGATTCGCAGGAATCCCTGCATCGTTCGACACCTCTCAATAGCCAGCTCGCAGAACCAGTCCTCTGTACTCTTCGATGAAACCGTACTCTAGCCTGCTTCCATGATAAACGAGGTGATTGGATACCAGGCACGCCGGGAGTCCCTGAATGGGAAGTCCCAATCCGCAGGGAGATGCAGGATCGGCGGCACAGATCCAGTAGATCTCATCCTCCGGAAGACCCTCTTGAAGTGCACGAAACCCCGTTGGCTGATGAACTGCAGCCCGGGAACGCCTTCGAAGAAATAGCCGCTCAGGATCTCTCCGGACAATTCCATGATCTGAAGGGTGCGGAAAATCTTTGACCACTGCAGAGGCGCAAGCTCCCGGGTTGCCAGCTCCTGCTCTTCCAACAGGTCCGCCGGAACCAGCGCCGGATCACGGGGTGAAAAATGGATAGAGCCTCTCCGGCGCATCGAGCCTCTATCACGACAGCTTTTCCCAGGGCACGAGACGGCTGCGCATTTCGGGCTGACATCTCGGGCAGAAGAAGGAATCATAGCCCAGAACCCCGGTTCGCCGGATCGTGGTACCGCAGGCCGGACATGGATCACCCCGGCGGTTCCTCACCCGCAGGTGTTCCCGCACTTTGGCGTCGACGCCTCTGTCCGCCTCTTCTACTTTCTCTACCGCCCAGCGTAAAACCGAAACTACGCTCCGGTACAGCCGGTCGATCTGCTGAAGCTCGAGCTGATCACAGCGGGTCTTAGGATGGATACCCGCTTCGAAAAGAATTTCATCGGCATAGGCATTGCCGACGGCGCTCAGGATACTCTGATCCATCAGAAACACCCGTACCTGGTGCCGACGACCCCGGATCCGCTCCCTGAACAGCTGCGGTGTGAACTCCGGTGAAAGCAGATCGACGCCCTGGGTATCGTAACCGGGGATGATGGCTGTGGCTCCCGCCTCGATTACGTAGATCTTGCCCATCCGCCGGGAGTCGAAGTAGTGCAGGGCCTGCCGTTCTCCGAGCTGAAGTGAGAAACAATGCTCCCGACCCATCCGACTCATTACCTGCTTGTTGTCGGCACCCCGCTCACCGGCACGGAAAAATCCAGCCAGCATGAAATGAACGATCATTTCCAGAGGGGGAAGAGCGAACACCAGAAAAGGCCCGTGCCGGCGCAGATCCCGGATCTGCTTTCCCCGCAGAACATCGGCAAAGCTTCCGGGTACGCCCATCCGCAGGACGATCGGTTCCCAGACCGCCACCCCCCTGATCTCATTGTTCACGACCCGGGGTCGGAGTTCCTTCTCGATGTATACCAGATCGGGCAGTTCGGGCATAATGGTGGGTACATATTATATTGCTTCGTCTACTATTGGGTAGCCACGGATGAAG
>CAZPPB010000114.1:0-12611 GCA_964588355.1 uncultured Spirochaetaceae bacterium | reverse complement strand
TCGGTGTTGTCGTTGAGGGCCGTAGCAAAGGCGCTGTAGCTCATCCCGACAAGGCAGACCGAAATCCCGTAGGGACCCGACTGCACCGACGTGGCGCCTTCGACCTTAACGTAGTAGATGCCGTCAGAAAGACCGTTTTCGACAAGATACGCGTAGTTACCGATATAGGAGGAGGTGTCCGGAAATATCTGCGTGCCGCCCGAATCGTACAGGGACACCTCCGTTGCTGTTGATTCCGAGCCCGTGGGAGGGAAGGTGTCGACTCTCAAATCGTAACTTCGACTGCCGTTCTCCTCGTCGTACACCAACACGTAGCCGGCCTGGCCGGGCGTGGAGGTGTTGTTCCCCTCATCAGCCTCTGCTACCTCTGCAAGTGAATCAACAACCGCATAAATATAGACCACAGCGGGGAGGCCTGTTAATTCTGGGATTGACAGGGCCGTGTTGTAGTTAAAGGTGGAGTTACCTGCGATGTCTGTGGAAACCACCTTACTGCCCAGATCCGTATCCGGTGCCCCTTCACTGAACGATATGTCCTCTGACAGGTAAAAGTGGATCGAAAAATCGGTACTGACAATACCGGACTGCAGGTTACTAATCGGCAGAGTGATGCTCAGGTTGTTTCCATCTGCCACCGAATCCCCGGTGAAGCTGATCACCCCGGGAGAGAGATCAAACTCCACCGCAGGCTCCTCGAACGTAAGGTTCAGCGGGGTGAACCCGGAACGGGCTCCCTCTGCATCTTCGCACCAGAAGTAGATGTTGAGCTCCTCCGGTACATTGATGACCTTCGAGAGGTCGACCGTCACCTTGTGGGATTCCGAACCTTCGGTGTTTTCTACAAACTTTACGTACGTTGGCAGATCGGTCCAATGCAGGGTCACCGGATCATCCCAGTCCGGATCCGTACCCAAGGTTATGTCGATCTTTTCCTCCTGTAGAGCGGAGTCAGCGGAGTCGAACGTGAGGGCATCAGCGCTCAATATCGGGGCACTGGGAGGCTTATTGTCAGGATCCTTTTTGCGCAGGTACCAGTTGGTGTCGGTAACTCCGTCGCTCATGCGCCAGTTCTCGAAGAACGGATACACTTCCTCGATGTGTACGGTTTCCGGCGGGTGCTCCCAGTCTACTGGGACCAGCAGCGCCCACGGGTATCCCACGCCGTCCATAAAGGTGTATGTACCCATCGCATCCCCGGAATCCGGCCCCTTGATCGAGTTAATCCAGGGCAGTTCGGGAATGCTGGGGAGAGGTTGCTTACCGACCAGATGAATATCGAAAGAAGTGTTCCAGACATAGAGGAAAGGATCATATGGTGCCAGCTGTACTTTATTGCGTTCAATGCCACCCTCAAATGTCACTGTAACTACAGCTTTTTTCTTGGTCGGTTCGTTGGTAGCAGCCTCGGTGCTGCCAAACAAGGGGATGACGGCTTTGTAATTGAAGGGTGATTCGGGCGACTCCGGGACTGGGACGAGCAACTTTGATAAATCGAATGTGTTCTGGTCTATTGTCCGTTCGTTTCCGTCACTATCGAAATAGGTCAGATTGAACTCGCCATCCATAGTCTCATCCTTATCCAAGTAGTAGCCGAAGGCGATTCCGAACAGATGGTCGTAGCCGGCTATCTTAACCTCCGCGGTAGCTTCTATGGTGGCGTTCATGAGCATGTTTTTTTTGGTTACCTGACACCCGATATTTTCGTAGATAACGTATTTGACAAGGAAGTCGTTGTAGTCAGCGTCGCCTGCGTCTTTTTCCAGGTAGAGGTCTTCGTAGGCGACTGTCAGACACTCATCCTCGTTGGGGGGATATCGCAGGGTAAATGCATAATCCGCATCATCTGGAAACGCATCGTATATATTGGGAACTAGGTCACCGTCGCGATCCCAGTCTTCAGGCTCACCGAGTTCTTTGGCCGAGAGTCCCTCAGACATCAGACCCATTTTACGATCGATCTTGGAATATTTGACAAAATCGTTGATCTTGACAGATCGATCCTGAAACCCATAGGCCTTGACACTCAGTGTCATGTCCTCCGGATCTGCTGGTAGGACCACTTGATCATCGAGACTACCATCGTCCTGCACCGCTCCTTCATAGACGACATCACCCTTGCTGTTCGTTATAACCACGACGGCTTTCCCAGCGATCGCATCGATTTCGTCGATGGCTGCTTTGTCAAGCCCAGCGGTACTGAGTTCGTAGAAATCGATCTCGATATTCAGATCAACGGGGAGCAGAGTCTCGAATTGAAAGGGTTCGGAACCGGAACGGGTCGTATCCTTTATGATATCCGGAGGCAGATATACCGAATCGCCTTCACCCCCGGCAAGCCAGGGACTACTCATGAAACAGGATGACAACAGTAGAAGTGAACCCATTGCGACAATGACATACTTTGCGGTTTTCATCCGCCACCTCCTGATAATAGTCGCATTAACTTTTAGGGTTTGGTGATAACTGTATACCATCTTTCCAGAAAAATCTATGATAATTCTTGACAATGTTAACAATTATTATCCCCACTTATAATCGACTTGCGTATTTGAAGAACGCAATCAATTCCGTGTCCTGTCAAATCTATCGGCATTTTCAGCTGGTCGTCGTAGACGACGGCTCCACCGATGACACCGCCGACTATGTTCAAAATTTGAACAATCACGAAAACCTACGTTATTTGCGAATCACCCACTGCGGCATGCCCGGCAAGGTGCGCAACGTCGGTGTTCGGCTGGCCACAGGGGAGTACCTGGCTTTCCTCGACTCCGACGACCTGTGGAAACCGGAGAAGCTGGCCAGGCAGATTGCCTTCTTCGACGAACATCCGGAGATCCGGATCTGCCATACCCGGGAGATCTGGCAGCGGGGAGAGAAAACCGTGTCCCAGGCCGGTCAGAAACACAGGCGCTCAGGTTACATCTTCCCGGATGCGTTGAAGAAGTGCATCATAGGGCCCTCCACCGTGCTGATGCGGCGGGAGCTGTTCGAAGAGTTCGGCGGATTCCGGGAGGATCTGGAGATCGCCGAGGATTATGAGCTGTGGCTGCGCATCACTGCCAGATACCCGATCGGCTATCTCGACGAGCCATTGGTGATCAAGCGGGGCGGGCACGCGGACCAGCTGTCGGAGAAGTACGGCCAGATCGAGATCTTCCGGATTAATGCGCTACAGCTGAATCTGGAGCAGGGTACTTTTGATGGTGAACAGCGCGATCTGGCCGCCCGGGAGCTGGTTCGGAAGTGTCTGATCTACGCCCGGGGGTGCCAGAAGAGGGGAAAGGGCGAGGAAGCCCGGCGCTACCGGGAGATCGCTCGGCGCTATCAGGGGTAGCTGTTATGTACCCTGCCGCTGCTCCGCCACGAATCTGTCGAACACCTCTTTGAGCTCGGGGATCGTCTGGGCGTACTGCAGGATCGAGCGGAAGAACCCGTCCGGCTTGCCCGTATCCAGGCGTTCGCCCTCCCAGCGTTTGAACACCACCTTGCCCGCAGCCGCCAGGGTGTTTACAGCCGGTGTGTGGAAGTACTCGGCTTTGGCGGGATCGTGTTTCTTCCAGCCGGCTTCCAGGGCGGGGAAGAACTCCGGGGTATAGAGGAATCGTCCCAGGGAGGCATCTTTGCTCGGTTCAGTGCCCGGCGGGGCTTTCTCCACGAGTCTGGTCACGTGCAGGCCATCGTCCGCGATCGCGACGGTTCCATAGCGGTGGATCTCCGGCGGATCGTAGACCGTGGACAGAACCGAGCAGCCGGTTTGTTCGTAGGTGTCGATCAGCTGTTTGGCCAGGGGGACCTCTCCGATATGCAGGTCGTCGGGGTAGGCAACGACGAAAGGCTCATGCCCGATGAAGGGGCGGGTAGCCAGCAGGGCGTGGCCGGTGCCCAGCATCTGCTGCTGACGTACGAAAAAGAATCTCGCCTTCGGCGGCCGGATCTTGTCCAACTTGTCCTGCGCGCCTTCAGCCAGGAAGATCGATTCCAACTCGATCTCTCGATCCAGATAGTCCTCCAAAACTTTCTTGCGCCGGGAGGTGACCACCAGGATCTCCTCGATTCCTGATCGCAGGAACTCCTGGATGATGAAATCGATCGAGGGTTTGTCTATCAGCGGCAGCATCTCTTTGGGTATGGTCTTGGTCACCGGCAGGAAGCGGGTTCCGTATCCGGCTGCCAGTATCACGCCTTTCACGCGGTTCCTCCTAGTCTCAGTGGCGGTACAGGGGATTATACACGGGACCGGCGGACAACCTCAATTGACCAAGACGTAAGCTTTCGGCTACATTCGGGTGTTGAACTTCTGAGGAGGCATTTACGTGAAGATTTGGATAAAGATTCTGATCGGCAGCATATTGGGTGTTCTGTTGGGGATCTTTCTGCCCGGAACGGAAAAGGCCATGGAGCTGTTCGCATTCGTCACTCGCCTCTTTATCCAGATTGGCCGTTACGTGGTGTTTCCTCTGGTGTTTTTCGCCCTGATCGCGGGAACCTATGAGCTCAAGCGGGAAAAGAAGATCTTCCGGGTCTACGGCAGAACCATTCTTTATCTGCTGCTCGCCACCGCACTGCTCATTATCGTGGGCATGGTCACGGTTCTGGTTTTCAGTCCCGAGCGCATCCCCATCATCGTAGAGCAGGAGCAGGCTATCCGACTCCCCGGTCTCAAGGAAACGCTTCTCGGGCTGTTCCCGGAGAACCTGTTCCAGGTGTTGGTGGGCTCAGGCAGCATCATGCTTCCCCTCGTATTCTTCGCTTTCCTGCTGGGGGTGAACCTGACCTTCGACCTGCGCATCACCAGCCCGGTTGTACAGTTGACGGATTCCCTGAACCGAATCTTTTATCACATAAACTCCCTGCTGTGCGAGCTGTTCGGCTTGGCCATGATCGTGATCAGCGCTTACTTCATCATGACCGTCAAGCAGTACGAACTCACCCTGTTCAAACAGATGCTGATCATCATCGGCATCGATGCAACTCTGATCATCTTTGCCGTGTATCCGGCACTCCTGTACTTCCTGGGAGGTCGGCAGAATCCCTATAAATGGCTGTATGCGGTCATTGCCCCGGCTTTGATCGCCTTCTTCAGCGGTGACAACTACCTGTCGGTAGTAATGCTGGCCAAGCACGGCAAGGAGAATCTGGGCGTTCCCCGTCGGGTTGGATCCGCGGTGTACCCGCTTTTCGCGATATTCGGCCGTGCCGGCACCGCTCTGGTGGCCAGTGCCACCTTCCTGCTCGTAGTCAAATCCTACTCGAGCCTGGAGATCACCTTCCTCCAGGTACTTTGGACTCTGCTCTTCTCCCTGCTCATCTCCCTGACCCTGGGAACCGTGCCCGGACTGGGTGCCTATGTAGCCCTGTCCACCCTCTGTGCTCTGTATGGGAGGGGACTGCAGGAGGGATATCTGATCCTTCGGCCGATCGCACCCCTGCTGATCAGTTTCGGGGTGTTGCTGGACGTGCTGACATCCGCTTTCGTGTCCCTGCTGGTCTCGAGACACGAACAGATCGCCCAAGATGTGGATGCCTACGACTTCGTCTAGGATTCTTTTGGGGGCAGGTGCCAGATCAGGCTGATCAAGCCGGATACGAGCAAGCCCTCCGGGAAGGGCGGATCATCGGGAGACCAGAGCAGGTACAGCGGCCAGTAGGCCCGCAGAGACAGTTTCAGGTCCATATTCTCCAGGATCCGGTAGGTGCCGAAGATCCCCGTCGCAGGATAGAGAAAGCGAAATAAATAGAAATAACTCAGGGTGCTGCCCAGATCCTGCACGGCATCGGAGAACAGGGGGACCGGGATGCGCAGGAAGGCGGAAAACCCCACATCCGTACCCAGGCTGAAGGATTTTCGCTCTAGGAAGCTATATGCCCCCCTAATATCGGCCAGAATGCACGCCGTCGCGTAATCCCGAAAATCCGGCTCCGCAGGACTGGCCCTGTTGTTGGCGTACTGGTAGTAGGTGCCCGTGAGCAGAAAAGAGTACTCCAGATCGAAGATCCACAGCTTCCTCTGGATCGGAAGGGTCACCCCGACGGCCGGGAGGAGGGGGCTGGGGGCGCTGTCGGGATCCGTGGAGGTGATAAAAAATAGTCCCCCGTCCAGCTCAAGGGTATCAAGAGCCGGAAGGGGGACACCGCTAAGGAGGAAGCTCATGAAAACAATGAGAAAAATACCGATTCGGTTTCTCATTCCCATTCTGCAATGTAGCACAGTTCTTACGGAATTAAAGCAATGGCAGCAAAAAAAATACCCGATGCCCCCACATTGGTGAATGCCGTCTGTTCCCAGCCGGCGATCAGGTGTGATCCGTGCAGCAGCAGACATGTGTACACATAGCCCTCCGGCAAAGCGGGAAGCCGTAGCCGATTGATCTGTCGGGAAGCGGAACCGCCCTGGAGCAGCAGACCGTCGGGAAGCAGCAGCAGATAGCTCCCGCCTAGAGCAACTCCGGAGATGGTGTAGAGGCTGATTTCGTCGGCGCTGGTGAAGTCGGCGGGATGGTATTCGTAGCGCCGCATCAGAGGCCGGTCTTCACAGCGGACATGCAGATGGTAGGCGGTGCTTGTTCCGGGCGTATCGAGGTACCTCCGCGCTTCGCCCAGCAGTTCCCACAGGACGCTCGTCTTCCGGGCATCCTCGAAGCCGTACGATTTTCTGTAGGCAAGCGCCCCGACCTCTTCCCCCTTCGGATTGGACGGGTCGAAGTGGGAGTAGGAGAACAGGGTGCGGTTGCGGTCGCTGTATTTCCACTGTAGGTAGAACTCCTGCGGCGTCACCGGAACAAAGCCGACAGCTTCCCACCCGGGATGCTCTTCCTGGTACGGAGGCGTAGCAAAGGCGTAGTTTCCGGTTGAGGGGAGGAGCCGCAGCAGGCTGATTCCCTGAAGCTTCAGCTCCGCCGGGCTGACCACGTTGAGAAGTCTGTTGAAGTAGAGGTGACAGAGAACAGAATCCCCGTCGGGATCCTGTTCGGGGATCAGGGTGGTCAAGGTACGGTAGCGGAAGATCAGAGGATCGTAGAAGTAGTTGAAATCGGCCTGGCCATCCGCTTGCGGGATGAGCTGGGTTACTCCATAGCCGTTTACCCCCAGGTACAGCGCGTCCCCCAGAACGATCAGATCGGATACCCGCTGCTGAACTGTCCAGGGCTGCAGAGCAGTCGCCGAGGGTTGTTTCTCCGTCACGAGGGGGGTGAAACGGCCGTGTTGAAGCTGGTACAGGGTGCCGCTGATGATTGTCGTCTGTTGCGGCTCGGATGGTGTGGGTCCACAGCTGCCCAGTACACCCAGGGCACCGAGGATCAGAACTAGCAGGACAGCGTTTCTAGTAGGCTTTGGCAAACACGGCAAGCTCGGTCGCCTTTTCTCCACAGAGGATGCAGTTACCATCCGGAGGTCCGTTTCGCCCCAATGGGAGCACCCGGATGGTGGCTTTCGTTTCATCCTTGATCTTGGCTTCGCAGGCGGCGCTCCCGCACCAGCCGCACTCGACAAATCCGCCCTGCTCCATGATGAGCGTCTTGAAGCTGGAATAGTCTTCCGCCTGATGGGTGTTTTCCTTGCGGAAGGCCAGGGCCCGGTGATAGAGACCGTTTTGTATCTCCTCCAGCAGTTGACGGACTCGGTTTTCCGCTTCGTCAACAGAAACGGGGATTTTCTGGTAGGTGTCACGCCGAACCAGAACGACCTGGTTTTTTTCCATGTCTTTGGGTCCAACCTCGATTCGGATCGGGATCCCTTGAAGCTCCGCCTCGGCGAACTTCCAGCCTGGGGAGTTCTGGTCATCCTCGTCGATCTGGACCGAGATTTGTGTTTTCAGCCGCTCGAACAGTTTCCGGGCGTAGCCGATCACTTCAGCCTTGTTCTCGTTTTTAAAGATCGGTACGATCATCACCTGTACCGGCGCCAGGGCCGGAGGCAGGACCAGGCCGCGGTCGTCGGAGTGGGTCATGATCAGGGCGCCCACCAGCCGGGTGGAGACCCCCCAGGAGGTGGCCCACACGTAGTCCAGGGTCCCCTCCTTGGTCTGGAAGGTGACGTCGAAAGCCTTGGCGAAGTTCTGGCCCAGGTTGTGGGAGGTACCGGCCTGCAGGGCCCGCTTGTCCTGCATCAATCCCTCGATGGCGTAGGTCTGCACCGCCCCGGCGAACTTCTCGCTCTCGCTCTTGATCCCCGCGATCACGGGAAGTGCCATATACTCCTCCGCGAACTTCTTGTAGACCATCAGCATCTTGAGGGTCTCTTCCTGCGCTTCCTCCGCCGTGGCGTGGGCGGTGTGCCCCTCCTGCCAGAGGAACTCCGTGGTGCGCAGGAACAGACGGGTGCGCTTCTCCCAGCGGATCACGTTGGCCCATTGGTTGATCAGAAGAGGCAGATCCCGGTAGGACTGGATCCACTTCTTGTACATGCTCCAGATGATCGTTTCCGAGGTGGGACGCAGAACCAGCGGCTCTTCCAGCTGTTCGCCGCCGGCGTGGGTGACCACCGCCAATTCGGGAGAGAAGCCCTCCACGTGCTCCGCCTCCTTCTGGAGGAAGCTTTCGGGGATCAGCATGGGGAAGTAGGCGTTCTGGTGACCGGTTTCCTTGAACAGATTATCCAGACCCGTTTTCATCTTTTCCCACAGGGCAAACCCGCGGGGACGGATGACCATGCAGCCCTTTACCGGCGCGTAGTCGGCCAGCTTGGACTGGATGATGGTATCCACGTACCACTGGGAATAGTTCTCGGCTCTGGGGGTGATGCGTTCAGCCATGGCGATTACAGGTAGCGGATGCTCTTGCGGTGCTCATGGCGAAATTTAGGGGTGTATTTCACCGGTTTGCGGCCAAAGCATACGCCGAGCTCCTCGTACAGAGCCAGCATCTCCACGTCCACGTGGCGTTGGGCGATTGCGTCTTTGGTCGGCAAGTAGTTGATCTCACCCCGGATCACGCTGGCCACGGTTACCCCGGTGATGCCCTCCATCAGCAGCCGAACCGCCGCCGCGCCGGCCTCCTTGCCGAAATTGACGTCGAAGGCCGAGGTGTCGCCGCAGCGCACCAGGTGTCCCGGCACAACCTCCCGGGCCTCGGGGATCTCGTAGACCCCTGGGACGAACATGCCCATCTCCTTCATGAACGCCTTGATCTCCGGGTCCGCCTTCATCCTGTCGTGTAGCTGCTTGCGCACGTACTTGCCCGCTCCGGCCAGCTTCACATGTCCGAAGGAGTCCGTGCCTACCGTTTCGTCGGTGATGTGCTGGCCCTTGATGTCGGTGATCCCTTCGGCCACCACGATCGAGTAGGTTCCGGCCCGCACGTCGCTTTCCTGTACGCGCCCGATATAGAAGCGCTTCGTATGCTCATAGACCACATCGAAATCCACAGGTACCTCGGGGATCAGGATGCAGTCCGCATCCGCCCCCAGGCCGCCCCGGAAGGCCGTATGGCCGGCGTAGCGTCCGAATACCTCGACGATCATGATGCGGTTGTGGCTCATGCCGGTGGTTTTCAGTTCCTCGACGAAGGTCGAGATGCGGTTGATCGCAGAATCGGCCCCGACCGAATAGGTCTGCAGATCCAGGTCCATGGTCTTGGGGGCGTGCACGCAGGGGATGTCGTGGTTGGTTAGGTCCACAACAACGCTTCCCGTATCATCTCCTCCGGAGATCACCAAACCGCCGATATCGAACTTCTTCAGCCCGTCCACGACACGCTGATAGCGGTTTTCATCGGGGATCTTGGAGATCTTCACCCGGGAATGCCCGGCCTCGGAGCCGGCCAGGCTGGAGTGCACGTGGCTGACCCGGCTTTCATCGAGAAGCACGAGTTTTTCCGTATCCAGCAGGTTGTACAGCCCGGCGTAGCCGTTGGGGATGACATATGGATTGATGCCCTGGGCCAGTGCCATCTGGGCGGCGCCCCGGATCACGGCGTTCAAACCGCCGGCATCGCCGCCGGAGGTGATGATGCCGATATTTTTAATCGACTTTTTTGCCATATTGCACTTCTCCTGTAAAGACCAGGTAGGACTGAAAACTTCTGTCTGATTAGTGTGGCATTTTAGAATTTGTCGAGAACGAGTGTCAAGGTGCGGGGTATCCTTGGGTGCTTGGGATCTGGAGCTATACGTCAGTTCCAGATAAAAGCGGCCGGCCTTATGGCCGGAGGGTTTCCACCATGTAGCGGATATTCACACCGGTGGAATCCTGTTCTTCCCTCTCCACAACGATGACCACGGAGCGCTCATCCGGAGCCAGCAGCACCTGCTTGATCCGGTAGCGCCGCACCCCTTTTCGCCAAAAGTCGGGCAGTCCCACCGTGTGGGTTGTGAAGCGGCCGGAGTTTTCTTCAACGGTTATGAGCAGGTGGAAGGAAGAGCTAACCTCGGTACCGTCGCCGCGAGAGGACTGGACCAGGGTGATGCGGTATTTCTTCTTGTCCTGGAAGTCCCGGAACTCGAGCTGGCTCTTGGGTTCGGCGCCGTCCAGCAGGATGTACACCAACCGCCCGGTCAGAGCGTGATTGACTGCCCAGCGTTTCTTCAGATCGACGGAATCGGTCAGCAGATTGAACAGCGCCCCCTGACCGTCCAGCCCCGGCTGGATCGGATGATTGTAGGTCGCCTTTTTCACGCCTCCGGAGACGAAGCGGTTGGCCGCCACGTCGACTATGAACAGCTCGGCGTAGGGCAGAGCTGTCTTTTCCACGGCTCCGTACTGGGCGAACATGAAGTACTTGCTGTCCTCTGAAAAACCAAGATTTTGAAAGGTGGCAAAATCACCGGCGAACAGTGCACCGCAGACCGCGACAAATAAAACTATCAGGAAACCTCGAATGCGCATAGGAACTCCTATAGACAGTATCGTACAGTTCTCAGTTTTCTGTAGATTTTTTCACCTCAACATTGCCTGTCCGTGTTTTGACCATAACAGAAAAATCTGATTCTATAGAAAGCATGTACGCCGGCTTTCACAGAAACCTGATCGTCTATGTTGTGGTTATCTCCCTTTTCCATCTGCTCGTGTTTTGTGCGGGAGCGTATCTGGTTTTCCAACTAAACATCCTTCCGGATGTGCTGGGTGATCTGGATGAACCCCTGCCCGGTTGGCTGTTGGTTCTGAGCAGGCCGGAACCGGCTTTCCTGCGAATCATCGCTCTGGCCGGAATTGCCTGTGCGCTCGTATTTGCCGTCCTGGCCAACCTGGGGGTGCGCAAACTGTACCGCCGAACCGACTCGGCGGAGCTTCTGTTCCTCATGCTCTTCTGTTTGTCTCTGTGTCTGGAAGCCTGGCGAGTAGCCAACCTGGTTTTCCCCACCCTGGGATTGTCTCAGTATCTCAACGTGGTGGTTACGCGCCTGGTGCTGTTCTCCCGTTTCTTCGGCCTCCTGTGCTTGCTGGTGGCCAGTCTGTATGCAGTGGGGATGAAGTACGTTCAGTATCCGGTCCTGATTGGCGGGATGGCAGTACTGGCTTTCGCCCTGGCGGGCGTTCTGCCCCTGGATACCAGCCTTTATGAGCCGACTTTCCTCTACAAGCTGGGGGACCGGCAAGGCTACCTGTTTGTACGATTGATCCTGGGGCTGCTCACGATTGTAAATTTCGTGGTTGCGGCCCGCACCCGCCGCAGTCGGCGTTTCGCCGTGGCCGCGGCGGCAGTTTTTCTGCTGTTCGCCGGCCGGGAGCTGCTTCAGTGTGGGATCGCCCCTTTACCGGTTGTATTCGGTACGGCCGCTTTGATCGTCGGGTTCGTGGTTTCCGTACGACAAATCGTGATCTTCTACCTGGGATTTTGAAGCTCTGAGACTTCAACAATTACAGCTGCAGGATATAGGTCGCTATAAATCCGGTGCCTACGGGCAGGATCAGGTTGTCGAAATCCCGGATCGGTATGAGCTCGAGCATCGTAGCCGCCACGGCTATAGCAAAGGCGACGGGCAGTTGCCCGGTCAGCTTCCAGGTAGCCAGCAGCACGGCGAGGAAACAGGCAGACGTGCCGGCAAGGGTCTTGTTTCGTGTGAAGGGGATGGAGGGACTGCGGAAAAGCTTTCCGGCCAGGCTGGCAAAGCCGTCGCCGAAAGCCAGCGTGTAGATGGCGATAGCCGCCGCCGTCGAGGGGTAGAGGAGCAGCGAAAGCATAGCGCCTACACCCAGAGTGACCGGACCGAGAACGAAACGACCTCTGTCCCGTTCCCGGGAGGCGATTACAGTCAGGTCGGATATCAGCAGCACCGGTTGGCCTTCGATGCGCATCTGTTCGGCGAACACGTAGAACAGGGTGCCACCGGCCAGAAGCATCATAGTCACCCTCAGATCCACACCGGCCAGAAGGGGTACGAAGGCTATGAGCAGGTGCAGTGCCTTGCGGACAATTTCGCCCTCGAAGGCCTGAGGAAAGGAGTAGTACTTTTCGTTTACAATCGGTCTGACTAATAGTGCAATACGATCCATCGTTTTCTCTTTCGGTTAATATCAATGCAAGAATTAGACCTATCTCCCTCCTTTAGACTCCGTTCTAATTCTATATACTGTAGGAGGATATGAATTATCGCTAGAAAGGTGTAGGCAAAGCTGTCTACATTGTATGATTAATGATACGTTTTTTTCATAATAGTTGATGCTGATCGAGGCG
>CAZPPB010000113.1:0-12792 GCA_964588355.1 uncultured Spirochaetaceae bacterium | reverse complement strand
TCCAGCCCCGCCCCGAGGTGATGTTGGGCACGAAGGCGCTGAGCTTCAGGGTGAGGATGGCCCCGGCCAGACCACAGGTAAAACCGGAGATGAGGATGCCCGCCATCTGGTAGCGCCGAGGCTTGAGGCCCAGGGAGGTGATGGTCGGCGCATTGAGTCCGGTGCCCCGGATGCGCAGGCCGAAGGGGGTTCGATAGATCAGCAGCGCGGCCAGCACCACGATCAGCCAGCTGAAATACACGAGGATGTTGTGACCGATCAGCAGGTCACCCAGGACCGGGATGCGGGCAAGCGCCGGAATCGAGAGGGAGGGCAGCTGGGCGATCTCGAAACGCACCACCCCCTTGTTGCCGAACAGCTGGAAGGCCAGCACGATGGTCAGCCCCGAGGCCAGCAGGTTGGTGGCCAGACCGGAGATGAACACGTTGGCCTTGAGATTCAGGCTTACGCCTGCGAACAGGGCGGCGGCCAGCACGGCCGAGGCGACACCCAGGAATATGCCCAGCACCAGGCTTCCGGTGAGCCCGGCGAAGACCACGCTGAAGAAGGCTCCGATCAGCATCAGACCTTCCAGGGCGATGTTGAGCATGCCCGCCAGCTCGGTAAACAACCCTCCCGTGGCGGCCAGGAGAAAGGGAGTCATGATGCCGATTGCATTGTGGAGCAGGGGGAAGGTGAAGCTTTGCTCGTTCATGGGCGAGACCTCTTTCGGTAGCGCAGAAAGCTGTAGATCGCCTGGGCGGTGATCAGGTAAAAAATGACCGACTGCACGATAGCGGCGATCTCGAAGGTCACATCCGAGTGCAGCATGGCCGCCTTGGCCCCGGCATCCAGATAGGCGAAGAACACCGCCGCAGGCAGCACCCCCAGGGGATTGTTCTTGGCGATAAGAGCCACGGCGATGCCGTTCCAGCCCATGCCGTAGGAGAACTCTTTGACCGCCACGTGGTAGGTGCCCATGATCGCGATCCCCCCGGCCAGTCCGTGCAGGGCCCCGCTGATGATCATCGGCAGAACGACGTAGGTGGAGACATTGATCCCCCCATAGCGGGAGAACTCCCGATTAAGCCCGCACATGCGCATCTCGTAGCCCCAATGGGTGTAGTACATGAGGAAGAATATGAGCACCGCAGCTATAATGGCGAAGATCGCGCTGATATCCAGCTTGGAGGGCGGGAATATTCCCAGAAAGTGGTACTGCTTGCCGATGGCATAGGTGGCCAGCATGCTGTTGCTCGGATCATCCAGGGGTCCGGTGATGAAGTAATTGACGATGAAGATCACCGCTGATGAGATGAGGAAGGAGGAGATCAGCTCGTCGGTCTCCCACTTCATCTTGAAGAAACCGCTCATTCCGGCCAGAACAGCTCCGGTCGCCAAAGCGGCGGCCAGGGCGGCCGGCCCCCCCAGGTACCCGCTAGTTTCCGGCAGGGCGAGCAGAATCACCGTAGCCGCCAGCGCTCCGGAGTAGACCTGCCCCTCCCCGCCTAGATTGAATACCGAGCTCTTGAAGGCCACGGCGATACCCAGGCCGGTGAACACCAGTGGTATGGCCGTGTTGAGCATGTTTCCGAAGTAGTATTTGTTGGTAAAGGGACCGACGAAGAAGTAGTAGATCGTGGTGAGGGGCTGTTTGCTCAGGAGGACGATCAGGAGGACGGCGATGAGGAAGGACAGCCCCACCGTGATCGCGAGGCCAAGGATTCCGGCGAACAGCTCCCCGCCCCGGCGCGGGCGCTTCACGACGGACCTCCTCGGGGGGGGGCGGTTTCCGAGGAGCCGGGGGCGCGCGGAAAATCATCCCGCAGTCCCATCATATACTCCCCGACGAGTTCTTTGGAAAGATTCTCGGCGTTGTTCAGGCTGGCCGCCACCCTTCCCCGGTACAGGACCACCAGGGTGTCGCAGAGGGCCAGGATCTCGTCGAGATTCGAGGAGATCAGCAGCACGGCGATACCCCGCCTTCGAATCTCCAGGATCTTGGAATAGATGAACTCTGCCGAGGCTACGTCCAGCCCCCAGGTGGGTTCGCTGAAGATGATGAAGTCGGTCTGGGAGGCGAGCTCCCGGGCCAGAATGACCTTCTGGATGTTGCCCCCCGAGAGGGTGCCGATCGGCACTCTGGGATCCCCATCGATCGAAAAGCTGCTGGTGAGCGTTTCGGCGAACTCCTCCACAGCCTGCCGCTGGAAGACCCCGCCCTGGAGAAAATCGTGATGCCTGGAGATGATCATGTTCTCCATCACCGAGGACTGCAGACTCGAACCCCGGTGCAGCCGGTCCGCCGGAACGTAGGCCAGCCCCCTTTCACGAAGCTGGACCGCGGACAGATCCGTGATGTCCCGTCCGTCGTGCAGCAGCTTTCCCTGGCTGATCCGGCGCAGACCGCCGACCACATCCTCCAGCTCGGCCAGTCCGTTGCCGCTCACCCCCGCCACCCCGACGATCTCTCCGGCGTGCACCCTTAGATCCACATGATCCAGCAGGGGACGGTCCTGACCCTTTTGCCGCAGCACTACATCCTGCAGCTCCAGCACCACCCGGCCCTTGTTTACAGCCTCCCGCTCGAACTGGAAGGTGACGGCCTTGCCCACCATCAGCCGGGATAGCTCCCGCTCATCCACCTGGGCGGTGTCGCGGACAGCCACGACCTCCCCCTTGCGCATCACCGTCACCCGGTGGCTGATGGCCTTCACCTCACCCAGCTTGTGGGTGATGATCACGATGGTCTTGCCGATCGAGCGGAGATTTTCGAGGGTTGCAAACAGCTTTTGGATCTGCTGTTCGGTGAGCACCGAGGTCGGCTCGTCCAGGATCAACAGCTCCGCTTCCCTGTAGAGGATCTTGATGATCTCCACCAGCTGCATCTGCCCGACCGTGAGCCGGGACACGGGCAGCTTGGGATCGATGCTGAACCCGTAGCGGCGGATCACCTCACCGACCCCGCGGATCGCCCGCTCTCTGTCCAGAAATATCCCCCGCTTTCGGGGCTCGATGCCCAGCACCACGTTCTCGGCGATCGTGAACTCGGGGATCAGGCGGAAGTGCTGGTGAACCATGCCGATTCCCCGTCGGTTGGCGTCCAGGGGACTGTGGATCCGCACCTCTTCGCCCTTCAGGAAAATTTGCCCGGAGTCCGGCTGCTCCAACCCGCAGAGGATCTTCATCAGGGTGGTTTTCCCGGCTCCGTTCTCGCCCACAACGGCGTGGATCTCGTTCTCCCTGACCTCGAAATCCACCCGGTTGTTGGCCAGGACGTCGTTCTCCGGGTAGAGTTTTGTGATTCCCCGCATCTTCAGGTATGAAGCGTCTGTCAACCTTACGCTCCCGATGACAGAAGGTGCGGGGCAGGCACACGCCCCCCCGCACCCTGTATTGATTCAACCGCGGCTATGCGCACTGCCCGCCTCGGACGGAAGGAATACGCCGGTGCGGCCGGATTACAGCTGGGGAGGTTCCAGGTGGAACTGGCCGCTGCGCATCTTCTGCAAAAGCTCGTCCATCTCCGCGCGGATATCCGCCGGCACATTTTCTATGTACAGGGGGTCCTGGTCGGCGAAATCGACGTAGCCGTCCTTGGTGTGCACGATCACGGCTTTGCCGAACTCCAGGGTTCCCTCGATGGCCATCTTGACCCTTTCATAGGCCGCCCGGGTCTGGTTCAGCTCGGCGCAGCCCACGATTGTTCCCGGAGCTGCCTTGTAATCATTGATGTCCACGAACAGCACGTACTTTCCCCGTTCCTGGCAGGCCTTGATCACTCCCTGGTTGGCCCCGCCGGCGATCGTGATGATCACATCCGCTCCGGCGTCGATCATGCTGTTGGCCAGGTCCGCCGCCTTGTTGGCGTCATACCAGTTGCCGATGACCCTGTAGTCCAGGGTAAATCCGGGATCGACCGCCTTGAGCCCCATCTCGAAGCCCGGCTTCATCAGCTTGGTAAGGGCCGGGTATTCCTGGGCCACCACCATGCCGGCCCTGAGATCCGGATTGGCGCCGCTCATGTCGCTGGTCGAAACCAGGGCGCCCAGGTAGCCGTCCATGTAGGTCATTTCCATCTGATTGTACAGCAGGGTGGCGAACTGCGGGTGCCCGTCCAGATACCCGTCCAGGTTCAGCCACTTCTGGTCGGGGAACCTCTCCGCCACCGGCATGCTGATGAAGGGCATGGCCGGATTGGAGGTAACGATCAGATCGTACTCTCCGGTTGCGGCCAGGGAGGTCATCTTCTCCTCCCACTCGGCCTGGTTGAAGCCGGCCTCCAGGACCTTCACCGCGACGTTGGCGTACTCGGCGGCGGCTTTTTCCGTGCCCTCGACCATCTGCTCGTAAAGCGGGCTTCCCGCAACCACCCCGGGTACGAACACGGCGATGTTGAAGGGCTCGGCCTGGGCTGGGGCAGTCTCACTCTCTCCGCCCGCGAAAGCTAGTCCTGGGATGAGCAAAGCGAGAAGCAGCAGGATGCTCAGGACCGCTTTGGAATTCCTCTTCATGGGAATCTCCTTTCTCTCAATAATGCATTGTTTCAGGGCTTCAACGAAGCCTTTTTTTTACTATTCGATATCGCCAGGGCCATTTGCCTCAGGCGTAGTAGACCTGCTCCAGGGCGTCCACCGGACAAACGCTGAGACACAATCCACAACCGACGCAGGCCTGAGGATCGATAGTGGCCCTGCCTTCGACCAGGCGAGCCGCAGCGTACACGCACACGTTCTCGCAGTTCCCGCAGCCGTTGCAGTTTTCCAGCAATACCTTGGGCACAACCGCCTCGGTGACAGCCTGCTGCCCTTTCTGCTTTCGTTCCTCGATGCGCTTCAGGGTCAGGCCACGGAGCTGCTCGGGACTCCCGGCGCCCAGAGCCTGCAGGAGCCGCTCCAGGTCGTCTATGATCCTGGAGTAGCGCTTGATCCCGTTTACGTGTCCGGCGGTGCATACCCCCACCAGGCTGGCCCCGGCCATGATGTACTGCAGCACATCCTCGGCGCAGCTCACCCCCCCCACCCCGACGATGGGAAGATCCACGCTGGCGGCGATCTCCAAAACCATGCGCAGGGTGATCGGCATGATCGCCGTTCCGGTCAGCCCCCCTACTCCCCGCGGCCCTCCCAGCCTGGGTTGTCCCGTCTTGATGTCAATGGACAGCGCCGGGCCCAGAGCGTCCGAACAGGCGATGCCGTCCGCTCCCGCCTCCTTCACGCCTTTGGCCCACACTGGAACTATGTGGGAAAAAGTTCCGGATAGCTTGACGACCACCGGGATCTTGACAGCCTGCTTGATCATCCTCACCGACTGTTTCATCGGCTCCAGATCGGTGAGCTTGGGCTCGGGGAAATCCATCCCTGGAAACATCGCTGAAAGGATCTCTCCCATATGTGGGCAGTGGGTCGGAACCTCTATCATATCTGCCCCGGCGGCCTGTGCCTTGGTTGCCAGTTCCGCGGCCTGCTCCGGGGTGAAACCGGCCAGGTTGGCGATGACCCGAGCCTGCCCCTGGGCGGCCCTCTTGATTCCTTCGCCGAACCAGTACTCCGCGCTCTTGTCCGAACCGAACACCGAGTTGATCATGCCGGAGCGCACCTTGGCGAAGCAGGGCAACACGTCCGTGGCCGGCTGGGCGACGATGGTTTTCGTACACACTCCGGAAACCCCCGAGGCGGAAACCTCCTTCATGGTTTCCCCGTCCCGCCCGTGGGCGCCGGCAGCGACGATGATCGGATTTCTGAATTCGAGCCCGCAGTAAGACGTCCTCAGGTCTACAGACATAGAGCCTTCCTATTTAAACATCAATCCCATTTTTTCGCCAGAGTTTCCTGGCCTCTTCCAGGCACTTCCGCGCCACCTCCTGCTCATCCACCGTGGTCATCCGCCCCTGATCCACGACCACCCGGCCGTCGACCAGGACGGTTTCCACGTCCCTGCCGCGGAAGGTCATGGTAAACCAGCTGATCACCGAGGCGGGGGTGATCGGCGCAGGCGCATCGGGCCGGATGACCAGGATGTCCGCCCGCTTGCCTGCGGCCAGAGCGCCGATGCGCTCCTGCAATTGCAGGGCTCGGGCGCCCCTGCCCAGGACCAGATCCAGAGCCTGGAAAGGGGGCAGGATCGTGGGATTGGCGTTGTGGGCCTTGTGCAGCAGGTAGGCATAGCGGATGTACTCGGGAGTGTCGAGGGTGAAGAAGCAGTCGTGTCCCAGGGAAACGTTGATCCCCCGCTCGAGCATCTCCGGAACCCGGGCTACCCCGTTTCCGCCCAGGGAGTTGGTCATGGGCGTATGGGCCACGTGAACACCGCAGCCCTGAAAGATCTCCAGGTCCTCATCGGTCATGTCGATGCAGTGTACGGCCAGCACGTCCGCTCCGAGCAATCCCGTCTCTTCCAGTACCCGGGGGGCGGATCTGCCGTACTTCTCCACCAGGAAAGCCCTGGGGATTTCAGCCACGTGGATCTGGATGCCGCAGCCGTGGGTGTCGGCAAACTCCCGGGCCGCCTTCAGGGTTTCCGGAGAATTTGTGTAGGCTGTGTGAACCCCCAGCCGACCCTGGATGCGCCCCTGCCCCCCGGCCGGGTATTGTTTCAGCAGCCGGAGGTTTTCCTGCAAACCCTCTCGGGCCCTGGCCGGATCCAGCTTCTCGAGGATGCTTACCCCGGGTATGCGCTCCGTGACCTCGAAGCCCACCTGGGCCCGGATGCCCACCTCTTCGATCGCCCGCACGCTTTGGCTCAGGGCTCCGGGCAGGGCGTTGGGCCCTTCAACCATCTCACAGACCGTGGTCGTACCGCTTTTGAGCATTCTCGAAGCGGCGTAGCGGGTAGCGGCGTAGATCCCCTCCCCCGTGGTGATATCCTCCAGCCACTCCCAGCCCATCTTCTGCAGCATGTCCCAGAAGCTCTTCAGCTGGCTGAAATCCACGGGCATGTTGTGGCCGAGCACGTAGGGCATATGGGTGTGGGTAATCACGAAGCCGGGCATCACCACGCAGCCGGAGGCATCGATCCGGCGGGCCCCCGCGTATTTGACGGCAAGCTCGCCGCTTGCCCCCACCTCGAGGATCTCGTTCCCCCGGACCGCAACCGCTCCGTCGGGGATGATCCGCCCCGACAGCACGTCCTTCTCACAGGTCAGCACCAAACCATTGGTGATCAGAATATCCGCCATGTTTCCTCCTGTTGTCACGATTCGACCTCCGCCGCCGCACCTCCATTCCTTCCCTGCAGGGCCTCCAGAAGATCCTCCCGGCGGATCGGCAGGCTGGTGAAGCGGATGCCCGTGGCCGCGGCCACGGCATTGGCGAAGGCTGCGGCCGTTCCCGCAACCGGGGGTTCACCCACACCTTTGGCTCCATACGGACCGGTGGGGTTGGGGTCCTCCACGATGATCGTTTCGGTGGGAAGGCGGTCCTTTATCGAAGGAACGGCGTAGTCGGCGAAGTTGGCGTTTTGGATGCATCCGCCCCGGTGTTCGATCCGCTCCAGGTGGGCCATCCCGAATCCGATCAGGGCACCCCCCTCTACCTGGCCTTCCACACCCATGGGGTTGATCGCCTTACCCAGATCGTGGGCCGCCAGGTGACGCAGCACCTCCACCACTCCGGTCAGGCGGTCTATGCGCACATCCATCAGATGGGTCCCGAAGTTGTAGGCGATGTAGATGTTTCCCTGATGGGTTTCGTGGTCAAAATTAGCATCCGGAGCCCGGGAGAAGGTCAGGTTCATCAGGGGGAATCCCGTCCAATAGGCCGCCGTGCACACCTCACGGAGGGGAATGCGCACCTCGGGGTCCGCTGCGCGCCGAGCGTCCGGAGCCAGCACGGCGAAATTGTCCTGGAGCAGTACCTGCTGCTCTTCGCATTTGATCATCAGGGAGGCCATCTTTACCAGGGAGGAGCGCACCTCCCGGGCCGCCTTGTACACAGCCATACCCCCGACGGTTGTGCTGCGGGAAGCAACGGTCGGACCTGAGTCGTGAACCGAATCGGTGTCCACCTGGTGCACCGTTACCCTGTCCATCGTGACGCCCAGGACTTCGGCGGCGATCTGGGCGAACACCGTGCGGGAGCCCTGGCCCATGTCGGTCAGCCCCACCCCCACCAGTACGCTGCCGTCCTGACTCGCCTGCACGGAGGCGCCCACCACGTCGATGCCCTCCGCGCCATTGGATATTCCCTGGAGCATGCAGGCGCAGCCCCTGCCGTACAACCACCGCCCTGCGTTCCGTTCCGCCTCCGGAGCTCCGGCCCCCGGTTCGGCGGCCCGTTCGGCGACCCGATCGATGGTCTGCACGAGCCCGACGGACTGCTCGAAGACCTGGTCTGTGGCATTCGCCTGCCCGGCCCGCAGGGCGTTCTTTCGGCGCAGCTCCAGGGGATCCATACCCAGCTCTGCGGCCAGCTCGTCGATCTGGGATTCCGAGGCGAAGGTGACTTGAGGTACCCCGAAACCGCGAAAAGCCCCGCAGTAGGTCTTGTTGGTATACACCGCGGTGCATTCCACCTGCACGTTGGCAACGTGGTAGGGACCGCCGGCGTGGATCAGCGCCTTCATTGTGACGAAGGGGCTCTCAGAGGCGTAGGCCCCGCCGTCCAGATGGATCGTGGCTTCCCGGGCAAGGATGGTACCATCTCTGCGGCTGCCGGTGCGGTAGTGGATGCGGGCGGCGTGGCGCAGATTCGAGCCTACGATCGATTCCCCCCTCTCGTGGGCGATCATCACCGGCGCCTGCACCTTGAGGGCGGCCGCCGCGGCCAGACAGCCGATTTCGGTGGCCACGTCGTCCTTGCCGCCGAAAGAACCCCCGGTGTAGGCCTGGATCACCTTGACCCGGGAAGCGGGCAGGTCGAGGTTTGCGGCGATATGCCCCCGGATATGGAATGGGGACTGGCAGGAAGCGTACACCGTGATCCGCCCGTCTCCCCCGGGAACCGCTGCCACCGTCTCCGGTTCCAGATAGGCGTGCTCCTGAAAGGAGGTGTGGTAGGTGTTCTCTACCACGACCTCGGCTTCGGCGAATCCCTTCTCCACGTCCCCCTTGACCAGCCGTTTGGAAAAGGTGACGTTTCCCCCCGGGTGGATCTTCCGGCACCCCTCGGCCAGGGCCTCATCCACCTCCAGGACCGGCTCCCACGGCTCGATGTCTATCCAAACAGCAGCGGCGCCCCGTTTGGCCGCCTCCCTGCTCTCGGCCACGACCAGGGCCAGGGATTCCCCCTCGTAGCGCACCTCCTCAGCGGCAAGCAGCGGCTGATCGAAGGGGGGCAGGATGCCGATGATGTTCGCACCGGGTATGTCTTCGGCGGTGAGCACCGCCTTGATCCCGGGGAGGGCGAGAGCGGCGGAGGTGTCTATGGAGCGGATCTTCCCGGCGGGGATCCCCGCCCTGCGGGCCACGGCGTAGAGCATTCCGGGGAAGCGCAGATCCCCCGCGAATTTGGCCCGCCCGGTAACCAGTTCGACGCCGTCCACCTTGGCCACTGCCCGGCCTACGACGTTGAGCTTCTCAAGCTTCATCGTGAACCTCTGCTTCGCAACTCCGCAGCCGCCTTCTGAACAGCCTTGACGATCTTTCGGTAGCCGGTGCAGCGGCACAGGTTGCCGCTCAAGGCCTCCTCGATTTCCCGTTCCTCCGGATCGGGATTTTGATCGAGCAGGGCTTTGGCGCTGAGGATCATCCCCGGTGTACAGAAGCCGCACTGCACCGCCCCTTCGCAGAGGAAGGCCTCCTGCAGGGGGTGCAGAGGCGGGGGATCCCACGGGGAACCGCAGTCTTCGGCTCCGTCTTCGGTGTCGTCTGCGACAGTCAGCCCTTCGATCGTTGTGACCCGCCGCCCCTGCAGCTTGGCGGCGTACAGCAGGCAGGAGTTAACGGGCTTCCCGTCCACCAGGATCGTGCAGGCTCCGCACTCCCCATGGCCGCAGCCTTCCTTGGTGCCCGTCAGCCCCAGAACATCCCGCAGCAGATCCAGCGCGCGCAGGGTGGGATCGGCCTCGATCCGGGTCTGTTTGCCGTTCAATTCGAATTCCAGCAGCATCGCACTTCACCCTCCTTCGCCTTCCAGAACCTCAGCCATCACATCCATGAACAGGGCTGCCGTGACGCCGCGCCGATATTCCCGGCTGGTGCGCACGTCCGAGATCGGTTGGATCTCCTCCTGCACCGCCCGGGCGGCGGCCCGAAGCGCCGATGCTTCGGGAACGCTTCCCCGCAGGCACTGCTCCGCCCGCCGGAGACGAAGGGGGATGGGAGCTACGGAGCCGGCGGCAATGCGGATATCCTGGACGGGCAAAGGGCGTTCTTCCCCGGTGCCGTGAGCTTTGCCCTGCTCCCGCCTCAACCAGACCGCAACATTGACCTGAGAGATAACCTGGCCGTTGCGCTTGCCGATCATGCGGAAAGCCGAACGGCCCCGCAGGTGGGTGCGGGGGATAAAGATGGATTCGAGCAACTCTCCGGGTTCCATCACCGTGGACTTTGGACCGAGGAAGAACTCCTCAGCCGGCACCTCCCGGCTGCTGTGGGCGGAGCGCAGGGAAAAGCTGGCGGCCAGCACGATGAGCGGCGCCAGGGTGTCCCCGCACGGCGAGGCGTTGCACACGTTGCCTCCGATCGTGCCGAGATGGCGAATCTGGGGCGAACCGATTGATCCCGCCCCTTGAAGCAGACAGCGGGGTATGGCTGCAGATTCGGCCGACTTCCCCGCCTCCGCAGCCCGAAGGGCCTCGAGAAGCTCGGCGATGGTAACCGCAGCTCCTATCCGCAGTCCCTCCCCGTTTTCCTCTATCCGCCGCAGCTCCTCGACCGCGCTGATATCGATGAGCAGGGCGGGATCCACGATCCCCTCGGAGATCTGTACGGCAAGGTCGGTCCCTCCGGCCAGGTATTTCATCCGCTGCCCCGCCGCCTCGGCGGCCATAGCCAGAGCCTCGGCGAGGTTTTGAGCTCTCAGATACCGCAAGGCTGTTATCCTCCGTCCATGGCGATGGAGAGGACCAGGCTCTGACCGGGCTCTACGCTCTGATCCTCAGGATCCCGGATTCGTTCCAGCGCGCCCGCCGGTGTCTTTCGGAATATCAGCAGATTTTCGGCAACCCGTCCTCCCTCCAGAAGCCCGAGCTGCCTGCTGCCCAACGAGTCCTCGAGCGCCTGCAGAGCCTCCCTCACGGTGGGGCTGCCTCCCGGCCGATCCGCCAGCTGAACGATCAGACTCTCCTGTCCGATCTTCTGCCGGAACAATGTCAGGAACTCGAAGCGCAGCTTCACCGCAGCCCCAGGCGGGCGTACTCCGGGATCCCCAGCTGCTCGAGCTTGCCCTGCGTGGGATTGCCCTGCTCATCCCAGCCGCGCAGATGGTAGTATTCGTCGAGCATCCTCTCGAACTCATCCCTGTCCACGACCGCGCCCTCTGAAGCCTCCCCCTTAATCGGCTGGTAGCAGCGTTCCGGAAGCCGATCATCTGCACGTCCCAGGCCCGCTCCGATGTTGAACAGGCGTTCCAGATTCCAGATCCGCTCCCCGACGGCCAGAAACTCTTTCAGGGAGATATCCCGGCCGGTCGCCGCGGCAACGAAACGGGGATAAACCTCCGGCGGAGTTACGAACTCGTGGAATCGGCAGCTGACCAGGGTGAAGATGGCGTTCACCCGATCCTGGATCTCCCTGACCAGGGCCGCCTTGCCCTCGTAGGCATCCATGTCGATCTGGCCGGTGATCTCCGCCCCGATGGGGGCGCGCTTGTGGCAGGCTCCCCGGTTGGAGGTGGCGAAGGCCAGGCCGGTGCCCTTCATCCGCCGGGGCATCCAGGCGGCGAAGCC
Organism: uncultured Spirochaetaceae bacterium; assembly: GCA_964588355.1. Classification (GTDB taxonomy): domain Bacteria; phylum Spirochaetota; class Spirochaetia; order SZUA-6; family DRHE01; genus JAFGQJ01. The sequence continues at coordinate 987 of CAZPPB010000113.1, read as the reverse complement.
GGAGTTCTTGATCTGCATGAATCGACCCAGGTCACCGCCGCTGGCCTTGGCGGCTTGTTTCGGGCCCCGGGCCAGCAGATCGCCGATCCCCTCCCGCTCACCGATCTTCCGCAGCAGTCCCAGGATCGCCGCGGGCTCCCCGAACTTCAGCTCCAGTCCCGGCTCCTCGAGCACACCCGACTCCCCCATCTCGAGAGCCCAGGCCACGCACACCCCGGAGCTCAGGGTGTCCATCCCGTATTCCTCGCAGATCTGATTGGCCTCTGCAAGCACCACGGGATCGCCGTTCAGCAGATCCGAGCCCAGGGAGTACATAGTCTCGTACTCCGGCCCCCTCAACCATGAGCTGCTTCCGTCTGCCCGCGTGAACTTGTGGAGCATGCCGCAGTGAACCGGACAGCCGTAGCAGGCGATGGCCCGGGTGTAGAACTTGTCCGCGTAGGCGTAGCCGTCGATCCGGGTTGAACCGTCGAAGCTGCCGAAGGCGTGATTCCGGGTTGCCAGAGCGCCCCGGCCGTTGACCAGGCCCATGCCCGCTCCGGTTCCGACCCTGGAGAACATGCCGACGAGGTTGTACTCCTCCGCGCAGGCGGCCTTGAGCAGCTCCATATTCCCCCGTACCAGGGCGCTGAACTCATCGGGACGGGCTACCTCCACACCCCGGCTGCCCCGCACGGCGATCGCCTTGACCCGCTTGGAACCCAGTACCGCCCCGGCTCCCCCCCGGCCGAAGGTCCGGGTTTCCGAGAAGATCGAAGCCATGGCCACCGCTTTTTCTCCGGCCCGTCCTATGGAGAGGGTGTGCACATCAGGACCGAAGATTTCTCTCAGATAGGCTTCGGTCTCCGCCGTGCTCTTGCCCAGAACAGCTTCGGCGCTGTGGAAGCTCACCCGGTCATCCTCGACCAACAGCAGCGTCCACTCGGGTGCCACTCCCTCCAGGATCAGGCCGTCCAGACCGGCAAAGCGTATCTCCGCCCCGAGGAA
>CAZPPB010000112.1:0-12928 GCA_964588355.1 uncultured Spirochaetaceae bacterium | reverse complement strand
GCTGCCTGATGGATTTTTGTCAAGTGGGTGTTGCCGGCTTGCGAATTCCCACCCATAAGCTGCGCTTGATGTAGCTGTTGCCATTCCTGAATCAAACCAAGCGCCCTTTGTTTGATCTTACCTGCCGTGTTCCCGTTTTCGATCTCAATCATTACTTCCTCACCCTCGTATCCGGCATGGAAATGAGGGGGGACTGTGATCACCCCAGTGCATATAGATCACTATGCCAAAAAACGACTGATTACGGGCATAGAAACGAACCTCCCTCTGTTCTTGAGCTTCATTGCGGAATAACGGGATAAATTGAGGGACTGATTCCATTCTCCGATCAATTCGCGCTGTGGGTTATATTGATTGCACTATTTATCATGGAGGAGCTCCGGCACCAGGTTCCTCAGCCCGCCATCAGCTCCCGACTCCAGTACTCCCAGAGCATGACCATGGCCAGGGTGTCCAGCTCGCAGTACTTCAGCAGGGCCTGCTGTATGGCCCGGCGTTCTGATTCGGCCATCTCGGAGAACTGCATGCGGGCGTAGGCGATCATGGCCGCCGCCCCGTCGGCCAGATGGTCGTCTGAAATCAGATGCTCCAGATCATCCTCCTCCAGATAATCCTCCTCGGCCCCTTCGAAGATCGGCGGCAGGAGCCGATACGGATCGATCGGCATGCCCGCTTCGTCGAAGCGGATCCACGACCATGCCTCGAAGTTGAGGCTCGGGATCTCCTGTCCCCGGCCGTAGATCGGACGGTCGTACTTCCCCTGAAGGTACTCCGAGCTTCCCAGGACCGCAGGCAGCACTTTCTTGAGAGAGTTCGAGCCGCCGGTCGCCGGGTGGTAGAAGTGGCGCTGAACCAGCTCGAGCTGATCCACCATGTTGCGCCTGCCCGGGACCCAGCAGCCCTGGTTGCGTTCGGTCGGCTGCGCCACGGTGGTGATCCACCGGCAGAGCTCATCCCGGTCCGGCACCTCCGCGGCGTCCGCCTCCTGCAGCTGGTTGTAGATGATGTTGAGGTAGGTGTTCTCATGGGCGGCATAGCGGAAGATCGTGCCCTGATCCGCCTCCAGCTCCCTGTTCAGGGCCCGAAGGAACGCGAAGCTGGGAAACTCCCCCCGCTCCCCGTGCAGATACTGCCCCGCATGAGTGATCCGGCCGTCGGCGTCTACTTTGTGGTGGGAGAACTGAAAGGCGATCCCCTCGTAGGGGGACATGCCCCGGTTGAAGGGAATAGCCACCTGGGTGGTCTCGAAATCGATGAAGTGGAGGGGATAGACCCAGCGGTCCATCTCGGCCTTCAGCCCCTCCGCATCGAAGTAGGGGCTCGGGTCGTCGCTGCGGGCTTTCTCTACCTGCAGACGCCGGCGCTCGCTCCTGGAGAGCCCCGGCTTGGCCTCGGCCCTGCCGGCGCCTCCGCGACTCCTGGGCTGCAGCGACTCCGGTTCGATATCCCGGAGAAAATAGACCCCCTGGCTCAGGTAACTGTCTCTTCTGTTCGACTTCCAGAGATCGATCACCAGGGGCTCGGCAAAATCCGGCTCCTCCAGCCCGGCCTGCTCCCGCCAGCACTCCTTGAAGCCGCTTTTCAGCCCGATCCGTTCCTCCTCCACGGTACAGCGGAACTCGCAGCCTTTGCATTTCTTCGCCCCCAACTCGGACGGGATCTTCCTGTCCTGCTCGTAGTGCTCGGACAGGAACTCTACCCACCGGCCAAATGGCAGATCCCGGTTCGAACCGTCCCGGCCGGCATAGATCAGCTGCAGGACCCGGTCCACCGGAACCCGGATCAGGATCGGCCGGCCCAGCGTCTCCGGGGTGGTTCCCTCCCGCACCCGGACCCGGGAGCGTCCCTTCTCCCTGTAGATGAGGAAACGCTGATTGAGCCCGTCCACCGTGGCTCTGGCGTTCTTGTCGGCCAGGAGCAGGTAGGAACGGATCTGCATTTCCGGGAAGGCCAGCGACAGCACGTGCTTCTGGAAGGCCACGTCGTAGAGGTAGGGTTGCCACTTCGCAGGGATCGTGCCGTTGTCTTTGAGCATGTCCTCCGCGCTGATGCCATCGAAGGACTTGGATTTGACTTCGATCAGCTCGAAACAGCCGCCGTCCTTGATCAGGATGTCGGCCCGGAGGAACAGATTGCGGTGGCGGATCGCAGCCTCATAGAGAATCACCGACTCCTGCTGGAGCAGTTCCTGAGTTTGGCGCAGAGCCTCTTCGTGGGCCAGGGTCTCGATCTCATGGCCGCCGGGGAAGTACAGCTTGGCCAGCTCCCCGACCTGGAAACCCCCTTCGGCCAGGGCGGATAGAAACGGGTCGTCCTTCTTGTGGTCCGCGTACTCCCCCTTGCCGGTGTAGAACAGCTTGGTCGGGCACTCGAGGGCCATGACGAAGCGGGATTTGGTCAGGTAGCGGGGCGCCGGCGCCAACGGATCACCTCCTCTTTCAGTAAAAACGGTACTCCAAAATCCGCATCCTCTCCAGTGGACGGATTGCCCGTACGGGTTCGACAGCTTCGATGGGCCGCCCGACCTGCCGGTTCTTTCCCCTCAAAGACAGTTCGCGTGAAGCGGCTGCGGCGCAGGGCGGGGGTACCATGTCTTTTTCACCTACAGGCAGCTCCAATTATCACCTTGACAAACCGGGGAGTATCGGCGAGTCTCTGACTCGAAAATGAGCTTCGAGCCCAATCGCAGGATCATCGACCTGCCTGCAAAACGTAACGGTGAGCCCGGCTGGAACGGCAGCCGCCGCGTGGAGCAGGCGCTGCGCCACCAGGAGTCGGATCGGATCCCGCTGGACATCGGCGGAACCAGGGTCACCGGTATACACCTGCAGGCTTACCACCGCTACAGAGCCCGCTTGGGACTGCCCCCGAGCAAGCCGGCACTTCAGGTCCGCTACCTCCAGCTGCCTCGGGTGGAGGAGGATTTCCGTTCAGTCCTCGGGGTCGATCTGGAAAGCATCGACCCTGAAACCTTCGTCCGGGAAACCGAAACAAAGCAGGATGGAAACGGCGGTGCCCGCTATACCGACATGTGGGGGTGCGGGTGGTACATGCCGAAAGACGGCGCCTACTTCGATCTCAGCCGCTTTCCGCTGGCAGAGGCCGAAAGCCCGAAGGACCTCGAAAGCTTTGACTGGCCGCCGGGGGACGACCCGGCGATGCTCTCCCACATGGCGGAACAGGCGCGGAAAATAGGGGACGATCATCGGCGGGCAGTCGTGCTGGGACGCACTAGCCCTGGGATCTTCGAGATGTGCTCGGTTCTCTGCGGCTATGAGAAAGCCATGATGGACCTGGCCGGGAACCCTACCCTGTCCGAGGCGATCATGGACAGGGTGCTGGAGCATAAGTTCGAGTACTACCGCGCCGCTATCGGTGCGCTGCGATCGGTCGGTGTCGAGTTCTTCATCATCAGCGAATCCGATGATCTGGGCTCCCAATCGGGACTTTTGATCAGCCCGCAGATGTACCGACGGCTGGTGAAGCCTCGACACACCCGGCTGTTCGAAATGATCAAAGACTGCTCTGGAGGCCGCGCCGCCGTGGAGCTTCACTGCTGCGGAGCTATCCGTGAGATCCTACCGGACCTGATCGAATCCGGTGTGGAGGTTCTGAACCCGGTGCAGGTCAGCGCCGCCGGTATGGACACGGCTGAATTGAAAAAGGAGTTCGGCGACAGCATCGTATTTCACGGCGGCGGCGTGGATTCTCAAGCCACCCTGCCCTACGGCACACCGGCTGAGGTGCGCGAAGAGGTGCGCAGAAGAATCGAAGAGCTGGCCCCGGGGGGTGGTTTCATCTTCACACCGGTCCACAGCATTCAGCTCGACGTCCCGGTTGAAAACTTCATGGCCATGATCGAAACCTTCTACGAGTACGCCTGACATCGATCTCCGGCCGTTTCATCGGGCGCCAGACCTGCCGGCTCTTTCCCCCCAGGGACAGTTCACACGAAGCGGCTGCCGCGGGGACAGAGGATCGTGTACGCCACGGTGTTTGCTCGATGGAAAACCTGATAGAATCAATGCACCTTCTAGAATAAATGCAGGAAGGCGAGCCGCCCCGGTTTCCTGGGGGAGACAGGGGAAAACCCGGCGGCAAGGGAGAGGTTAAAAAATGCAAAAAATCATCTATGTCGATTTCGAGAACGTGCCCAACGTCGAGATCCGGGAAACCAGCGATACGAGGATCCTGCTATTCATCGGACAGAGCCAGAAGAGGCTGTCAACAAACATCGTCAGGGCCATCCAGCCACTGGGAAAGAACGTAGAGTGGGTTCAAATCACCGGCTCCGGGAAAAATGCTCTGGACTTTCACATAGCCTACTATCTGGCCCTCCAAAGGGCGCAACCGGATACCGAACACTGCATCGTGTCCAAGGACGCGGGCTTCGATCCGCTGATCGCCCATGCGAAGGGGCTCGGGCAGAAGGTCAGGCGGGTCGTGTCTTTCGCCGACGTGTTCGAGAAGATCGGACTGGGCAAGGAGTTGGAGACCAAATACAGGAAAGTCAAAGAGATCCTGATGAAGCAGCAGAGGACCAGGAGACCGAAGAGCAGAAAGACCCTCACGTCGTTCATCGAGACCACGTTTCAGAAGAACATCAAGGCTGCAGAAGTGAACAAGCTGATCGAGAACCTGTTTCGAGATGGCCTGCTCGAAGAGAAGAGCAAGCGGATATCCTATCTGGATTGACGGATCAGACCCGGGTCCGGGCCTCTTGCCCGGATCTGAGCCTCTTGCCCCCGGATGTTCTCATCGGGCACACCGGGGCTCAACGCTTCTCCGCGGGAAGCACACCCCCCACACTCGCCCAATCCGGGGGCGTCACCTGGAAGTTCGATAGGCGATCCTCGATCTCCCGCGCTTCAGCCTCTTTCCCGACACGGTTCAGCAGCGTCAACAGGTCAGTGAGGTATCCGGCAAGTGTTGATTGATCCTCCTTGTCACTGCCCTCCTCCTGGGCAATGACGAAACGTAAAAGTCTCTCGGCCTCCTGGTACTGCCCCAATCCCACCAGCAACATCGCCAGTGTATGCGTGGCTGCAATGGTGGAAGGATTTTCCGGACCCTTGATATCTCTGTCGACGGAGACCGCTCGACGGCTATGCGCCTCGCCCTCGGCATAATTCCCCGTCAAATAGTATGCCCAGGCAAGACTGTTCAGGGCTGATCCCAGCTCGCTGTCCTGGTCGTTCGCCGAGAAGATAGAGACCGCTAGACTGAGATACTCGATCGCCTCCTCGTAGTTCTTAAACTCGCTGTTGAGGTCCCCAATAGTAGCGATGACTTTTCCATAGCTGGGATCTGTCTCCTCCAGGGAATCGGCAAATTGGGTAAACAGGTCCAGCTGCTCCCGGGCTTTCTGCCTCTCCCCCGATTCCCACAGGGCGATGATACGCGAGTAAAATCCAAATGCTACCATTGACGTTTCGAGTGACGGATCCTCCGACGTGTAGTTTTCCGGATAATGGAACGAAGTGATGATTTTCCGCAACAATTCGGTGTCTTCGTCTGTTTTGCTTGTAGCACATTGGATCAGCCACATCTCATGGTCGCGGAAAAGACAACACTGAATGATCCTCAAGGACCCAAACCGACTCTGTGCAAGTATCTCAAGCCTTTCCCCAGAGGTGGAATCAATCGTCACCGCTTTTCGCGATAGGACCGTGACTCCGGAGAAATCGCTCGGCATCTGGTTGATCATCTGGTCGATCATCTGGTCGACAATCTGCGTTTGTACGACATACTTGGGCATCGGAAAACGAGCTACGACGATGTTGGGATCATATCCGAGTCCCGTCCAGATACCTCCGCCGAACTGCAGAGGCCGCCCAAAACCCGAGGTCTCTGCGAAATACTGGGTGTCTGCGGTCCAACCGTCCGGGACATAGCCGAAATACTTGCTCCATTCTTTCTCGGACTCCGGGTCGCGTATCTTTTCCCGCTCCCCGGACTCAGGAACATCGGCGGATTCAAGTGAATCCGGATCCTCCTGCGAGAAGGTCTGCGCAACAACTCCTGGCGATGCTTCCCGGATATCGATAATGTAGCCTCCCGTCGAATACCGGCGTGAACCTGTCACGATCAAAAGATGCTCTCCGGCTTCTGTTGCCTCGAAGGTGAGAAGAGAGTTTGTCCCCAGGATACCTCCACCGCTGTCGTTGTCGGAAACGGGTGTTTCAACCTCGATTTGATCGATATAGACAAGCGGATCTATCATCAACGATTCGACCGCAACGGTGATCTTCTGCCCTTTGTCCAGATAGATACGGAACCAATCAGAATCGAAAACAAAATCCAGGTTTGCCGGGAATGACTGGTTCAATTCCAGTGTCCGGCCATCATCGGGGTCTGGAACGGCAAACAGAGGCTGATTGCTTTCCAGCACAACGCCGCCGCTTTCCCTTGCCCTGGAATTGACTACGACGAAATGCGGATGGGATTTCGCACTCACCTGCAGGCTCTCCGCCCTGCCGTCTTGAAACTCATCCACCGAACGGACCATATTGCCAAACTCATCCATCACGTACATCGCAATGTCCTGCTCGCTCTCGGCTGTCAAATTGATCGGGGTGCCTGCATCGGGCTCGACCCGGAAAACGCGACGATCCCATTTGTTCTCGATTGTAAACTTCTGGGTGTTTTTGCCGTCCTTCTCCGAGAGATCGCCCCGGCTGCCCAACCCGGCAATATCGACGCCCGTCATCATCTGCTCCAGTCTTTCGAGCACGTCGAAGGAAGAGGCGGCCAGGGCAAACGTCGCGCCTTGCACAGCCAGGCTCGAGATCCCGATCACTTCACCGCGGTCTGTGGACAGAACGCCCCCGCTCTGTCCCCCGGCGATCGCAGCGTCTGTTTGGAATAACGTCAACTGAATCATAGACCATTCGCGTATACGTGACAGTATTCCTCTCGTGATCGTGGGCACCGGCGATGATTCACTTTCCAGAGGATAGCCAATGAGGTAGACATCGCTGCCAACTTCTATATCCTCCCGGGTTGCGAACTCCAGCGTCGGGAGGTCAACGGAAACAGGACCGAGCAACGCGAGATCTCCCATATAGTCAATGAAGGCAACAGGAACCTCTTTCAGTTCGGATCCGTCCGGGAAAGTCACGCCGACGTTCGTATACGGCCCGACAACATGGGCGTTCGTTACGATATAGTTGTTCTCGATCAACGCACCGCTTCCGGAACCTCTGGGCGTGTTGATAAAAGCCAGGGAAGGGCTGATACGTTCATAGATCTCCATGGCACTCAGAATCGGAAGCTCCTCACCCCCCGTGGGAACGGCGCTCGTCGTGCAGCCCATGGCCAGGACCAGGATGGCCAGACACAACAAATATCTTAGAATGCGACTGTTCATCTGAATTTCCTCCGGAGGCTCAATACCATATTCCTGAGTCAGACCCTCGACAGAGGTTGGATGCTGCCAAACAGAGAGAAGATAGTTCTACTTCCCGTGACGCGAGACTTCACCTCCACGGGGTTCACGATTCTAGTATAGTGCAGTGTCTGTGCCAATTCAAGAAATCACTCAAAAGCGTTCCATTTCCCTTGAGTCGGCACGGAATTCGCTTTGATAAAAGGATGGTGTTCCTGATGAAATCTGCAGGAATCCGCTGCTGCGGTCCCTGCTCCACCCCTACTCCACCGCCTTGAACGCGGCCCGGATGTTCTCATCCGGCGTACCGGGGATGAAAGCCCCGCTGGGGGCCAGCAGGTAGCCCCCCTCCTCCTCTGCGGCGATCTCGATGCAGCGTCCTGCTTCCGCCGCCACACCCTCGGGGCTGCCCTGGAGGAAATGCCCGATCGGACTGAGGTTTCCCATCAGACAGACCCTGCTCCCCACCTGCTGCTTGACCTCGGCGATATCGGCGCCGAAGTACAGCACGTCGATCCCCATGTCGGGCAGACGCGGCAGCACATGAGCGATGCCGTGATCGCAGATGTGGTAGATCTTGATGGCCGTAGAGAACTCCCGGCACACCCGGGCGAGATAGGGGAACACGAACTCTTCGAAGTGAGCGGGACCCACTCTGGCAGGGGTGTGATCGAGCAGGTAGATCCGCTGAAGAGTCCCGTTGATCTTCTCCTGGGTTCTCAGCCAGGCTACGGTTAGCTCCGTCGCCCTGCCGAGAAGCCGGTGGACTGCTTCAGGGTGGTCGACCAGGCCCATCAGGAAGTTCTCGTAGCCAGCGACCAGGGCGGCGGTCTCCACCGGGCCCATGGCGAAGGCGAAACCCTCCAGGTAGCCGTAGCGGTCGATGTACCTACGGTCCAGGTGCTTCCAGAAGTAGCGGTAGTGCTCCAGCACCTGGGGCATCAGACCGTCCTTGCGGATATCGGGTACATCCAGCTTCAGCGCCGCCTCTATCCCCCCCTCCCCTGACTGGGCGTGCAGGGCCTGCGGACAGACCGGCTCGGGGGTCAGGGGGTTGTCTTCGCGCTGTACCAGCCTGCAGCCGAAGGCGGAAGGCTCCACCACGCCGCAGCCGAAATCCGGGTAGATTCCCGGAACGATCATCGCCTGCGGGTAGGCGTCCTGGAAGGCGCACTGCACCCGCAGCTTGGTCGCCGGATCGTACAGGTAGTCCTTAACCGCCACACCGAAGCGCCGGCAGATGTACTGCGAGCTGATGCAGAATGCCACTGGCACCCGGTCAGGCCGCTCCCGCCGCACCGCTTTTACAAATCCCTCCAGGACGTCGTGGTCCGTCGAAGCCATGGCCTGTCCCTCCTCCGGCATACCCGGCACACCCTCAGCCCGGGATGGAAATCGGATACGTGCCGTACTCCCGCACGGCGTTGACCATCGTCCAGAAGGTCTCGGGGCTCACCCCGCTGTGAATGCTGTTGCTCGAAGAAAAGACGTGCCCTCCTCCGGGGGAAGCCGTCCGGAGGATCTCCTTGACCGCCCCGACCACCTGCTCCGGGGTGCCGAAGGTCAGCAGGTGGGCGCAGTCGATGTTCCCGAGAACCGCGATCCGGTCGCCGTAGGTTTTCTTGACCCAGCCGATGTCCATCCCCGCAGGAGGCTCGATGCTGTGCAGGCCGTCGATGCCCACCTCGTCAACCAGGATGTCGAGCAGCACCATGGTGTTCCCGTCCAGGTGCTTCAGGTAGGGTACGCCGCAGCGGTGGCACTCATCGACGATCCGCTTCAGGTGCGGGGCCATGAAGCGGCGGAACATCTCGGGAGAGACGAGCGGGCCTCCGCCGAAGCACCAGTCCTCCGCACCGAGAATGCCGTTCACGCCCAGTTCGAGCTGGGCGCGAAGGATCGTCATCATCCCCTCGGTCGTGGCGGCCATGTAGCGCGCGATAAGCTTCGGGTCGTCGATCATGGTCTCCAGGAACAGGGGGAGGTACGGGATGAAGGTAGGGAAGGCGATGTCCGCCGCTCCGAGCACGAACATTCCCTCTTCTCCCCTGGCCTTCTGCCGCTGGACCGCCAGCCGGATCGCCCCCACTCCATCCTGAAGGCTCTCATGCAGAGGCACATCCGCAGTCCCCTCCAGGTAGTCCACGTAGCGGCGCAGCTCGGCGATCCCCCCCTGGGAGATGGAGTCGGTGACGGTCACGCAGGTGTCGCTTTCCGGCTCGTACTTCTCTATGGACCAGAAGCCGTGCTCGAGGCTCTCGATGCGGAAGGTGTCGGTTTCGGTCTCGGTTATAGACACGTCGAAAATCGAGTTGGCGGTGATGTCGTCGGGCAGACCCATGGCGAAAGTCACGAGAAAATCGTGCGGCCTGAACCAGAACATCTCGTAGCCGACCTTCTCGAAGAACTCCATCATGCCTTCCACGTTCCGCTTGATCAGAGCCCGGCGGGCTTCCGCCCCCTGCATGCCCGCCCGGATGCCGGCGGCCTTGGCCTCCCCCGTCCCGAAGCCCTCGATCCGCCTGCCCAGCACGCTCTGGAGAACCGGGTTGGCAACGGTGAGCTCGAACATCGGCACCCGATCCGGCTCCCGACGGTTCAGTGCAGTCTGCACGCGTTCTCTATTGGTCATCCTGGCTTGCCCTCCGTCTCCAACTCTACGGCGTTTTTTCCCATTCGTAAAGGAAACGGGAGCGCCGTTTGCGGGCTGCATGTTCCGGGGCGAACACCTCGATTGCGAAGCGAGTCGATCGGTGGTACAGTACCGGCCATGGAAACCCCGAAACAGCGGGTTCACGCCGCTCTGCGACGCAAACCGGCGGATCGGGTGCCCGTGTTCATGTGGTTTCACCCGGACACTACCCGACAGCTGGCCGAGCTCCTCGAGGTACCCGCCGAGCAGGTCGGAGAAGCCATGGGCAATGACGTGCTGCAAACCTGGGTCAACAACAACTACGCCATGGAAGGGATCGTTCACGAGCATGACGGGGAGGGGCACAGGGACTTCTGGGGAATCCGCTGGGAGAAACTGGGTGCCTTCAATCAACCGACGGAGTTCCCGCTGGCCGCAGCCTCCGAGCGCGCCATGCTCAGCTACCGCTTCCCAACCGACAAGATCGATTTCCTCCTTGGGCGCATGAAGCCCTTGATTCAGCGCGGGGGTGAGTACTTCCTGGGCTGCGATGTCTCCCCCTGCGCCTTCGAGATGTACTGGCGGCTGCGGGGCCTGGAGGAGACGCTGATCGATATCGCCGCCCGGCCGCAGCTGGCCAGGGCCATGCTGGAACGCTGCGCAGGGTTTGCCCTGCTGCTGGCCGAGCGGGCCTGCCGGGAGCTGCCCCTGGACTGGCTGTGGACCGGCGACGACGTGGCGGGTCAGAACGGCATGATCCTGAGCCCTGAGGCCTGGCGCGAGCTGATCAAGCCACTGCTGGCCGATATCTTCGCGGTCGGCAAGCGGGCCGGGCTCTGGGTGGCCTTCCACTGCTGCGGGGCTCTGCTTCCGATCATCCCCGATCTGGTCGAGATCGGCCTGGATGTGCTCAATCCGGTCCAGGCCGGATGTCCGGGCATGGAGCCGGCTGAGCTCAAACGGGAGTTCGGCCGGCAGCTTTCCTTTATGGGGGGAGTGGATACGCAGGAGCTGCTGCCCTTCGGCTCTGAGGCGCAGGTCCGGAAGGCGATCACAAAGCTGATCCGGACCATGACCGAGGGCGGAGGCGGCTACATCCTGGCTGCCTCCCACACGATCCCTCCAGAGACCCCGGAGAGGAATATCTTCGCCATGTACGACGTGGCCGGCATCTCCAGGCAGGAAATCTTCGATCGCGCGGCAGACCTGCGCCGCGCAGCACGTGCGGCGCGCGCCGTCGATAGGGAAGGCGGCGCCGGCCCCCCAGGGGGAGCAGACGGTAGCGGCCCCCCGGGCAGCGCCGGGCGCGAAGAGGGCAGCGGTGCGGGCGGCCGGGAGGGGCCGGAGGTATGAGCGCCCGCAGCCGGGACTGTGCCGGCCGCTGTGAGCAGGTACGGCGGGCGATACACCGCCAAGGGCCCGACTACGTGCCCCTCCTGTTCTTCAACCAGGACAAGGAGCAGTCCGATATCGTGGTCGTCGACGTGGTCCGACATTTTATGGGGACCTCTGAAGACCAATCCGAGTGGGGCTTCGCCTGGGAGAAGCTGGACCGAACCATGGGCCAACCCCTGAAGCCATTGCTGCCTGCCTGGGGGCGGCTGGCCAGCCTGGAAGTTCCGGACCCTGCTGATCCTCGGCGCTTCGCCCACGTCACCGGGGTCATGGATGAGTACGGCGAGCGCTACTACCTGGCCAGCCTGGTGCTGACCGGCTTCACCGTGATGAGCTTCCTGCGAGGCTTCGCCGAGCTGCTCGTGGATCTGGCCGAGGAGCGTCCGGAGGTGTCGCTGCTGGCCGACAGGGTCTTCGGCTTCGAGGAGGAGGTCATCCGCCGCCTTCCGGCCCGGGGTTTCCACGGCGTGGCCTTCTACGACGACTGGGGCACCCAGGGAAACCTGATCCTGGCCCCGGCGCTGTGGCGCAGGCATTTCCGGGAACGCTACCGCCGCCAGTTCGCCCTGGCTCACCAGCTGGGTTTGGATGTGTACTTTCACAGCTGCGGTTACATCCGGGAACTGGTTCCCGAGCTGATCGAAATTGGCGTGGATATGCTGAACCTGAGCCAGCCGAATCTGTACGACATCCCGGAGCTCGGCAGCAGCTTCGGCGGCCGGGTGTGCTTCGTCTGCCCGGTGAGCTACCAGACCACCGCGATCTCAGGGACGACGGAGGAGATCTACGCCGATGTGCGAGTCCTGGTGGAGCGTCTGGGCAGCCACAACGGGGGCCTGATCGGCTACGTGGAGGAGTACAGCTCCATCGGCATGAGTGGGGAAAACTACCGGGCCTGCATCCGAGCTTTCCGAGAGCTGGGCCGTTATCGGTAGGGGGCGAGGAGCGCCCTCAGGGGCCACCCTCAGGGGCTTTGCTCAGCTCCCGGCCCGCGTCCAGGGGCTTCGCTCAGCCGCCGGCCACCGACAGGGTCATCCCTTTGATGAAGTACTTCTGCAGCAGCACGAACAGCAGGATGGTGGGGATCGCCGTCATGATCACGGCGGTCATGATGTAGGGGATGTTCCCGCCGCCGTAGCCGGACATGGTGGCCAACGCCACCATGATCGGGCGGATGTTCTGAGTCCGGGACAGCACCATCCCGAACAGAAGGTCGTTCCAGATCCAGGTCATCTGGAACAGGGCCACCACCGCCGTGGGCGGCAACGATTGGGGCAGGAAGATAGAGAAAAAGGTCCGCACCGGTCCGCAGCCGTCGATCTTGGCGGCATCCTCGATCTCCTTGGGGATGGTGGTGTAGAACCCCCTGTACACGAACAGGGCGAAGGGCGTACAGATGGCCCCGTAGATCAGGATCAACCCCACGCGGGTGTTGTACAGCCCCAGCACGTTGTACAGGCGGTACACCGGGATCAGGTACATCTGGAAGGGAAACAGCGTGCCGGAGTAGATGA
>CAZPPB010000111.1:0-12963 GCA_964588355.1 uncultured Spirochaetaceae bacterium | reverse complement strand
GCACGAAGGGAAAATTGCGGGGGAGTTCGATTGGAAAGAAGCTACTCAAGAGAAAATAATGTATTGCTCAACTGGAAGGGTGTACAATGAACGAAGCAACTAACGGGCAAGTGCCTCTGCAGAAAGCTGCAAAGAAATCGAGCCCACTGAAAGAAGCCATTCTCAATTCTATTAGAAACAACATCCGACAATACACGATGATCCTAGCTCTGATCGGAATCTGGATCATATTTGCCATTCTGACAGGCTCGGTTTTTCTAAACACGCGGAACTTATCGAATCTATTCATGCAGAGCGCTACCGTCGCAATCGTGGGGATGGGAATGGTGCTCGTCATCGTATCCGGCAATATCGATCTCTCCGTGGGCTCGGTGGTCGGAATTACCGGAGCGGTTATAGGATTTCTTCAGGTGTACGGGAAATGGGGTACTATACCGACGATCATTGTTGGTTTGCTAATCGGAGTGGCTATTGGTTTTTGGCAGGGATATTGGATTGCATACCGTGGGATACCCGCCTTCATCGTGACGCTGGCAAGCATGCTGACCCTTCGAGGGGCGGTCCTCGGCGTTACCCATGGAACCACGATCGCTCCGTTGCACAAACCTTTCAAGGCGATAGGACAAAGATACCTACCTAGATTGTTTCTTCAGGATGCGTCCTTCCACGACACGAGTCTGATAATCACATGTTTAATTATACTGCTGTTCATCATCATGAGCATCCTGAGGCGACGCTCCCGGATACGCTTTGGATTCAAGGTGATCTCACTGCCCTTGGAGGTCCTGAAAATAACGGCCATTTCGGTGCTCATAGGATTTGTTCTGTACATCATGGTCAGCTATCGCGGGATTCCTTATGCAATCCTGGTGGTCCTGGTGGTCACGGTGATCTTGACGTTCGTAGCAAACAATACCGTTTTCGGACGGCAAATCTATGCGATAGGCGGGAACAAAGAGGCAGCCCGTCTATCGGGCATCACAATCAAGAAACGACTGCTGATGTTGTTCGTACTTATGGGCACATTGACCTCGATTGCCGGCATTGTCTTTACCGCAAGGCTTGGAGCGGCCACGGCACAGGCGGGATTTATGCTGGAACTGGACGCCATAGCGGCGGCAATAATCGGAGGCACCAGCTTCTCCGGAGGAATTGGAACCATCCCGGGAGCGTTGGTCGGCGCCCTGGTTATGGCCAGCCTGGACAACGGGATGAGTCTGCTGAATTTGGATGTCACCTATCAGCAGATCATCAAAGGGCTTGTCTTGCTGATAGCAGTATTTGTCGATACCATTTTCAAGTCAAAGAAATAGCAGAGAGGGAATACCGAACCTGCGCGTATAACACAACCGAAGGAGACCTTTCGATGGACATAAAAACCAGTACGGTCAGTATGAATAAGAAACAGGTGATGGAACTTGCACAACAGCTGGGCTATAGATACGAGCAGGAATCCCATTACTGTCCCCAGGCTACCCTGGCGGCTCTGATGGACGTATTCCACTTCAACGATGATACTCTATTTAAAAGCTGTTTTGGATTTCATGGAGGTGGAGGAGACAGTAACGATGGTGCCTGCGGTGCTTTGGTGGGGGGCACAATCGCTATCGGCTTCTTTTTCGGGAGAACGCGATCGGAGTTCGACTTGCGGATCCAGAACTGTCAGGCGACGGGTTTGGTGAAGCGACTCCACGAATGTTTTGAAGAAGAGTACGGCGGCATCCGTTGCAGAGACGTACATAAGAAGCTGTTCGGCAGAGAGTTCAACGTGTGGGACGAAAAAGATCTGAAGGTCTTCCTGGATATGGGAGCCCATGAGACGAAGTGCCCGGAAGCGGTGGGCAAGGGAGCCGCGTGGGCCGCCGGAATCATCTGGGAAGAACTTCAAAGGGAAAGCAGAATAAAAAGGGTCAGAGTGCGTTAGCAGCAGCTACAGAGTTCCCGATTCACCATCAGGGTTTCTGATGTGCTTCGAGTTTCTGTACGTGCAACGGGCTGAAATTGCATCGTGGATCTTTTCTTCAACATTGTCATAACGGTCCATCCAATACGAAGATACAGAATGCAGTAGCCGGCACCCGTTGGAATTGCGGAGTCGATTCGGCATTCACCGGGAGGTTCATCGTGACCCAAGGAGACTATGTATGAAAGCAAAGGGATACATGGGGAAAATTCTTCACATAGATGTGGGGAACAGAAAAATTGAGCAGCGACCGCTTTCCGATCCTGTTGCAGAGAAATATATAGGTGGAAGCGGCCTGGGCGCAAAAATCCTCTACGACGAGACAGCACCGGAAACGAAAGCGCTCGACTGCGAAAATCCGCTGATATTCGCAGTAGGCCCGTTAACCGGGACTAAAATCTACAACTCGAATCGCTTTCAGGTTATCGCGAAATCTCCTCTAACCGACATCTATGGAGAGAGCAACTGCGGCGGATACTGGGGGGAAGCCTTCAAGAGATGCGGATACGATGCAGTGCTGATAACAGGGAAAGCCGATCGGCCAATCACGATCTGCCTATCGAATGACCAAATCACGATGGACGAGGCAACTTCTTTATGGGGAAAAGAAACCTTCGAGACAGACCATATCCTGAAGAAGCAATACGGTGAGTCCTCTCAGGTCGCCTGCATCGGGCCGGCAGGGGAAAATCTCGTGAAGTTCGCCAACATCACCACCGATGGGACCCACGCACGGGCTGTCGGCAGATGTGGTTTCGGTGCGGTTATGGGCTCCAAGAATATAAAAGCGATCGTAGTTCGTGGCGACAAGGAAACAGAGCTGGCCAATCCGGACAAGGTCCGTGAATTACTGAAAAAGTTGGGACCTTCAATGTCGGAGTTCCGTAAAAATATGGGCGCCTTCGGCACCTCCGGCGGAATGGAAATGTGCGAAGAGATCGGCAATATTCCCGTGAAAAATTGGTTTCAGGGTCCATTTACGGACGGAGCGAGAAAAATATCGGGACAGAGAATGGCGGAAACTATTCTCACGAGCAATTACCACTGCGGACGTTGTGTCCTGAATTGCGGAAGGGTGATCAGAGCTGTAGATGGGCCCTATGCCGGAAAAGACATCGGAGGTCCCGAGTACGAAACGATTGCTCTTCTCGGCTCGAACCTCTTGATCGACGATCTATCGGCGATCGCCAAAGCCAATGAGCTGTGCAACCGCTTGGGCCTGGACACTATCTCGACCGGCGGCGTCATCGGGTTTGCCATGGAAGCGTACCAGAGAGGGCTCGTTTCAAAAACGGATACCGGTGGTATTGAGTTGGACTGGGGCAATCATAAAGCAGTGTTTTCCATGATCGAGATGATCGCTACAAGAAAAGGATTCGGTGCTGTTCTGGCCGAAGGTGTGAAAGCGGCGGCAGAGCAGATCGGCGGTATTGCAGCCGAGTTTGCTCTACACGTGAAAGGACTCGAGCCGCCGGCGCACGACCCTCGAGCCAAAATGACGGTTGCTTTGGGCTATGCCACCTCCAACCGGGGAGCCTGTCACCTCCAGGCATTTAGTCACGACTTCGAAGAAGGAGCGTTCATCCCCGATCTCGGTTCTGAGCAGCTCATCGACAGGTTCACGCCGGAAGGAAAAGCCGAAAATGTCTTCCTCATGCAAAATTTTATGAGCATGTTCGATTCCCTGACCTGCTGCAAATTCGTATTGTTCGGCGGAATGACGGTCGAACCGCTGACACAATTTCTCAACTACGTCACCGGCTGGGATCTGTCGGCTGATGACTTTCTTAGAACGGGCGAGCGCATTTTTACGCTCAAGCGTATGTACAACACGCGGCTGGGAATTTCGCGAAAAGATGACACCCTGCCGCTACGCATGCTAACCCATAACAGGGGCGGAGGCACGAATGCTCTACCCCCTTTGGGAATGATGTTGAATGAGTACTACCGGTATCGCGGATGGGATGAGTTTGGAATTCCAAAAATCGAAAAACTGAAAGAGCTTGGGATAGCTTCAAAGGTGTAAAAATGGCAAAAATACGGGAAGTGTACACCCAGGTCTCCCTGGATCTGATGAATATCGAGGAAGCCCTGCAGCTGGCAGAGGCTGCGGTGCGGGCCGGCATCGACTGGTTGGAAGCGGGCACCCCGCTGATACTGGCCGAGGGCCTGCGGGCGGTCCAGGCTCTAAAGCAGTGCTTCCCCGAGCACCCCGTGGTCGCCGATCTCAAGACGATGGACGGCGCGGGACTGGAAGCCGAAATGATGATCAAGGCGGGGGCGGACTACGTGGTTGTCATGAGCCAGGCCCATTGGGCCTCGGTCACGGAGATGGTGCGGGTCGCCCACGATCTGGGAGCAAGGGTGATGGCCGACATCCTGGGAGCGGAGGACAAGCCGGAGGCGGCCCGGAAAATGCAGGACCTGGGAGCCGACTGGATCATACACCATATCGGCTACGACGAACGTCACTACGTGAAAAACATCTCCCCCCTCGACGAGATCGATGCCGTGCTGGCGGCGAGCACCCTGCCCCTGCAGGCGGTGGGTGGATTGAGCATCGAACAGGCGCTGGAGACGATCCGCCGGGGGGCCAGCTCGATCGTAATCGGCGCTCCGCTGGCGATTCAGCCGGATCGATTCGCCACCGGGGATGAGTTCGAAAAGGTGCTAGCGGAAGTTGTGGCCAAGACAAGAGAGGTGTCCCAATGATTCGGATCTCCGCCTTCCCCAAGTGTTGGATAGAAGAGATCAGCGAGAGACGGATGAGTCTTTATGAATGGGTCGATCGCTCCGTCGAGCTGGAATGCGAAGGGCTGGAGATGTACGCCAAATTTTTCGAGTCCCTCGACCCCGCCTATCTGCGGAAGGTCAGGAGGTACGTGGAAAATCTCGGGATGTGCATCCCTATGGTCTGCTATTCCCCGGATTTCACCCATCCCGACGAGGACTTTCGCAAAAAGGAGATCGAAGGGCAGATCGAAATGATCCGAGCCACCGCCGAGCTCGGCGGGCAGTACTGCAGGACCCTATCAGGGCAGATGCGCCCGGAGGTGGATAGGAGCCAGGGGATCGACTGGGTCGTCTCCTGCATCGAATCCTGCCTTCCCGAGGCGCAGCAACACGGCGTTTGCCTCGTAATGGAAAATCATTTCAAAGACGGCTACTGGAAGTACAAGGAGTTCGCCCAGAAGATGGATGTATTCCTGGAGATCGTCAACAGGATAGGCTCCGAGAGCTTCGGTGTCCAATACGACCCCTCCAACGCGCTGGTCGCCGGGGATGACCCGATCGATCTATTGGAGGCGGTTTTCGATCGCGTCAGGACGATGCACGCCAGCGATCGGTACCTGCTGCCCGGCACCACTTTGGAACAGATGCGGGAGGCCGACGGAACCCTCGGCTACCCGAAAAACCTCCTTCACGGCGTTGTCGGCAGGGGCTTGAACGACTACGATGGCATTTTCCGCCGTCTGGCCCGCGGCGGATTTCACGGCTGGGTATCGATCGAGGACGGTGTGAACGGCATGGAAGAGATGAAGGAGTCGGTCGACTTCCTGCGATCGATGCGGGATAAATACTACAAGTAGCTTCAGACACCCCGGTCTGCAGGCAGTCCCCTACTCGAACTTTGTTTTCAGGAATCGCTCCGAATACGAACCCAGGGTATAGACCGCAGCCAGCGGATTGTGTCCCATAACCCGATCCTTTACCGCCAGGACCGTCGTGTAGGCCTCGGCATGCTTGAAAAACAGCGAGTCGTGTCCCACACACAGCCCGATCAGTATATTGAGCTCGGTTTTCGCACGGTTCATCAGCTCAGCCTGAGCAAGGGGATTGCACATGGTCTCCTCGGTTCCGATCTGGATCTTCTGCTCGTCCTTCAGGCCGATCTCCTCCTTGGGAATCCCGCCAACCTTGCAGACCGCGGATACGACCTCGAATCCCTGCTTCTTGAAGACCTTTGCTACGGCGCCCGCCTCCCGCCGCAAACCATCGCAGAACACGATCCCGAGACGCTTGAAACCCATCCTCCCGGCAAATTCGATAATTTCCTGAAGCCTAGGCTTGACCGGATGCACTACGAAGGGCTTCCTGTCCCTGTGGATGTAGCATTCGGCCTCTTGGATCGAAGCGCTCCGGGCGAACTCCAGCGTGGAGACTTCGGAAAGCACTCGCCTGGCTTGCTGAATGGCCTCTCTGTTGTGGAGGGTCGGGCAAAACTCCGGGCCCCTGCCTTTAGAGGTGAGGCAGATCTTCTCCCGGTCCGGCACGCTGCAGTTCGCGCACTCTGGAAGGTTTGCTTCTTTTGATTTGCTCATTTAAACTCCTGATTCTTTTTACGAAACTCCAAAGATGGAGCGGCGGTCTGTCGCGGGGGTATCGGACATGATCAGCCGATGCGTTTCCCCAAACACGGGAAATATAAACAACTGAAGAGAGTTGCACAAGCGTTGCTGTTGCAATTAACAAAGTCGGAATGTAGAATCGTTGTTATCCAAGCTTCCTGCTATTAAAGAAATGAACAGAAAGGAATACTCAATGCTGGCGGTTGTTAAGTACGGTCATGAAGACGGAATGGTTGAGCTGCGGGATGCCCCGGTTCCGGAAATAGGGGACAACGATGTTCTTCTGGAAGTCAAAGCCACAGGCGTTTGCGGCAGCGACATCGAGATGTGGCGCAGCCATCACACCTTTCAGGTGAACACTCCGGTGATACAGGGACACGAGTTCTGCGGCGTAATCGCCGAAACCGGAAAAGACGTGAAGAAGTGGGAAAAGGGCGACAGGGTGGTCAGCGAGACGAGCGCCTACGTTTGCGGCACCTGCTACTTCTGCAAGTCCGGGGATTACAACATGTGTCCCCACAGGCTCGGCTACGGATACGGCGTGGACGGCGCCTTCACGCGCTTCGTCAAGGTCCGTCAGGAGATCCTCCACCCCATCCCGGCGGATCTTTCCTTCGAGGAGGCCGCGATCACCGAGCCGGTCTGCGTTGCCTACAACGCACTGATCGCACGCTCCAGGATCCGCCCCGGGGATACGGTAGTGGTGATCGGACCCGGGCCCATCGGGCTGAACTGTATCCAGGTCGCCAGACTAGCGGGGGCAGGCACCATAATCGCCTCCGGCACGGCGGAAGACCGAACGCGGCTCGAGCTTGCCGCGAAGCTGGGAGCCGATATCACGGTGGACTCTTCGAAAGAGGATCCGGTTGAAGTGGTGAATGAAGCCACCGCGGGTCTGGGCGCGGACCTGGTCGTGAACGCCGCGGGAAGCGCCGCGACCCTGCAGCAGAGCATGCAGATGGCCCGACCTCTCGGGCAGATCACCAAAATCGGTTGGGGTCCGAAGCCGGTCTCCATCAGCCTGGACCCTCTGATCAGCAAGGCCATCACCCTGCAGGGAACATACGGGCACAACTGGAAGACATGGCGCAGCGTCCTCAAGCTGCTGGCCCGCGGAACGGTAACGACCAAACCCCTGATCTCCGCTGTCCTGCCGATAACCGAATGGGAAAAGGGCTATCGGCAGGTGGAGGACAGGAGTGCGGTCAAGGTCATTCTGAAGCCGGTGGATCGGGGGTGAGAACATGAACGACAAACGAGAACGATTCGCCCGGCTGCTCGAGGAACAGAGAACTGTTGTCGCTCCCGGGGTGTGTGACTGCATCGGCGCCTTGATGGTCGAGCAGGCGGGGTTCCAGGCGGTCTACCTGACCGGATTCGGCACCTCCGCCGGCCTTATCGGCAAACCGGACCTGGGGTTTCTCAGTTTTACCGAAGCCCTGGGGCAGGCGCAGAGGATCGAAAAGGCCACACAGCTTCCCGTGGTTGCCGATGCGGAAGCCGGTTTCGGGTCCGCCGCCAATGTGGCGAGGACCGTCGAAGAGTACGAAAGGGCCGGTATCGCGGCCATCCATCTGGAGGATCAGATCAACCCCAAGCGCTGGAAACCCGACGGATTGCCGCAGGTCGTGTCAATGGAAGAGCACGCGGACAAGATCAGGGCGGCTGTGGAAGCCCGCCGAGATCCGAACTTCCTGATCATCGGCAGAACCGACGCGGCTCAGCGCCACGGTCTGGGGGAGGCGATTCGCCGGGCAAAGTGCTACATCGAAGCCGGAGCGGATCTGCACTTCGTACACGGACTGGGCGATATCCGCGACCTGCAGCGTGTTGCCGGGCAGATCCACGCTCCGGGGGTGGTCAACTACTCGACCATCATTGAATCTGGCAACCGGCCCGTCGCCGTTTCCGTGTTCGAGGAGATGGGCTACAAGCTCGTGATCTTTCCGACCGAACTGCTGCTCGGGGCTGCCGGGACCATGAGGGATATCCTTCTCCATCTCAAAGAAACGGGGAGCATCGAGGGCTTTCAGGACAGGCTGCTGTCTATCGGAGAGTTCAAGGAGCTGCTGCACTGGTCTGCGTACGGCGAGCTGGAAGAAAGATGGCTTCCCGAAAACACCGGGTAGAGCACGGTCCTGAGTTTTATCGAGATTGCCCTAAAAGCCTGCGGGATTCCCGAAACAGATAGCTCAGGTTTTCCATATTCGTATCCAGAGGCAGATCGCAGCCCGTGCTGATGGTAAGATTGTCGTTGTCCCGGGCCAGGGAGACCAATTCCAGCAGAGCACCGTCGATGTCTTCCACGCTTCCATAGGCAACCACGTTCACCGGGTCGATATTCCCGAAAACCTGTATCCGGCCGCGGACCTGCTGCAGCACCTGCTTCATGTCCACCTGCCAGTCTACGCTGATAGCCGAACAGTTGGTTTCGAGCATGTTCGGGATCAGCACGTTCGTATCGCCGCAGATGTGCAGGATCGACGGTACAGCGACAGCCGCGGCAATCTCTTTCAGATAAACCGCCGAGTTTTTTTCAAACTGCCCGGGCGACAGGATTCCGGCGGTGGGTTCCAGGATGCAGACGGCATCGGCTCCATGTTCGGCCAGGGCCTGGGAATAGCGGATGATCGCCCGCGTGCAGTACTGAAGCAGTTGCCTCAGAAATTCCTGATCCCGGATGACGCTCCTCAGCGCGTTTCCGGCTCCGGTAAGGAGGCTCGCCAGGGTAAAGGGACCCGCAACATACGCGGCGCTTAGGCAATCGAATCCTTCGCTCATTGCCTGGGCCACGCTCAGCACGAGCGGCATCCTGCCGTCCGCTCTAGGGTCCGGATCCCTCAAATCTTTCAGATCTTCCGAACTTCCGACCGGATGCCGTTTCACTGAAAATGCACGGGTCTCCGGCCTGCTCAGCTGCGCCCCGCAGGCCTGCGCCTCCACCGACAGGTCCATCATGGTGAACATCGCCTCGGGGGCAAACCGGTCGTACAGCATCTTCAGGCTGGCAAACTGGACATCGGCATTTTCCAGGTTCTGCTTCAGGCTGGTTCCCGATAGACCGACACCGGGCAGCCCCATCAGGGGGGCAATCCTGAGTTTCCTCCAGATTTCGTTCATCCCCGTCACGGCAGGGAGTTCAACAGGGCGGCGGTCGAAAAGGCATCGGCACAGTACGCGTCTGCCCCGATCCGATCGGCCCATCTGCTGCTGACCGGGGCCCCGCCGATGATCACGAAGTACCCGTCCCGCTCTCCCCTTTCGACAAGTTCCGCAATCAGGTCCTGCTGCACGTGCATCGTCGTGGTCATCAGGGTCGATAAGCCGATTATCGAAGCGCCCTGCTCGGAAGCCGCCGCCAGGAATTGCCCGATACCCACATCGGTTCCCAGATCGATCACGTTGTAGCCTTCCGCTTTCAGAACGATCGACACGATGTTCTTGCCGATTTCGTGAATATCCCCCTCGACGGTGCCGATCACCACGTTCTTCCTCTGCATGTTTCTCTTCAGGATATACGGCTCCAGCAGGGGCATCAATTCGGTAATCACGTCCGAAGCCACCAGGAGCTCCGGAATGAACACTTCCTTCTTTTCGAACTGCTCTCCCAGCTCTCTCATCGCCGCTGTCATCGCGCCTATTATTTGCTCAACGGCGATCTCATCGATGATTTTTTTCACCGTCTCGATCGATTCGGCGACTTCGCCCTGTTTGATCAGTTCCGCAAGATCGCTCAGTTCCTTCATAACCGGTCGTTCAAACTCCTAATAGTGATATTCGCAGGCCGTCTTGACCATGGCTGCGATATTATCGGCGGGACAGTCCTTGGATATCCCGCAGCCCGTGCAGAGGATGAAGCTGCCCTCTGCGCCGGCCTTTTCGATGCACGTGAGGCTCTCTTCGGCAATCTCCTGCGGGCTGTTGACCAGCATGTTCGTGGTACCGACGTTGCCGATGATGCACATCTTGTCTCCGAGAGTTCTTCTGGCCTGTTCCAGATCGACCTTCTCGTCCAGACTGATGCCGTCTATATCCAGAGCCGCGAACGTGTCGAGCCTGTCGCTGGTGTCCCCGCAGATGTGCAGATAGACTGCGGCTCCCGTCTTCTTTATATGCCTGACCAGCTCTCTGACGTATCGATGACCGATCTCCAGCCACTGCTTGGGAGAGACCACGTCTCCCGAAGACGTGGGATCCGACACGGCAATTACGTCCGCCCCGGCATGCACCAGCGCCGTTGCGTACACGACCTGATTGGCCAGGGCTATCTCGAGCAGTTCGTGCAGCTTCTCCCGGTTGCGGATGATGTCCCTGTATATGTCGTTGCCTCTCAACATCGCCGCGTGCCGGAAGGGCGCCTGCACGTAGGAGTTTACCACGAGCTCGCTCCCGGACAGTTCCTTCAACCTGCTCGTCTGGTTCAGCAGAAGGGGCAATCTTCCGTCTTTGTGAGGATCGGCGATCTCGAGATCGGCCAGGTCGTTATCCAGGTCTTTTACGGGATTGTTGTCCAGCTTCAGCTGAAAATCCTCGGTGTAGGTGAGCCGGCAGCCCATGGCCTCCGATTCCGCATTGATGCCGTGAGCATCCTGGACAACGTCGTAGCCGAACGATCGGGCGCAGTAGTACTGGGCGAACACGAACCGCTCGGCGTTGCCCAGCATATCCGATGCGGAAAAACCCAGATGGTTGACGGTCCAATCTCGATTGAAGACCATCACGGGTACCCGGTCCGGTTTCCCGCCGCCCAGGGCGGTCATAACGCGCTGGTAGGAAGTCATCGGCGAACTCCTGCTTCCTATTTCAGATCCATCCCCATGAGCCTTCCCAGTTTGGCGTAGTTGTCCGTCAGTTTTCGTTCCGGGTGAAGCTCGAAATACCAGGGATAGGACCACCCGTGAGCGTCGAGGTACCGCAGCGCCTCAGCCAGATCGGCCAGTCCCTCGACAGGACAGGCAAAGATGATCTCGTTGCTCTGGGCCATGGCGTTCCTGCGGTCTCCCCTGCAGGGAACCGCGACAACCGGGCGCTTTTTTTGAATGACCGGTACCACCGTGTACACGCAGGCCGCGTGCCCTGCCAGCGAGCTATCCAGGTCTCGACCGTCGATCGCGTTCTGGGCGATCAACAGCTGCGTCAGTTGTTCCGGGTCGCAGTAGATGACGAACAGATCGGGTTGGAAGCTGCAGGTATTCAGCGGGGCGGACAGAACGCCTTTGTACCGTCCTGTTTGCAGCCGCGGCAGCGTACTGCGCGCCCAATTCCTGGCAGCCTGCTTGCTCATGATGGAAGCGGGGAAACGATTTTCCCCTTCCAGAAACTCCTCCGGCGGTTCGGCAAGTCCAAAACCCACCACGGGTTCGAAACACCACATATCCTCCTTCAACATCGCAATCGTCTTGCCTTGCACACGGGACATATTGAATGCCTGGCAGAGATCAAGATGATAACCCAGATCTTTGAGCGGGCGCAGAGCCTCGGCCGGAATCTCGCTCTCATCCTCGATGAGCTTGACGCCGAACGGATAGGTCCGCAACCGGACCATCTGATATACAAGCTCTGCGTTTTCATGCACCTTTTCCGCAATCATTGTCGCTCCTGTTTATTATGTATTCGATGTATTTGTAAAGGATCCTCTTCACCGCAAACCGGTCGATCCCCTTCATTATTCCTTTGCACGCCCGCCTCACCTTGCGTCGTGATGTTTGGGGTGCATGGTCTCGTATCTGCCTCTGGATTCCGCAGAGTGCTTGTGAAGCACCTCCGCGGCCTTCTTTCCGTCCTTTTGAGCAATCGCCCGATACAGCGAGCGATGATAACGCATCGCCTTTTCTCTACCGGCCAAATCGTCTTCTATCGCCGTCTCCTCTATCGCCCTTTCGATCATCTTCCCGAGAACTTTCATGATCTCGATGATGAAGGGGTTGTCGGCCGCCTTGACGATGGTGAAGTGAAACAGGTAATCCGCCTCGGCGTGCACCTTGGGATTCTTCTTGTTCTTTTCCATTTCCTCCAGATAGCCCTTCATCTCGGCAAGCTCGTTTTCCGTGGCCCGCCGGGAGGCAAGTTCGGTACATTTGAACTCGATGATCTCCTTCGCTTCGAGCAGCTGCAGGACGTCGATTGGGGCCAATTCCAACAGACTGCTTACGTTTCCCATTATCGTACTGAGGTCTACCTTCTCTATGGTGCTGCTCTTCCCGTGTTGTACTTTGACGACCCCCATTGCTTCGAGCCTCTTCAGGGCCTCCCTGATTGCCGGCCGCCCGACCCCCAGCTGGGCCGCAAGATCTCTTTGGGAGGGAAGCTTGTCACCTGCCTTGAGTTTTCTCTTGGCGATGAGCTGCTGGATCTGCATTGAAACGGAATCCGGTATGCTCTGTTTAACAACGTTGATATCTAGCATATTCGCCTCCTCCCGCCGGCGCGAAAAGGTATTGACAAAATACCCAGCTACACTATAATACTATACTATCACTGGTAAGATCACCTTTCCTATAGTAATTTCATAAAAAAAATGGGAAAGTGATGGGGAATCAATTCACAACTGTTCAGTTGTGAAAAAAAATAATAGGAGGTAGCCGAAATGAAAAAAGCAGTACTGCTGCTGGTCGTTCTCCTGCTGGGCTCCATGATGGTGTTTGCCGGAGG
>CAZPPB010000110.1:0-13128 GCA_964588355.1 uncultured Spirochaetaceae bacterium | reverse complement strand
TCTGCCCGTTGATCCGAAGAGCAAGGCTTTTATCTCGCAGCTGTTTGAGTATATTATACATGTAGGTGGTGATGCAAAAGCAGAAGAACTGGAAGAGGCGCTTCGATCCGTCGAGTCTGATATTTCGAGGGAGGTTTATATGACTATCGAAGAGCAAATACTCGAGAGAGGTACGATCCGAGAGAAGCAGCAGGTATTGATTCGGCTTCTCGAAAAGAAATTCGGGCATCTCGATAATGATAACAAGCAGGATATATTGCATAACAAGGATCGGGACAAACTCGACAGCGCAATTGACCTGATCCTGGATGCCGACTCGGTCACGGAGGTTCTCAGGCCGCTGAGATAGTTATTTCTCCCTGCATGACTGTTAGGTAAGACAGCAGCCTGGAGATCATGCGTTGGTTTTATTCAGCAGGCGGCTGATCCGCCGTTTCGCCGTCGGCGGTTTCCTCATCGCGGCGGGAGTCCCGTCGGCCGCCCTCCCGTTTTTCCTTCCGCCTGCTATCGCTGCGGAAGGCCAACTCCACGGTCAGGCCCGGATTGGACATGTTGTTGGCCAGGGTTCCCACTTCGCGGCGGAAGTAGGTAAGGTTGAGATCGAGGATCCAGAACTGGATACCCGTCCCTAAGGTCAGGTAGCCCTGGTTGAAGCCGGCCCGCAGCTGCCATCGGTTGAACAGCTCCAGCTCCGCCCCGGCGTGCAGCACCGCGGAGGCAGACTGCTTTTCCATGATGACGGTGACGATATCGTTCAGAGACCAGTAGAGGACCAGGTCGGTTACCTTCTTCGAGCCTGAAAAAGCGAAGTCATAGGCGAATCCGGTGCTGATGTCCATGGGTACGAGGTAGCTGTCCACGGCAGTGCCGCCGCTGGGAAAGGATCCTGACTCCCGCAGGGAAACAAGGATGTCTCCGAAGGGATCCTCAGTATACCTGAAGCGGGTTCCCAGAAAGTCACGGATGGCCAAACCCCACCGGAGATTTCCCGCTTCCAATATCATCCCTAAATCAATGCCTAAGCCCATACCGTGCAGGGCATCCTGTGAGTTCAGGGTGGCCAGGGGATTGGCATCGGACTGCAGGGCATCGACGAAATCCCCCATAACCGCATAATTCACATCCGGAGCCAGGATGCGGATCATGGGACGGAAATCCACGCCTAATTTCAACACCGCGTCTTTGATCTTGATTGGAAAGGCGTAGCCGCCGACAAAGGCCACGGTGACCACCAGATTTCCGGTGGCTGTAGCGGCCGGGCTGCCCAGGGCAAAGGTGTCGATGGTGACCAGGCCTCCCAACCCGAAGCCCCTTCCCACGTAGGCGACCCCGTCGGCATTGCCGAAGCCGAAGCCCCCGGTTTCCAGCTGCACGTCCACGTAGTCCTGCAGAGCCGAGGAATCGGGGTCCACCAGCGCCATAAAAGCCCGCAGAGGGGCGCCGTACATCCAGAATGAGGAGGTGTAGAAGGTGATGGAGCCTTCACCCTTGGGGGCGACAAAACCCGCCGGGTTGGAAAACAGGGCTTCATAGCCGCTGGCTGTGGCTACCGCGCTGCCCCCCTGTCCCAGGATCTGGGGACTGGCCGGCCGCAGGGGAGAATCCACCTCCGCAGGAGCCGCGGCTCCTACGGCCAGCAAGAGGAGGAAAGCCAGGAGAATTATCCGGGTTTTGTTTCGGCACATCGACCTTGTCCTTCTGTACCCCGTCTGCGATATCCGCACCCTGCGGGGCGGCATGCCCCTACCTGTAAGCATCGGTACAACACAGTATAAACCACACAGGCAGCACGTTTCCAATGAACGGTTTTGAGATCAAAGCGCCGGTTAGAACCGCCGGGTTGACGAAATCCATGGCCTGGCTGAAAATGCTTTGGAGTCCGGGAGAGAGCCCGCGGAACGAGCGCAAATGATCTTCTCGAGTTGAGCGGAAAATTCCGCAGTTCCCCGCTGGCGGATGCGGGGGGATAGCTGGGCCGTTTGTTGACCCAGGAGCGTATCCGGAGGAAAATTCAGAACGGAAAGCGGTGATGAAACGACCGACAGCCATTGTCACACTTATAGCTCTTCTGTGGGCTGCGGCGAGCGCCTCAGCCCTGGATCAGAGCGACGGCGCTTTGGGGATCAGCCTCTACGATCAAGGTCGCCTGCTGGAAGCCAAAGAGGTGCTGGAGAAGGTCGCGGAATCCGGCAAAGCCGGTGCCCTGGAGCTGGCGGTCCTGGGCATGGCCTGCACCAGGCTGGGGGAGCTGGATCGGGCGGAGCAGGTTTTGGCAGAGGCGAAGCAGCTGGGGCCTTTCAATTCCGTGGTGCATATCGGGCTGGGGATGCTCGCTTTCGAGCAGCAGGATTACGAATCGGCCTACGAGTCCTTCGATCTGGCCCGGCGCATCGAACCGGATTCCGAGCAGGCCCGGGCCGGGATGATAGCCAGTCTGGTGAACCGGGCGATCCTGCTGTACAAGGAGGGAAGTGAGGGGCAGGCGGAGGAACTCCTGCAGGAGGCCCGCCGCGTCGATCCCCGGGCCGTGGCGGTGCTGCAGAACCTCAGCGTCATCGAACGCAATCGGGGCGCCCTGGGCCGGGCCGCGGCTCTTCTAGAGGAAGCGCTGGACTTGGAACCGGCGAACCCGGTGCTTCTGGGCATGCTGATCCAGGTGCGCAAGGATCAGGGCTGGAGCGCAGGGCTTATCGAGCTGTACCGGCGTCTGGTCGCGGTGCAGCCGCAAAACGCCCTGGCCTATGCCGAGCTGGGGGCGCTTCTGGAGCAGGAGGGAGCCCTGGAAGAGGCGGAGAGGGCCTTTCTGAGAGCCGAGTCCCTCGACACCGAAGAACCCTATCCCTATCTCTACCTTGCCCGCCTGGCCCGGCGCCAGGGCGCGGAGGCGAAAACGATCCTCTCCCGTCTGCATTCGGCCATCGGCAAAGCCGTGCGCAAGAGCGGGAGGCTTCAGATGCAGGCGGCCGGGACGATCCAGGACAGCGGGGGATCTCTGGAACCCGAGCAGATCGAGACCCTGCGGCGCCTCTCAGACTTGGCGGAGCAGCCGCGGCAGATCCTCCTGGAAGCGCTGGCACTCCTGGGCGAAACCCATGACAGCAGGGAGGCGTACGCTCAGGACCTCCAGCGGCTCAGCGACTGGTATCCCCACAACCTGGAGCTGCGCGTGGCCGTGGGGAAGGTGCTGGAAGAGCAGGGGCGCCTCGAAGAGGCCCGTACGCACTGGCTGGAGGTGCTCGAGGACCTGCCCACGGCGGCGGAGGCGCACCTTGGCCTGGCCCGCAGCCTGGAGAGGATCGGAAAGCCGGAGGAGGCCCGGATAGCCTTTCGCCGGGCCCGGGACCTGGATCCCGAGAATCCGGACATATACGACGCCCTGCTGAGGCTGTACGCGGCTGAGGGAGAGGAGCTGCTGCGGTTGTACGGGGAGCTCTACCAGAGGGAGCGCACCAACGTGGTATTACTGGACTCCTGGGCGGATCTGGAAGAGCGCCTGGGATACGCCGAGCAGGCGGCCAGGCATCGTATGAGAGCGCGGGCTCTGGAACAGAGGCAGAAGGGGGAGTAGGGAAAAGGATCGGGCCCCCGGGCTCCCGAACAGGGCCCCGGACCCCTGAAAGGCCCCCCGGCTAGAACTCGTACACCAGGTTCAATCCCAGCAGGAAGGGCAGGCTGCCGCTGCCGTCCTCTTCGTAGCTGCTCAGGCTGAACACCCCCTCCAGGGCAAATCCACTGCGGAAAGGCACCAGAAGTTCCGAGCCGACATCGTGGCGCACGCCCCGGTAGCCGTGGGAGACCGAGTACTGGACGCTGAGAGAGAAGGGAGCCGCTTGCCCGGCCACGGACAGCCCGGCCAGGTAGTAGAAGTTGTTGCCCGGGTCCTCCCCCGGGGCGGTTCGGTTGATCCGTTCCCACTGGGCCCCCAGGCGCGTGCCGATGGTCGGGGCCAGGGGAACCGTCACGTTCAGCGCGGCGGTGGACAGGATGTCGTTGCCCGAGGAACCGTTGCTTACGGCCACGGTCTCCGAGAGGTCCACCGTGTACATATTGAGGTTCCACCGGGGTTTCAAGGTAAAGCCGGCGTGGTACTGATGCTTCCACAACCCTTCGGATTCCTCCTCCTGGTTGTTGGACACGCTGGCCGAAGCCCGGTAGTCCAGCAGCGGATCGGGGGAGTGGGCAAAGGCCGCTTCCAGCTTGTGATTCCAGCTTTCACTTCCCTCCTCCCAGACATATCCCCCCAGATAGTCGCCGTTCAGCGTCATCTGCCGGGCCGGTATCAGGGACAATGCCAGGTTCCAGTCCAGGGCATCCTTGACCCGGGCTCCGTCCTCCGAACGGACAAAGTCGGCGGCTCCGGATCCGGCGATCTCCCGCAGGGTGCCCCGTTCCCCCCGCCAGCCTGCCGGCACTACCAGCTCGTGGGACAGGTTCCCTCCGGTGGTCTTGGCGAGGAGGTAGGCCGCGCCGGCAAACAGACCCGCCGGAGGCTGGTAGTCCAGGCCCGCCTCCGCCTTCCAGGTCGTCTGGTACGGTTCGTAGGTCACCCCGATACCTTTGGCCCAGGAGTCGACCCTGGAAGCCCGAAGCCGGGTTTGCAGGTCCTCCAGCACGGTCCAGAGGATCCCCAGCCCGGATTCCAGGCTGGTGGACTCCAGAGACGTGGTAGAGGTTTCACTGCGGTTGAAGTTGGGAACGGCCGTGGCCTGGACGGCAAGTCTATCGGCGATCGGAACGGTGAGGAGGATCGTGCCGACGGTGCCCAGGACCGTGCTCTGCAGTTCCTCGTCGTCCTCGTAGTCCAGGGCGCCGTTCACCTCCACGCCGATCCTGCCCACGGCGCCGGCCGCCTTGAAGGTCACCGCGTCGGTGCGGGACGAGTCGGTGGAAACCTCATCATCCTTGCGCTCGGTCCAGGTCGACCTGTAGCTCAGGCTCATGGGCAGGGTTTCCAGCAGGCCGGAGGTCAGGGAGGCCTCCACAAAGGCGTCCGTCTCCTCCTTGTCCATATCATCGACCGGCTTGAGGGATTGGCTGTATCCCCCGGACACTCCCAGCTGAAGGCGCTGGAAATCCAGGTCGACAGTTCCGCCGTAGTCCTGATTCTCATCGGTGGCCGATCGCGACCTCAGGGCCGCAGCCTCCAGGGACAGGGCGCCTGCCGCCCCGAGGGGCCGGATCAGGGTCACCCGGGAATCGGTGGTGAAATCGTACAGGGCCTGCCCCGCCGGGTCCTGACCGCCCCGGCCGCCCACCGACAGCCGGCCGCTGAGCTCGGCGGCCCCGGATGCCCGCACCGACTGCGGCTCCGGATACGCCTCCCGCCAGGTGGCCGCGCCCTGCTTGACCCCGGAGTCCGGCAGCTTGCGGATCACGCTGACCTGGGCATCGGCCCGGCGACAGAGGGGCCCCGCGATGCTCGAGGCCATCAGCACCGCGGTTAGCAGGAGCAGGCGTTTCACTGGGCCGTCACCTCCTTTCCGGCTCCCTCGTTTCCGGAGGTGTCGATCGTGCTGACAGCGTACACCAGTCCGGCCGAACCCCGGCGGTCCAGATACTCGGTCTTGGCGTACACCACGGTTAGCGGCCGGGTAGGCTTGCCCCCGGGATACTCGGATCGGTACAGCCGATAGCCTTTCACATCCTCCTCCGGGCAGGCCTGCCAGCTCAGGCGCACGCCCCGCCTTTCGGTATGGGCCGTGAGCTCCCCGGGCGGAGCCGGGGGTTGGATATCCGTGGGCACGATCTCAACTTGAGCCGAAGCATCGCTCTCATTGCCGCTTTCATCCAGCGCGGTGAGGTAGTAGCGGTACGGTTCGCCGCGCTGCACCTCCTTATCCAGCCAGCCGGTAGTCTCCGCATCCAGCTCCGCCACGGCGCTGAACTCCCTGCCGCCGCTTCGCTTCGGCTCTCCGCCCTGCGAACCGCCCCGGTACACCCGGTAGCCGGCCAGGTCGAAGGCCAGCAGCGGTTGCCAGGACAGGCGCACCGCCCCGTCCCGGGAAGGCCGGGCGGCCAGACCCGAAGGCGGATCGGGAGGCACGTTGTCGGGGATCTCGACCTCCACGATCTCCCGAGGGCTTTCATTGTAGGAGTTGTCCACCGCCGTCAGCGCGTACACCAGGGACTTGCCCGGCTCCAAGCCTCTGGCCTGATAGCCGCTGTCCAGGTAGGTCGCGGCATCCACAGCCAGGGGCTTGCCCACGATACGCATGAGCCTGGAAGCATCGGCACCGCTGTACACGTAGTAGCCGGCCAGGTCCGCATCCGCCGGAGCATTCCAGGATAGCTCCACGGTGCGCTCCTGCTCGTTCACCTTTGCGCTCAGGCCGCCCACAGCTCCGGGAGGTTCCTTGTCCTCCGCCACTACGGGGGCCGGCCCGGAGATCGGGCTCTCGTTTCCCCGGCGGTCCACCGCGCTCACCCTGTAGAACAGAGGCAGGCCTCTGGGCGCATCAGTGTCTACAAAGCGGGGCTGATCGTAGGGTATGGGACGGTCGTTCAGCTGCTCCAGCTCCGCTTCCTCTTCCACCGAGAGGCTGCGGTAGACATTGTAGTGGGTGACGTCCAGCTCAGGCGCCATCTTCCAGATCAGCACCACATCCTGCCCCCTGTCGGTCGCCTTCAGCCCCACCGGTACCAGCGGAGCGGTGGTGTCCTGGATCGAAAGGGGCTGCGAGTCCACCCGGGGGCTGGCCGCACCGATCACGTCCACCGCGGCGACCCCGTAGGTGTAGGTTTCCCCGACCCGCACCTTCTCGTCGAACGCGCTCAAGTATCCCTCTATGCGCAGCACCGGGGCTGGTCCTAAAGGCTCGAAATTCCCGGAGCCGCGGCGGCGGAAGACCACGAAGCCGACGGTGCGGTCTTCCAACCCGCCCTTAAACTCAGGGTAGTCCCATTCGATCGTGACCAGGCCGTCCTCATAGGTCGCGGTGACCGGCCGGGGCGGCGGGGGAAGCTCGGGATCCTGGATGCGGATCGTTCGCTCGTAGCGCTGCACCTCCGCCCCGGCCGCGTCCAGCAGCACCACCCGGTACTGGTAGCGCCGCCCACGTT
The DNA here is from genome assembly GCA_964588355.1 of uncultured Spirochaetaceae bacterium. Classification (GTDB taxonomy): domain Bacteria; phylum Spirochaetota; class Spirochaetia; order SZUA-6; family DRHE01; genus JAFGQJ01. The sequence continues at coordinate 6,069 of CAZPPB010000110.1, read as the reverse complement.
CGGTCCCGGTGTCGATCCAGGTCCGTCCCAGGGCCAGGCGCAGTCCGTGGCTGAGCAGGCCGTAGGCCTGAGCCAGGTTTCTGTCCAGGCGCAGCTTGCGCCAGACCACCTCTGGGTCCAGGCTGTCCATCTTCCTGGCGATCCAGTCGTAGTCCGAGCCTATCAGGTTGGCCGCTACAGCGGGATCCGCGGCCGGCTGGATCGGCTCCGGCGTAATCAGTTGAAACTCCCGTTCCCCCGGTCCTTTGCGGTACACCTGGAAGCCGTGAACGCCCTGCGGCGTGTCGCCCAGAACGATGATCGCCTTGTCCACGGCCGGCAGCACGTACACCGGCGGGGCGGACTGGGCAAAGGCTCCGGTCACGACCAGCAGCAGCCAACAGCAGAGCAGGAAGAGCGTATGGAGCCGCAGAGGCATCCTCATGGCGTCCTCCTCACTCCGGGAAGCTGCTCTCCCTTGCGAAGATCCAGCACGTCTCCCCGCTGTCCCTCGGCGCCATAGGGATCGCCCTGATACTGCTCCTCTCCCTCCTCCTGCACGGGAACCACCTGGACGGTCACGAGATCGGCCGCCCGGCTCAGCCCGCTGCGGTTGCGCACCCAGACCCGGATGTCGTACATCTGGTTGTACTGCAGGCCCGGGGCCGGAAACCCGCTGATCACTATGGTTCTGGACATTTCCCCTTCAGACGGTGCTTCAGCAGCCAGCCAGCCGGAGGACATCCAGGGCATGTTCGGTGAGTCCTGGACTCGATAGATCTCATAGCGATAGTCCTGGATCCCGGACTCCCGATCCATGGCGGTGAGGGAGAGCTCGATTATCTCCAGGTCCGATTGACTCGCCTCGGCCTGGACGCTCACGGATTCGGGAGGCGTGGCGTCGAAGATGATCAGGGGGGAGGAAGCAACCGCGCTCAGGCCGGCTCCGTTGCCGACCTTGACCACGGCGAAAACGTGGCCCACCAGGTTCAGATCTTCGCGTTTGACCTCGTAGTCTGTTCCTAGAAAATCTCCCATGATCTGCGGACCCACGTAGATGTACCCGAAGTCAGCAAGCTCGCCGATCCACACCTGTCCATCCCCCTCTTCCTCATCGGGGATGATCAGGTCGTTGATGTCGCCGCTGAAGCGCTTGCCGATGTAGTAGGGCGGATCGGCCAGCTCGACAGGTACCCACGGAAGCAGGTCCGGCTCCGTCGCAGGATCCTCCAGGGCGGTGCTGCTGATGCCGTAGGCGTAGCTGACGATGCCCGATTGGCTGTCCTGCACCTCGTTCCAGCCGATGGCCAGGCTGGAGCCGTCGGTAGAGCTGGCTTGCGGATCGGTCACGACCAGCGGGGCAGGCGGCGGGGTGTTGTCGGCAAAGCTCAGGTTGAGCTGCGCTGTGACCAGGGTCTCCAGCCCCAAAACGTTCACCCCCTTGACCAGCAGGTAGATCGGAGCTCCCACTGCCGCCGGTACGTTGGCGATCCTGCCGAAGTTCAGCATCGCTTCGGTCCAGGGGAACAGATCGTCGGTTACCTCCGAGCTGCCCAGGGCGAAGTAGTGGGCCGCCACATCAGTCTCCGGATCCTCGCCGAAGCTGAACTCGAACTTCACGGAATTCGGATACCCGTCGACGCTCGTCTGGATGAACTCGGTGATCTGGATCCCAACGGGGGGGGTCAGATCTACGAAGATGGGATCCGAGCTGCCCGTGGGGCTGCGCAGGCCCACGCCGTTGGTGGCCCGCACGCTGACCACGTACTCGTATCCGTGCTGCAGATCCAGGTTCTTGATGATCGCCTCTGTCCTGCCCCCGGCATCGGTCCAGGGCACCACATCAGCCAGCACGTCGACCATCTCACCCGGGTCGATCCCCTCCTCTCCACTCAGCCCGTCTAGCAGGTCGGCACCTTCCAGGGCGGAACCCATGTCCGGCAGGTAGAATCCGCCTCCGCCGCCGCTGCCCTCCTCCTCTTCTTCCTGCTGCGCCGCGCCCTCGGCAACCGAGTGGGTACCCACCGCGTACTCGTAGCGCTGGATCCCGGATTCTACATCCCCGGAAATCCACTCGGCGTACAGCTCATGAGGATTGGCGGTGATGCTGTCCGCCAGAACGACATAGGGTTCGACCGGAGGCGAATCGTCGCTGGTATCCACGCCTGAGCTGAACGGCCCGGCATGCGTTTGAGGGTCGAAATACTCCAGATCGAAGACTCCCCGCCTTCCGATGGCCAGTCCGCCGGCACCCCGCACCCGCAGGTCGAAGAGGTAGTTGCGCTCGATGTCGTAGCCGTACATAAAGGCGTCATGAACAGCCTGATCCGTGCCCAGGGACTGCCAGGTTTCCGGGGAGCCGCCGGCGCGCACCTTGCAGGCGTACTCCACAACGGCTATGGGATGGCTGCCGACGAACTGTCCCCCGAAGAAAGCGGAGTAGGGGTTGGCGCTGGTCAGCGAGCCGGTCATTTCCGTCACGGTGGGGATCTGCAGGTACGGCTCGATCTCCGATCGCTTGCCTTCGAAGTAGCGGGTTACAGGGATCCAGGCGTCCAGGTAGCCGATCGTGGTGTTCGGATCCACCACCCGGTCGAACACGCCGCTGTACGGAAGCCCTCCGGAGTTTTCCCCCAGAGGGATGACGATCTGCGGGACACCGCCCATGGGCTGGACCTGGCTCAGGGTGAGCAGCTGCAGGTTCTGCAAGAATCCGCCCCCCGCGGCTGCCAAGGAGCCGCCGAACCTGCGATCGTGATCCGTCGCCGGTAGCGAGCTTTCCCCGCTTGCTCGGATCAGAGGCCGCAGCGGTCCGACCGTGGGCGTCTGGGGAGCCTCCACGCCGGCCGGCAGGGCTACGCTTTCCTGAGCGATGGCCTGGCTCAGGGAGCTGGTCCTGCAACCCAGGCCGCTTCCGGCCAATCCGGAGATACCGCTGGCATTGCCCACCCCGCTGACCGCGATCATGCCGCTGCCGTACACGGCCAGCTGATCGTAGATCTCGTACAGCAGACCGTACAGATCCGCCTTGCGGTCGAAAACCGTGTCGGAAAGCCCTGTGGCCGTGCCCCAACTGTCCTGAAAGGCCACGGAGTTCTCATGGAAAGAGGCCGCCGCGCTCTGGATGCGGTCTTCCGACAGATCGATGGACAACTGCCAGCCTGAGTTGGGGATGTTCCACCACAGCTCTACACCGCTTTCGATGAACAGCAGGTTGGGATTCAGCCCCCCTTGGTTGTCCGGAGGGGGCTGTCCGTCCACGGGGACCACTACCACCTGTCCGCCCTGGACAATGAACTCGAGGTTGGTGAGATAGTCCGCCTCGCCCCCCTGGGCTTCGATGAACAGGTTGATCAGAGAGATGCGCAGCTCCAGCCAGTTCGCCAGCTGTGTGGGGCTCAGGGATACCAGGGTCCAGCTCATCAGCTCCCGGATGACCTCTTCTGTGGGCGCGGAGCCGGGGAACAGATACCCTTGGATTTCTTCGGCTACGAAGGTGAATCGGATGTCCTCCAGGCTCTGCTGGGCCTGAGCTGCGCTGTCCTGCTGGAAACGGATGAAGCGGTCGATGTAGTCCACCAGCTCCGAGTAGATGCTGTTGTAGCGCTGCATGAGCGAGGCGAAGGTCAGGCCGCTCTGAAAGAGGATCTCGTCCAGCTGCTGAAGTTTGGCGTCCAGCAGCCCCGCCTGCTCGATGAAGGCGTCCTGGTAGCCGGCAAACCCCTCCCGCAGACTGCTCATCTCCTGTCTCTGCTGTTCGGCTTTGGCCTCGTCGATCTGGAAACCCACCTGAACCGTGCGGGTGCTGTCGCCGACGGTGACCGTGGCTTCCTCCGTCCCCTGGAAGGGATTGCCCCCGGCCGACAGATCCCGGATGCTGGGAAGGGGCTCCAGAAGGATCTGCTCGTACTCCGCCAGCCGGGTGATCACCTGGGCCTGCAGATCCGCCAGATCCTCGATGGCCTGGTTGAGGCTCTCCCGCAGCTGCTCCAGCTCCGTGCGGGTCTGGACCAGGGACGCCTGCTCCGCACCGAAGATCAATTCCCGGATGCCCTGAAGCTCCTCCGGCAGCCCTCCGGGCCAGCTCATCACCTCCGCGGCGGCAAAGGACAGCTCCAGCACCTGGCCGACCCAGCCGGAGCGTTCCACCAGGGCCAAACCCGCGGCTTGCCTCTGGGCCTCGTCCAGCTGGTAGAGGCTCATCTGAGCTTCAGCCAAAGCGGTCATGAGCTCCGCTCTGGCCGCCTGCATCTGGTCGGCCATGTTGCGGGCCTCGTCTATCAGTGAGTCGTAGCGTTCGTTGCGGCCTTTGCCGCCGTCGAAGCCGCTGGAGCTGATGGTTACCCAGATGCTGCCGCTGAACACCTCGATCCAGCAGACCTCGAAGCTGACGCTGCCCACCGCATAGATCAGCACGCTGGTACCCTGGCCGATCAGGGCGCCCTCTATGCTCGCCTTGGCCGATACCAGCCCCCAGAGCAGGGAACCGCCCACTTCCACTTCGGCCCAGGCGCCCCAGGTGTCCGGATCCGGCACGCGGTAGTACCAGACCATGCCGCTGAACTTGATATATCCGGATACGATCCCGATATCCATCCCGGCCCTGACGCTGGCCTCCATCATGAACCCGGGCGGGCCGATGAAGAATTTCCCGGAGGCCATATCCTCCCCCAGGATGGATACCCGAATTCCTCCTAAGATCCCCCAGGCGTCGGCGCCATAGGCGTAGAAGGCCAGGTCACCCTGTATGTGGAAGATGTCGAAGATATCCGCCTCCAGGACATTGTTGCCCTCCGCATACAGCGGATCCCAGCTGATCAGGAAGTAGGAACGGCCCCGCAGCATCCCCTCCAGGGCGTTCACCTTGGCGTCCAGGCTGAAGTAGTTGGCCGTCAGTGTGATCAGCGCTTCCCCTTCGACCAGGGTCCGTTCAGCCACGTAGACCCCGGCCAGGAGCATGACGGCGAAGCTGCCCGGGTCTCCGCCGCCATCCGGGCGCATGGAGGCTATATCGTCGTCCAGCTCCGGGCGGTCGAAGCCGGCCACCATTAGGACCGTGGTGATATCCTCATTGGTGGGGTTGATGAACACGCCCCCTCCCACCCGGTCCAGGAACACCGACGGGGCCACGGGGATGCCCAGCCCGCCGACCAACACGAACAGGCCGAAGGTCGGCTCCCCGGCCCTGGGTTCCGGAGTGCCGTCGTAGGCGGTGTCCGGGATGATGCCGATCTTGCCCACCGCCGCTGCCTCGATCTGCTGCATCTTTACCCCGCCGGCTATGCGCAGCACGGTGCGGTCGTACTTGATGTCGGCGAAAAGCTCGCACCCGGACACCTCGACTTCAGCACCCCTGAGCACGAAGCTCTGCTCCCCGGCGATCGTGTAGAAGAGGAACTGCTGGAACCCGCCGCTCATCACCGAGGATTCTCCGGAGCCGATGTTGATGGACGCTCCGCGGATCTCGAAGAAGCTGTCCACCTGGATCGTGGCCGGCTCATCCCCGATGGCCGGCTGGCGGTTGGTTCCCTCCCCGGTTGTCTGGTCCTCCTGGTAGGAGATCTCCCCGCTTCCCCAGTCGATCGAGTCCACCCGAACCGAGACGAAATCCATGATGCTGAGGTCGGTGCCCTGGATCTCCGGACCGCTGATGTCCCCGTTCAGGGCAACCCGCAGATTGACGAAGCTGATCCCGCCCTGTACCGCCTCTACCTCCAGGCGGAAGGAACCGGCGAACAGGAAGGCGAAGGTCCCGGAACCGTACTCCAGGGTCAGGTTGTCCAGGGATACCTTGACCGCGCCCAGGTCCAGGCTCTTGTTGGACACGATGTTGATCGCTCCCTCCAGCGAGGGCCAGACCACGTCCCCGGCAAAGGTGATCTCCAATCCCCCGGTCAGCCCGCTCTCCCCGCCGATCTCCCCGAAGCCGATGCGGTTTCCCGCCGCTCCGGGATCCGAACCGTCCTCGTTCATCAGGGTCAGGTAGATGTCCGCCCCGATCAGCACCCGGCTGTGGTCCCTTTTCAGCGTGCCCTGCTGGATCACCAGGTCCAGCATCAGGTAGGTCACATCCAGGGTGGCGAAGCCGAA
>CAZPPB010000109.1:0-13333 GCA_964588355.1 uncultured Spirochaetaceae bacterium | reverse complement strand
TCATCCCACATTTTCAGTGCCGCCTCACCGTACACCCCGAAGTTCCATATCGCACCGGCGAAGTCCGTCCCGAAATAATGTGTTTTGTCGTACGCCGTGGAGGCGGCATCGAATCGCACCTCCTTTATCCAACTGGCCGACAGATCAAATGAGCCCAGGATACCTTGAATCTTCAGCCCGAAGGGCAAATAGCTCCAATCCCTTTCCTCCTGCAAGGCGAACGGCTTATGGCTCTTATCTTCAAAGGCAAGATATCCCTGAACCGCCAGCAGTCCTTCCAGAAAGGAAATACTCGGAACAAATCCCATGGTTCCGGGAGTCTCTTCGGAAACCGTATCGAGGAAAGGAGTCACCGCTACTCTCGAGGTGGGATTGAAGAAGTACCCCGTGCCCCAGGCAATCGGCAGTTTTCCGAACTGGAGATCGAACCGGCCCAGGTTCACGGATCCCCACAGGTGATCTACTGCGACGGAACTGTAAATCGAAGTATCGACTCCGGCAACGCCGTAGTCTTCATACACCAGTCCCACGTTCTGATTCCCGACGCTGCCCTGATAAGCCAGCTCTGCATGGAAGCTCAAGGAATCCCCCGGATCCCAGTCCCCCTTGAGCCGGCCGTAGAGGATGTTGCCGTAGTCCGAGTCGGTGATCCTCCAATCGTCCGAGTACAGATTGGCATTGAAGAAGTTCACGACATAGCCGTAGAGGCTGAAGGTTTCTTCGTAGAAGCTCTCCTCGGCCGTGGCGGTAAAGACGACTCCGCTCAGCCCCAAAGCGGCTACTATCAGCACTGCTAGTTTCGATTTCATGGTTCCCCCTTGCCTTAATTCAACACCCCTTCAGCGAACATGCACGCCTGGCACGCTCCTCATTTGTAGAAGCGGGTGGGATTGAAGTACTTGTCGTCGATCGGTACGTCGTGCTGCATCGCATGGGTGATGATCACGGTTTTGCTGTTCTTATCGTGGTTGGTCATCACCATGCGGGTCGGCACTTCCCGGCCGCCCATCTCTTCGAACTCGCTCATCTCGAGGTCCTTGTAGTGCCCCTCCTCCTCCGTGTAGTACTCGATCTTGGTGGCCATGTAGCGCTCCTTGTCGATCGAGATCAGGATCCGGGAGTAAACCGAGTCTCTGTCCTTGGGCGTACCCTCCAGAACCCATTGCCTGGAATCGGCTCTCGAAATGCGGAAGTCGTACTTCTCCTCCCAATTCCCGGCGCTCAAATCCTCGTAACTGAAGTCCCCGCCCACGCCGCGGACCGATTGCTTCTTGCTCTTGCCGGCGATCTTTCGCACCCTTCCGGTGGAGGAGAAATAGACCCACTGATCACCCCCCCGGCTCAAAATGCTCAGGCCCTTGATCGACCGGGGCTCGATGAACTGCATGTAGGAATCCTCCTCCCCCCGGCCGTAGCTGATCACCTTGAACTCCCGAACGTTGCCGGGATCCCCGGCATCGGGGTATACCAGCATGCTCAACTCCGCCTTGCTGGTCTCCGTGCTCTGCCGCCGTTCCACCTCTCGGATGATCTCCAGGGCACTCTCCTGTGCGAAGGCCGAGAAGGCTGCAAGGACAAGCACCGTGGCTGCAACTGCTGTCCTGATTGTTCTGTTCATACCATCTCCTCTCTTGTTCCGTAAGATTCTTGTTTTTCAGGCGATCCTGCCGCCCGGCCGTCGAAGCGCAGCAGTGCCGGCAGCACGACCAGCGCCGCGATCAGGCAGGCCGCCAGCCCGATAAACAGGATGATTCCCATGGATGAGATCGAACCGAAGGTTCCGATCAAACCGAGGGAACCGAAACCGATCATGGTAGTCAATGCGGAAAGAACAACCCCCTTGCCTGTGTAGCGATACACCGTCCCGATATCCTGCTCGACTTTGTAGCGGTGGGCCAGGTGAATCCCGAAATCGATGCCCATGCCGATGACCAGGGGGATGACCGCGATGTTGATGGGATTGAGCTTGAATCCGAGAAGGGGATACACCCCGAGCATCCAGATCATGCCCACCAACAGCGGAACCACGGCAAAGAGAGTGTAGCGAAAGCTGCGAAAACTCAAGCTGACGAATCCCAGCACCGCCGCGAAGATCAGCAGGGCTGCCCGTTTTGAAGCGGCGCCGATCTCCTCCATCCAGGCGATGCCGAACTGGGTGGATCCGGTGATCCGCGGAGAAACCTTCTCCAGGGCCGCACCGAAGCGCTCCATGCTGTCCAGGTCGCTGAGCAGATCCGGTTTCGGGTAGGCCAGCACCAGCATTTTAGTGCCGGATTCATCGATCAGACCTTGGCGAACCGAAGAGGGCAGATCCTGAATCCCGATCTTCCTGTCCACGGCGGACATTTGTTCCACGATCCTATCCATCTCCGCGGCAAATCGGTCATCCAGGGCGCTCAACCGCCGGGCATAGAGGGCGGGATTCGACTCGATGAGCTCGATCACTCGCTGAAAGACCTCATCCCCCGGTTGCCCGACCTCCGCCCCGAAGATCTCCCGGATCATCCGGTTTCGCTTCTCCAGTATCTTGTTGCCTTCGCCCAGACCTGCGACCGACAGATCTCCGATCTCGATCACGTTCCACTCGAGCCTCTGCACCTCGTAGGCGAATGGCTCCAGATCTGCCGGGGAGTAGTCTGTTTGCCGATAGCGGGTAGATACAGCTCGGATTTTCTCGATTTCAACCAGGCGGTCCTCCTGCTCCTGATCCGAGGGGATGAAGGAAGCCAGGGAGCGGACCTCCGCCACCATGGATTGCCCCTCCAGCGCCTCTGTCAGCTCCCTGGCCTCTTCCAGGCTGTCGGCAACGACCATCGAGGGAAAGGGTGTCATGTCGTATTTCTCCATGACCTTCTTGTACTGGACCAGAGAGGGCATACTTTGAGGTTCCAGCTTCATGAAATCCGTCTCCATCCGGTTGAGGTACAGAGCACAGAGCAGCAATCCCGCGGTAACCACGACGGCAACACCCAGCGTCACCCAGTGCCGCTGATTGACGAACCTGCCCAAGCCTGCCAGAAAGTTGTAATTGATGTTGGGAATATGGGATCGGGAGACGTCCTTCTTCCCGAACCAGTACAGCAGGGCCGGCAGGATGAAGATCATCGCCAGCAGGCACATCAGGATGCCGGTTCCCATGACGAAGCCGAACTGCCCGAAGGCCTTGGACCCGGTGCCGGCCAGAACGAAAAAAGCCACAGCGGTAGTGACCGCGGCCAGCACGATGCCCATTCCCGCTTTTACATAGGTGTTGCGCAGGGCTGCGGCCGGGGGGAAGCCGTCGCTGCGGAAGGTGGTAAAATTTGTGACCAACTGGATGCCGTAGTCCACGCCCAGACCGATCAAAAGCACGCTCATTATGCTGGTCAGCATCGTGATTTCTCGGATTGTCACTCCCAGCAGACCGTAGTTGAATACGATCCCGAACAGCAGGGTGATGAGGATGAAGAAAATTGAGCGAATCTGGTTGAAGGAGAAAAGGAACAGCAGAAGAATCAAAACCAGGGCAACCACTGCCGGAACGAGCATATCGAAGCCCATGGCCTCCTGCTCATCCGCCTGCATCGGCACATCCCCGGTGTAGCCGATCTCCAGGTCGGGAAAGCCCTGCTGGACCCGCCTCTGAACGGCTCGGATCTCTTCGGTCATGGCTGCACATTTTTCGATTTCAATCGCATTGAAGTTAGGATAAATCGTGAACATCAGCATGCTGTTGTCTGAGCTGAAGCCGTACAGATCGCCGTAGACAAACGTTTCCGCCAGATTTCTGCCCTGCTTTTCCAGGGGTATCGAATCAGGCTGTTCCAGATACACCCGGAGCAGGAGGAAAAAACGCTCCAGCTGGTTCAGCATGGCCACGGCTTCCCGTTCCTGCTTGCTGCTGGATATCTCCTCTTGCGCCTCTTCCCCCATGTAGGTCCGTTCGAAGGAGTCGTTGAGGGACGTGAGAAAGGGGAGCAGGTTGAGGGCCGAAAAGGTATCCCTGGTTTGCTCCAGATCCTCGGCTTCCTGCAGCAGTAATCCCCAGGTTGAAACAAACTCACGGTCCAGCTTGAGATCGATTGTATGAACGAAGCTCATCAGGCGGGGATTGGCCTGTACCTCTTTGGCATAGGCCTCGGCGCAGGCGATCATCTCCTGCCGATCCGAACCCTCGATCGTGATCATCACCACCGTCCCACCGTGAAACCGGTCATTGACCTCTTCGAAGGCCTTCACCTGAGGGTTGTCCTCCGGGAGAAGATCCTTCATCTGCGTCTTCACCTCTATGGTGCCGGCGGCAATGATGCTCAGCACGAACAATACCAGGGCGATGCCCGGAATCACCTTGTGGTAGCGGATCACAAAACTCGCCAGAGCGCCCATGACTCGTTCTTCGAACTTCATTCCAATCCCCCCTGTACGAATGGCCTGAGGGGGCGCAAGATGCTTGCGCCCCTCGCCAAAACGGTAATACCAAGCCCAGGCATCGAAACCGGCCAAAAGTATGGTCGGGGTATGGTTCGCTCATCGTCGCTCCCTCACCGGCGTACGAACGACAGCAGGGCCGGCAGCAACAACATGGTGGCGATCAGACAAGTGGCGATTCCCAGAAACAGGACCGCTCCGATCGAGGCGATCGACGGGAAGGAACCAATCAGCGCCAGGGAGCCGAAGCCGATCATCGTGGTCAAGGCTGAGAGAAACACTGCCTTTCCGGTGAACAGGTATACGGTTTCCAGATCCTTCTCGACTCGGAAGCGGTGTACAATATGGATCCCGAAGTCGATCCCCATGCCGATGACCAGAGGAATCACCGCGATGTTTACCGCGTTCAGCTTCATCCCCAGCAGAGGGTAGATTCCCAGCATCCAGATCATGCCTGCCAGCAGAGGGACCGCCGCCAGGATCGCGTAGCGGAAGCTGCGGAAAGATATGATCATGACGGCGAAGACCACCAGAAAGATGTACAGCGCTGCCTTCTTGGAGCCGCTCTCCACGTCCTCGGTCCAGGACACCATAACCGGGACCCAGCCGGTGATCTTTGGCGAAATTTGAGCCATCCGCTCGTTGAAGCGAAACATACCTTCTTTGCTGATGGTCGCAGATTTCACGGGGTAGGCGAACACGAGGCTGCGGCTTCCCCCTTCTTCGAGAAACTGCTTGGCGTACTGCTCCGGCAGGTCCTTTGGCTTGATCTTGCGATCCACCCGGGCCATCGCCGTTACAATCCGGTCCATTTCAGCGGCGAAGCTCCGATCCAGGTTCGTGACAGCCCGAGCCGCGGCTGCCGGGTCAGCCTCGATCAGTTCAATCACCTTCTGAAACACCTCGGCTCCCGGCTCACCCACCTCGGCACCGAAGATCTCTCGAATCATCTGATTTCGCTTGGCGACGATCTTGTTGCCTTCTCCCAGGCCGGCCACCGAAAGGTCCCCGATTTCGATGACATTCCACTCCAGACGCTGGATCTGGTAGGCCAGCTCCTCCGTACGTTCGGGGGTGTAGGAGTAATCGGCATCGTAGCGGGTGCCCTGGGCGCGGATCTTTCGGATCTCGTCCAGCCGGGCAACCTGCTGTTCGTCCGAAGGGATGAATTGTGCTATGGAACTGACTTCGGCAATGAGGGATTCCTGTTCCAAGGCCTCCTGCAGCTGCCGGGCTTCTTCCACCGAATCGGCCACGGCCATTGCGGACATGATGTTGATGTCGAACTTGTCCAGAACTTTATTGTACATCTTTATAGAGGTCATCTGCGCTGGCTCCAGCTTCATCATGTCGTATTCCATTCGGTTCAAGAAAGCCGCAGCAAAAAGACCGCCGGTTATCACCAGTCCCACGGCCAGGGTTACCCATTTGTGGCGGAAGGTGGTCTCGCCCAGCCGGGCAATGAAACGGTACTCCACCTTGGGCAGCCGCGACCTGGCTGGACTTCGCTTCACGAACCAGAACAGCAACGCGGGCAGGATGAAAAACAGCGCGACGAAACAGGAGAGGATTCCCATCCCGGCCAGCACGCCGAACTCAGCCAAAGCCACGGATCCGGTGGCCGCCATGACGAAGAAACCGATCGCAGTCGTAAGCGCGGCCAGGAAGGTGCCCATGCCGGAGCGCACGTACATGTTGCGCAGCGCCTCCCTGGGCTCCAGTCCGGAGGAACGGTAGGTCGTGTAGTTGGTGACCAGCTGGATGCCGTAGTCGATGCCCAGTCCGATCAACATGACCGCCATGAAGCTTGTAACCATCGTGATCTCCTGAAAGGTGATCCCCAGCAGACCGTAGGTGTAAACGATCCCGAAGACCAGAACGACAAGAGCGAAAACGACCGAGCGGATCGGATTGAAGGAGAAGATGAACAGCAGCAGAATTACCACCAGGGCCACCAGGGCGGGGACCAGCATGTCGAAGCCCATGGCCTCCTGCTCATCCGCACCCACGGCGACCTCACCGGTATACGCCACCGTGACATCGGGAAACTGCTGCTGAATGTCCCGACGGATCTTCTTGATAACACCCGTCATATCGACCATCTTCTGGATATCGTCGACGGAGAAATTGGGCAGGATGGAGAACAGCAGCATGGAGTTGTCCGGGCTGTAGCCGTACAGGTCGCCGTACAAAAAGGTCTCGGCCAGCTGTTTTCCAGCCGTCTCCGCGGCCGGGTCACCGGGAATTTCCAGATACTCGCTGAGCAATCCGAAGAAAGCCTCCAGCTGGTTCAGCATGGCCACCGCCTCGCTCTCCTGCCGATGGGTGGAAATTTCCTCCTCCGCTTCCTCTCCGGTGTAGGTCTTTTCGAAGGAGTCGTTCAAAGACATGAGGAACGGCAGCAGATTCAATTCAGCGAAGGTGTCCCGGGACTGCTCCAGGTCCTCGGCCTTCTGCAGCATCAGAGCCCATTTGGTCACGAACTCCCGGTCCATCTTGAGGTTGATCGTCTTCACGTACTGCATGGCCTCGGAACTGTTGCGTACCGCAGCGGCAAAAGCTTCGGCGGCTTCGGCCATACGCTTCTTGTCCTGCCCCTCCACGGTGATCATCAGGGACATGCCGCTGTTGAACGCCTCATCGATTTCGTGGATGCTCTGCACCTGCGGATTGTCGTAGGGCAGCATGTCCTCCATCTGAGTGGTAACCCGGATGTTCAACGCGGCGAAAAGGCTCAGGGCGAGCAGAACGATTGCGGCAATCGGGATGATCTTATGATAGCGAATCACAAAATTGGCGATCCCCCCCATGATCTTTTGTTCGAGTTTCATGCGTTCCTCCTCGTGTTCTCGATCTCCTCTATTTTTTCAGGTCGTGTGAGCTGACCCTCACCAATAGTCGATAGAACGTTCGTTCGATTTAGATCCACAAAAATTATCACGTCCTCCCCTTCTTCAGCACACGTTCCCGGAAATACCACAGGAAACCGTCGACAAAGGCCCGCCGTGATTGTTCCGGGTCAAATCCGTAGCGATCACACCACATGTCTGAAAACACGGTGTATCCGACCAGGGGGAGGGAAAGCATGAAAAAGGCTTCGTGCATGCCTTCGAGGTCCCTGTCGAAGGCCTTCACCGTATCGATGTGGTGCTCTACAGCACTGGCCACAACTTCCTGAGCCGCAGGAGACTGAAAGTTCCACAGTTCGAGCAGGGGAACCTGCTTGGGATTCTTGATCGACTCCATCAACAGAATCGTTACGATTCCCCGATTCTCCTCCATGAACTCGACCATCTCCTCCATGATGACATCCAACTTCTCCATGAAATCAGACGCATATCGTTCGAAGAAGCTCTTTTTGAAAGCAACTCCTCTGGCCACGAAGTCATCGAGCATTGTCTGCAGGATCTGCTCTTTGTTTTTGAAATGATAGTAGATGACGGATTTACGGATCCCCACGTTCCGGGCGATCTCTTCGATGCCGGTTCCTTCGAATCCTTTGACTGCAAACAGCTTCTCCGCCTCTTTGAGAATCCTCTGTTTGGTGGATCCCTCGGTATCTTCCCGTTGTTGATTCGCCATCTCACTCCTTTCCCGCCTGTATATAGAACGTTCGGTCTAATTATAACACGAGTGTTGTGATACGGCAATATCTTTTCTATTTTTTTTTAGCAGAGATGCAGGGGGATGGACCGCAACGCGGCGTTGAGAGGGATACACCTCCCACACGCTGCAGACATTCAGTTTCCCCTCAATCGATTGCGTCGTGGATCGTTTGCACAGCCCGGTGGAACTGTTCGGCCTGCACCACGAACAGAGCCGAAATCTTAGAGGATCCCTGTTCGATCAGCCGAAGGCGGATATCCCGTTGACTCAGCCGCTGAAGGACAGTGAGCGTGATGTCGGGGCGGTTCGAGAGTCCCTCCCCTACAACGGCGATCACGGCCATATTCCCGAGAATCTCCAGATGATCCGGATCGAGTTCTTCCGCGATAACGCCCCTGAGCAGCTCCCCCTTCTCTTCCAGCTGTTTTTCGGGCACCAGCAGGAGCAGGCTGTCGATTCCCCAACGCTCCCACTCCCAATCGACGCCGTGGCTCGCCAGGATCTCGAGGACCTTCGAGCGATACCGCGGATGTTTGCGGAGCAGGAATTTTTCCAAATAGATGAGCCCGAGTCCACTCCGGCCGGCTACCCCGGCGATTGGCTGTACCTGGACGTTCCGTTCGGCCGAAATTACGGTCCCGGGATCCTCCGGGCGGTCCGTGTTGCGGATATGGATCGGTATCTTCAGCTCATATACCGGAAGGATCGCCTCCTCGTGCAGTACCTTGGCTCCCATGTAGGAAAGCTCCCGTATTTCGCGGTAAGTCACTGCGGCCATAGGCTGCGGATCCCTGACGATCCTGGGATCGGCTCGCAACAGGCCGGATACGTCCGTCCAGTTTTCGTACTCCCGGGCATTCAGTGCTTTGGCTACCAGAGCCCCGGTGATGTCGGAGCCTCCCCGAGAAAAGGTTTTGATCTGCCCATGCGAATCGCTGCCGTAAAAACCGGGGATCACGTACAGCCCGGAGCCTGCCAGCTTCTCAGCCGTGCGCCGGTAGCTCGATTCGGCGACCGTATCATTTCGGTCCAGCTGAATGATCTCGGCTGAATCGACAAACTCCGCCTTCAGGTGGGCGGCCAGGAGACGGGCGCACAGATACTCCCCCCGGGACGCGGCCAGATCCGCCGAAGCTCCGGAGTCCAGTTGCCGCCTGAGTTCCTCCAGCCAGCCGCGAATCTCCGAGCCGGTTTCCAGCTCCCGATCGATTTGCAGGTAACGATTGCCGACAGCCTGGAAAGGCTGTTCGTAGGATTTGCCCTGAGCGGCCAGGGACTGACAGGTATAGAGCAGATCGGTGATCTTCTCATCCTGGGAGCTTCTTTTACCCGGAGCGGAAACAACGATATAGCGGCGGCGCGGATCTGATCGGATAATCGCTTCGATCTTCCGTATCTGCCGGGCCTCCGCCACCGAGCTGCCGCCGAACTTGCATACGATATCGTCCATCAATCTTTACCCGATGAAGTATGTCCGATCTGTCAACGCAGCTGAGACAAAGCCTGCTGCAACCTGTCGATACCCCGGCGACATTCCTCGGTGGAGCAGGAGTAGGCGATGCGCAGGTACCCCTCTCCTGCGGTTCCGAAAACACTGCCGGCTACCGTGGCGATCCCGTGCTCCTTCAGCAGGTGCTGCGCCAAATCCGCGGAGCTTTTCCCGAATCGGCTTATATCGGGGAAGGCGTAAAATGCCCCGGTTGGCTCGGCCAACCGCACCCCCTCGATTGCCTCGAGACCCTCGACTATGATCTTGCGGCGGTCGGTAAAAGCCCCCACCATCTCCCCGACGCAAGTCTGATCCCCGCTCAGCGCCTCGGCGCCTCCGTACTGGATGAATGTGTTCACGCACACGGTCGTGTACTGCCGCACCTTCAGCAGAGCTTGAGTCAGTTCCGCAGATGCCACGGTCCAGCCCAGTCGCCAGCCGTCCATGCTGTAGGTCTTGCTGAATCCGTTTATGATGATCGTCCGCTCCGGCATCCCGGCCAAAGGATAAATGCTGGGAGCAACCTCCTGGTCACCGTAGTAGATGCGGTTGTAGATCTGATCCATCAGAACGAGCAGGTTGTGTTTCCTGGCCAGTTCAGCCAGGGCTTCGAGGTTCTCCCGGCTCTCGACACAACCGGTCGGATTTCCAGGAGAGGTGATGCAGATCATCTTGGTTCGATCGGTGATCCGGGATTCCACCGCCGTTGGTTCCAAAGAGAAATTAGCTTCCGCCCGGGTTGGGACCTCGACGGGCCTGCCGCCGGCAAGGACCGTGCAGGACTTGTAGTGATGCCAGTTCGGATCGGCCACCAGAACCTCATCCCCGGGGTTTATGAACGCCAGCATCGCCGCCATGATCCCCTCGTTTGCTCCGGCCATGACGATCACCTGCTTCTGCCAGTCTACCGATACCCCCGTGTCCAGCTTTGTTCTTTCGGCGATTGCCTGGCGCAGGGAAGGAATACCGAGATTCGGTGCGTAGTGCACCTCCCCGCGCTGGAGCGCTGCGCTCGCCGCCTGTTTGATGTGTGCCGGGGTGTCAAAATCGGGACGGCCGATCTGCCAGTGAATGACATCCCGACCCTCCGCCTCCATAGCGCGGACCGCCTCAAAGACCTTGCGAATCCCGGAAAAGGGAACCCCATGCACGCGATCCGCGGCAAACTGCTCACCCGCTTGTGCCATAAATGCCTCTCTAATCTTACTTATTTAAAAGATCACGCAGAACCAGCTGTTCCGCGATCTGGACGGCATTCAGAGCCGCCCCCTTGCGTATGTTGTTTGACACGATCCAGAGGTTCAATCCGTTCTCTATCGAGAAATCCTCACGTATCCGCCCCACGAACGTGGCATCCTGCTGATCGCTCATGATCGGCATCGGATACTTCAAGTTTTCCGGATCGTCCAGGACGACAACGCCGGGACTGTTCTCCAGAACACTCCGCGCTTGCTCCGGGGATATCTTGGTTTCCGTTTCGACGTTCACGGCTTCCGAATGTCCGTAGAAAACGGGCACTCGGACGCAGGTGGCGGTTACCCTGATCGAATCATCCCCCATTATTTTTTTTGTCTCATTCACCATCTTGTACTCTTCCCTGGTGTATCCCCCCTGCTGGAAGACGTCGATGTGGGGAATGACGTTGAAGGCGATCTGATACTGAAAGCCTTCGGGATCTACCGCTGTGCCGACCTTGCAAAACTGCATCGATTCCCGCTCCAGCGCCAGAGAGCCTTTTTGTCCGGCCCCGGAAGTAGCCTGGTAGGTGGACACCACGACCCGCTTGATCTTTGCCCGATCATGGATCGGTTTGAGCACCACTACCATCTGGATCGTCGAGCAATTCGGATTGGCGATGATCCCCCGATGCAGATCCAGATCGCCGGCATTCACCTCCGGAACCACCAGCGGGCAGGACGGATCCATGCGCCAGGCCGAAGAGTTGTCCACGACGACCGCCCCCTGTTTCACCGCTTTGGGGGCAAGATCCAAACTGGCCGCGCCGCCTGCGGAAAACAAGGCAATGTCGATTCCTTTGAAGTTTCCTTCAGTGGCACCCCGGACTTTTACAGCCTCCCCTCGAAAATCTATATCCCTGCCCTCATTTTCAGGCAGATCCAGGGGACGCAGCTCGCCTACCGCATCCGTATAGCGCCCTAGCGCGTCCCGGCGTAGAATTCCACCCTACGTTCGAGCCTGTTCACCAACTCCGACACCAGGTAGGCAAAGAGAAAAATGAAGATGACCAGGGCCCAGAATCGATCCATCAGGAAGTTGCGGGAGTACAGCTCAAACAGCTCTCCTATGCCCATTATGGCAATCAGCAGCTGTCCGACTACCACCCCCCGGACCCCTCGGATCATCCCCAGTCTCAAGCCCGCCAGGATCTCCGGCAGAGCAGCCCAAAAAATCACCTTGGTGTAGACTTCGATGTTCCTGGCCCCGAAGGAGCGGGTCATCTCCAGGAGCGAGGGGTTGATGCCCTTCACTCCGGCCCGGGTGTCCAAGACGATGATCCAAACCGAAAACAGCACAACCGTTACCACGACCGTAGCCTGCCCGAAGCCGACGATCACCATCAGCGCCGGGACGATCGCGGTCAGAGGTGCGCTAACGAACACATTGACCCACATCCCTAAAAGTCTGTCCACGAATTTCACACGCCCCATCAGCACCCCGAGAGGGATGCCGATTACTACGGCCAGTCCGACGCCGGTGGCAAAGGCCTGCACACTGATCACCAGGGCTTCATAGAATTTCTTGGTCACAAAGAGGTTGGCCAGCGCTTTTAGCACGTCGAGGAAGGGCGGGATCAGGAACAACAGTTCCAGCCTGCCGATCACTTCCCAGAGGACCAGCCAGACGAGTATCGCAAAAACCATAGGAATCCGCTTTCCGAAAATTACCATGCCGTACCTGCTCTCTTCTTCAGATCAAATACTGTTTGAGGATCTGCCAGAGTTCTTCGACGACGTCGAGGTATTTCTGATCCCTCCGGATATCTTCCACGTTCTCTACCCCATCGAGCCGGGTATCCACGATCCTCGTGACTTTGCTCGGCCTGGGGCTGAGCAGAACCACCTGGTCGGACACGTATACAGCTTCCTCGATGCTGTGGGTAACGAAGACCACCGTTTTCTTCTCGATCTTCAGGAGGTTCAACAGGTCTTCCTGGAACTTCCTGCGGGTCTGCTCATCTACCGAAGCGAAGGGCTCGTCCATGAGAAGGATCTCCGCATCCACCGCCAAAGCCCTGGCAAGACCGACCCGCTGGCGCATCCCTCCGGAAAGCTCGTGGGGGTAAGCCTTGTCAAAACCGCTAAGTCCCACCTCGTCTATGTATCGCCGGGCGATTTCGTAGCGTTCCTTCTTGGGCACGCCCCGAAGCTCCAGACCAAAGGCCACGTTGCGGATCACGGTAGCCCAGGGCATGAGCGCGAAATCCTGGAACACAAAGGCTCTCTCCGGCCCCGGACCTTTGATGCGTTTTCCCTTGATCAGCACTTCCCCCTCCGTTTTGTCCAGCAGTCCGGCGATGATCTTGAGCATGGTCGTCTTTCCGCAGCCGCTTGGGCCGAGCAGCGTGGTGAGCTCGCCTTGGGGGATCTTCAGATCGATGTTGGCGAGGGCTTCGACACCTCCGGCGTAGATTTTTTTCAGCCCTTTGATTTCGATAATGGAATTGTTTTGCATGATCGAACGTACCTCTTTATCAAGGAGACTATTAAGCGGCCGACCGTTCCCGTCGGAACAGCAGGGCTTCCAGCCACTGCAACGCACTGACAACCACCGTGGCGAAGACCACGATCGCGACAATCGAAGCGAACATCT
>CAZPPB010000108.1:0-13457 GCA_964588355.1 uncultured Spirochaetaceae bacterium | reverse complement strand
GGAAGTTGAAACGGGTAAGCAGGCCCAGATCCACCATGGCGGTCAGCGCCGACTGATCCGGATAGAAGGCATTCGGGATGTTGCGGTACGCCGTTTTGAGGTTCGCCCCCAAGCCCAGTCCGTAGAAGTTGAAATCCGAGAAGAAGTTGTAGGACACGTTGAAGGTGGCCACGGTCTCGGAGATATAGCCGCGGTTTTCCCGGTCGCCCCACTCGTTGTACTCGGTAAAGGGAACGTAGAGGAACTTGCCCCCGACACCGAAGCCCAGATCGTCGTAGCGAACCGTGTAGACAACCCCCTCGAGATTGGAATCCGCGATCCAGCTGTGGTGGTAGAAGGACAGCTCCGTTATGTCCAGGGAGGAGCTGGCCGAGGGATTGGCCTCGAGAAATCCGGAATCCAGAGCCACGGCGGTGTAGGCCGTGCCCATGCCCTCGTATTTGCCTCCCATGGGAATCAGCAGGGTGGGGAAGGCGGTCAACCCGGTGTTGGGGTCGGCGAATCCGGAAAACAGCTCGCCGAGGTTGTAGTAGAAGTCGGAGAAATCGGCAAACAGCGGCGCCACCAGGAGTAAGAGTACTGTTACCAGCAGCAGAGTCCTCTTCATCTATAGAGAATATACCTCCAATTCAGCCAACTTTCCAGGTTGAACGACAACCGTCCTCATCAGTTTATCTATCGGTCGATTCGACATTTCGCTGTACGTAGCAGGCTGTTTTCCGTCGATAACAAAAGTACGAGGCCAGTCGGAACGGCTGTCTGAGGGCATCACAATCAACCGAAGCAGGTATAATCGAAGATTGTGATATAGATTATAGTAGTAGAGTAGATGTAAATAATCCTCAAAACTTTTTTGGGGGCAGAAACAGCGTTGTTTTCTCCTTCGGTACGGGTAAGAACCATACTCCCCGCTCTCATACTGTGTCTGGCATCAGCGGTCGGCGTGCAGGCCAAGGGCAGCGCAGAACGGGAGTCCCGTCAGCGTCTGGCCGAGGTCGAGCGGCTGATCGAGGAGAAACGCTACAATGATGCGGTGCGGCTGCTGTCCGAAGTGGTCCAGGAGGACCCGGACCGCTTCGACGCGGCGGAGGAGCTGATGCAGCAGGTCCGCGCCCGCCGGACCGAAATCGACCAGGCGTTCGCCCAGCTGAACCAGGCGATCCGGGACAGTGAGACGGAGCAGGTTGTCATGAGCCGAGTCGAGCGCGTGGAGGAGCTGAATCCCTATCCCAGCGCATCGGAGAAAGATCTGCTGGACAGACTGATGGCAACCGGCATAAAGGTTATCGCCCTCCAGCAAGAGTTTGATGAGCTTATGGCCGCAGCCAGGGCGCAGATCGAGGCCGGTGAGTTCCGGCAGGCCGTCTCCACCTACCTGGGCGGCTTCGAGATAGCGAGGGATGATTTCAACGATGCCGGGCACGGAAATATCATTATCAACTCCGTGTATACCGCTCTGGATAATCTGAGGCAGGCGATCCAGGCCTACGATACCCTTTCCGCAGCCCTGATAGCGGCAGGCGAGGTGTTCGGGGATGATCCGGGAACCCTTCCCGCTGAGGTCGATTCCGCAACCGCCGCCCTGCAGGCAATGGCCGGGTTCGTGGGAACGGTGGAGAGCTCCGGCACGACGTTCAGTGATCAGAGGCGGCAGATCCAGGAAACCTCTTCCGATGCTCTTGACTTCCTGTTCCTCGTTTATGCCAACCAGATTGTGTTCGGCCGCAAGATAGGCGACACGGAGGAACGCGATTCGGAAGGAATCGCCTACTCCCTGGACTCGATCTGGAGGCGGGAGCTGGACGGCCTGGAATCGCAGCTGCGGCAACCCGGCGATGCTGCTTATACGGCCGCGGTCGAGCGGATTCGGGCTGAATCCTATGAGTCGGCCCTTATCGAAATAAACTATGCCAGAAACATGTTCGAGGCGCTTCTGGAGCTTCGATCGGTATGGCCGCTGCGGGTCGAGCCGACACGACCATTCCCGACGGGTGAGGAAGGGCACGTAGCCTTTGCCGCCGCCCTGCCGGCCTTTCTCCGCACCCGGGAGTATCTGAAGGCGCTCCAGGACTACGAATCCCTCATTCAGACCAGTAGGCGGATCTCTGAGCTGGAGGAGAAGGACGTCGCGACCCTGACCTTCGAGCAGATCTACGCCGATCGGGATGAGCTGTCCGTGCTGCAGGAGGAAACCGAGAACCTGGCAGATGGCTGGCGGGAGCTGCTGTCCCGGTATCAGGCGGGCAGCGACCAGGGATTGGCTCTCGGCGATCATATAGTCCAGGCACGGGGGGTGCTTTCCGATTTCGAGGACACCCGGGAGACGGTTGCCGTTCTGAACAACCGCCTGCTCAGTCGGATTCTCATAGTAGAGGGAGCACAGCTGGAGGGACGCTTCCAGGAGTACGAAGAAGACTTCGAAAGAGCGGTAGAGGATCAGGAAGGTAAGGAGGTAACCCCCGAAACGATTTATGATCCGGAGACCGGAAACCCGATCGAATTACCGCCGCAGCTGGAGAAGTATCCAGCCCGGGCCAGGGATACCTATGAATCCCTTTCCGGAGATCTGGAGGAGCTCCTGGAGAGCGCGGAGATGATGCTTTCCGATGCCCTCAGAAACGAGGAATACTTGGAGCAGAACGATGAGCTTCAGGTCCATGTGCGTTCCCTCGATAGCCTGGTTGACCGCATCAAGACACGGCAGGAGGAGCTACCACCGAGGCTAGAGGACGCCCGACAGGCGGCTCTCCAGGCGGAGAGCTACAAGCGTCAGGGATCGACTCTCTATCAGCAGGCACTCTCACAGGCGAACAACCGTCTCTACGACCAGGCACTTGAAAATTTGCAGATCGCCAGCGAGGTTCTGGACACCTCCCTCGAGTTCCAGGAAGATCCCGACGTACGCAGCCTAAGCACGGACGTGCAGCGGCTTTCAAAGGAGATCAACGAAGGCCGCCTGGAAGAAGTTGTCGGGAACGTTCGCCGTCTTTTGGAGGAGGGAAAAAGCCTGTACACTCAGGGTGATTTTACCGGTGCGGTCGCCAAGCTCCAACAGGCCCAGACTGTGTGGAAGGGGGCATTCTCCACAGATAACGAAGAGGTGAGCTTGTGGCTGGGGCTGGTGAGAAGCGCGGTGGAAGCGACCTCGGGGCGGGAGATCACGGTGACGGATCCCCTGTACAAGGAGATGAGCCAGCTCTACAACCTGGCCTATGGGGATTACCAGAGATTACAGGAGCTGATTAGACAGGATCTGAGAGGCGAGGCAGATCTGGTTCGTAAGAGAGCGGAGGACCGCCTCGCCAAGATCCTGATACCCTTTCCCTACAACGCGAAGGCCCGGGTTCTGACGTTGCGCATACTGCAGCTCTGGGATCGAACCGCATTCACGGCAAGGGTAACGGAACTGTACAACAGTGCCCTTGCTCTCAGGGAAAACAGGCCCCAGGAAGCGTATGCCAATCTGAAGGACATCGAGCAGCTGCTGCCCAACTACCCCGGCCTACAGAGGGCGATCGCAGATCTGGAAATCAAACTCGGGTTTAGGCTGCCCCCGGCGGATCCAGTTGATGTCGCCCAGTCACAGGCGTTGTATAATCAAGCCCTGAACATATGGGGAAGCAGACAAAGAGAATTTTATTCTGACGCTTTGGAGCTTTTGGACAGAGCGATCCAATCGAACCCGGACAATCGGGAGGCCGGGGAGTTGAAAGACAGAATTCTCATCGCCATGGGAGAGGGTATCGAGTACGTTCCCGATGATGAAACCCGAAGGCTGCTGGCGGAAGCGCAGAAACTGGTCCGGGACCGTGACTATTTAGGGGCTGTAGGTATCCTCGAATATCTGCTGGAAAAACCGGCCAATCGCAGGAACCCGCAGATCCTGGATCTGTTGAAGCTGGCTCGGGCCAGAGCGGGGATATAGGGATGCGATTGTCTGCGAACGCCAAAGCGCCGATTATTATTCTCCTTCTGCTCCTGTTCGTAAACCTCTGCTCTCCGGTGGGTGCCCAAACCTACTATTGGGAAACCCCTCGTGCCCTGATACCTACGGCCGCCCGTTTCCCAACAGCCGCCTCCGGAGGCGGTTTGGTGGCATTGGTCTGGCAGGTCGTTGAAACTTATCCGCAGGGGGGAGGGCAGGTATACCTCTCCATCCAGACATCCCCGGATGTCCGCAGCTGGCAGCGCAACGACCGTTTTTTGGGTCCCATCATCTTCGAGGAGCAGGAGGTCCAGCTATACTCGGTAGCCATAGATCGTAATGGGATGATCTACCTTGCCGTAGCTGCCGGTGAAAATCGTACCGAGATATACCGCTCCGCCGATCAGGGGCAGAGCTTCACAATGCTGTCCACGATCGACGAGGGCACCGCCAGCCTGGCGCCCAACATCTTCCTCACCGACGGAGGAAATATCCTCCTTTTCGTAACACAGGAAAGAGGTGATTTCCTGTTCATCTCCTACTGCGTAAGCCGCAACGGAAGGGATTGGAGTGATTTTCAGCCTCTGGTAGAAGTCAGCCAGCTGCCTTTTAACGTACTCCCTTCTCACACCTCTCTCAACGGTCGGGAATATGTGGTCTTTCAGGCCTGGCCCAGTGTCTCAGGGGAAGAACGTAACTACCAGCTGTACCTGGTCTCCAGCACCGACGGCGGCTACACCTGGAGCTCTGCCTCCCGGCTGTTGCTTTCGCAGAACATCCCGGGGGAGGAGTTCTCCGCCGACGCCTACTCGAATCAGCGACCCAACCTGAAAACCGGGGACGGCATCCTGATGCTGGCCTGGGAACGCCAAAGGGGCGTCGGCGTTCCGCAGATCTGCTTTGCCACGATCCGGCCGGATGGTACGGTGGAGGAAGCGGAGACTGTCACCGAAGGTGAGGGGGCCGCCCGTTTTCCCCGCATCATTCGCAACCGCGGCAGGGTCCTGTTGTTCTGGTTCGACAGCCGTCAGGGAGATAATCACATCTTCTTCGCCTACAAGCGGGGAGCCCTGTGGCAGGAAAGGGACCTGAGTGACATCGACGGATCCTCGCTTTTCCCTTACCCCATAGAGCTGGACGAACAGCTGTTCGTTTTCTGGGAAAACAGGGTTGGAGAGACATACAGGGTTATGTTTCTCCAGCCGGACCAAACCGTGAATGCCCCCTCGGTAAGACCGCTGAACTTCGATCCGGAGAAGCCCTCCCGTGAGAGCACGGTAGAACTCGGGTGGACCGTTCCTTCCGATCCTTCCGGGATCGCCGGGGTCGGGTACCTGTGGACGCAGGACAGAGGCGCACCCCTGGAACGGGAACTGCGTGCCCTGTCAGACACCACATCCGTGCAGTTGACCGCCGACGAGGACGGTCCGTGGTACTTCCGAATATCGGCCCAGGACTATGCGGGGAACTGGTCTGAACCGGTGTCGGTTATGTTCACCCGGGATACCCAGCCGCCTGCAACTCCTGTGATCAGCCGGCCGGAGACCGACGAAGAGGGTTATCTGAGCTCCAACACCTTCCTCATCCGCTGGCAACAGCCCTCGAGCACCGAAGAGTTCAGCGGCTACTCGTACTCGATGATCTACCTCGGTTCCGCGGACCAGGAGGATGTAGAGGTCGAACCCCGTCTGCCACCACGGCCCCTGACCGCATCCCCGGAATCTCCGGCCTACAGCAACCTGGACAACGGGCTGTGGGCGTTCGCCGTGGCCTCTGTGGACGAGGCCGGGAACACCAGCGAACCGGCCACGCTGCTGATGAGACTGAACAAGTATATTCCCGTCACCTTCATCAGCTCCGTGAACGCCACGAGAGATCCCTTCGGGGTGCTTTCGGTGAGCATCGGAGGCCGCGGATTCACCGAAGGGGGGATAGTGCAGAGCGTGATCCTGGACCGCGACGGCCGTCCGCCCTACGACTACGTCTATCCCCGCGACCAGGGATTGTTCGAGGTGGTCAGCGATCGCTTGATCCGGGGCCTCAACATAGTGGATATCGAGGAGGGCTTGTACGCTGTCGGTGTGGTGCATCCGAGCCGGGGAAGCGCCTTCACCGCACCTACGCTGTTTTTAGAGAGTCCCGGGACCGTGAAGTTCGGGGATTTTTCCTTCGAATACAGACGCTACTGGCGGAGCATGCGCCGCTTCAGCTACACCCTGAGCTCGGGCAACCTGATCCTGTATCTGATCATGGGCTTTCTGGTCTTACTGTTGGTGGTCTCCGTCCGGAAGCTGGCCGGAGTGGTCCAGGAGGGGCGGATGCTGCGTGCCGAGGTGCTGGACGTGGTAAGCGGCAAGGTTTCGGTTATTGATAAGGAAATTTTTATGAAAAAGACGGAGAGAAGAGGTGTCAGTCTGCGCCTCAAGTTCACAATTCTGATCATGATTCTGGTGCTGATCACCGTTTTGATGGTTTCCATCCCTCTGGGGATCTTCATGATCAATCGTCAGAAACAAAATCTGACCCAGGCCCTGCGTCAGCGGGCCGATGACCTGACGGGCGGCGTGGCTCGAAGCGCAGAGAACTTCCTGGTGGAGCAAGACGAGTTTCAGTTGGATGTGCTGACCGACCAGATCGAAGCGATAGAGGAGTTCCAGTATCTGACCATTACAGGTAAGGGAAGGGATGATTCCGGCAACTTCGACTACATCTGGGCCAGCAACGATCCTCAAATCAACTCCAAAATTCGGACCGGAAACTTTGATCTGGATCAGAGGGGGACTGTCCGGATCCAGGACGACCTCTCGGCAATCATCGAGCAGCTGGCCGATCAGGTGAACATGCAGGCCAGGCAGCGGGTGGGGGACCTGGCTGCCGAGATCAACGCGTTGTCGGCGGAAGTGCGGGAACAGAATTTGCTCCAGAGACAGAGGACCGATCCCGCGGCTGCGGAAAGGTTCGAGGAGATTCGGCAGGAGATCCAAAACCGGAACCAACAGATCTTCTCTGAGCTGCAAAGCATCGGCTCGGTCACCGGAAGCGCTCCGCCCTTCGATCCGCAGGATCTACTGCCCTTTTACACCTTCTACAGGCCCATCGTGTACCGGGTGCAGGACGAGGATGTGTACTTCCGCGGGGCGGTGCGGGTAGGGGTCTCCACCGAGCAGATACAGATTGAGCTGGCCGCCTCCACGAGGAATCTCATCATCCGAACCGGGTTAATCGCCCTGATTGCCGCGGGCTTAGGGCTGCTTGGGGCGATCCTCATGGCCTCTCTCACGGTAAATCCGATCAAGAAGCTGGCCGTGGCCGTGGAAAAGATCCGGGATACAGAGGACAAGGAGGAGCTGAGGGACCATGTGATCGACGTACGATCCAGGGACGAGATAGGGGATCTGGCCACAACTGTAAATGAGATGATCCAGGAGCTGGTCAAAGCCGCGATAGCAGCCAAGGACCTTACGGTAGGCAAGGGAATACAGAAGAGATTCATTCCTCTAGACCAAGATCCCGCCGATCCTCAAGGGGGGAAGGGGAACACAGGTGGGGAGAAGACCGACCAAATAGAGTTCTTCGGTTTTTATGAGGGGGCCAAAGAAGTATCCGGTGACTATTTTGACTACCTCAAGCTGTCGGACAGGTACTACGCGGTAATCAAATCCGACGTGTCCGGCAAGGCGGTGCCGGCGGCTCTTATCATGGTTCAAGTAGCGACGATTTTTTCCTCGTATTTCAGGGATTGGACGCCACAATCACCGGGACTGAAAATCGACGATCTCGCCTACCGCATCAATGACATGCTGGAGGAGAGAGGATTCAAAGGACGGTTTGCCACCCTCACTATCGCCATTATCGATGTTCAGACGGGTAAAAGCTTCTTTGTCCACGCAGGCGATAAAGAACAGCACATCTTTCGGGCAGCTGCAAAGAAAATGGAGAAAATCGAGCTTCCCGATGCGCCGGCGGCCGGGGTATTCTCCTCGGAGATTATACCGGAGGGCTCGCGCTTCAGGATAGTACAGCAGCAGCTGCAAACGAACGATACGCTGTTTCTGTTCACAGATGGTGTTGAGGAATCCCACAGGGTGCTGCGGGACAGTCATTTTAACGCCCTCGAATATAGTGAAGATATCGACGTCGAAGCGGAAAAGGCACACCAAGCCAGAAAGGCACCCGAGGGGACTGATAAGAGTAACATTCCAACGGTGAGCGAGTACAATGGACTCGCCGTGGAGCAGATGACACAGGAACGAGTGTATGCGATCATCAACGCCGTTATGAACAGGGAGTCATACAGTCTCGAGAAGTGGCACAATCCAATTGCCGGTGAGGAGCTTCTATTTGATTTTTCCGATTGTGACGGCAGTATAGAAGATGCAATACTGGCTATCGTTGCCGTGGACAAGGTCTTCCGCATCAATCCCGATCCTTCGGCTACGGAGGCGGATCACGTGGATGTAGACAAGAATATAGGCGCCTTCTTAAAAAAGCACTTCAATCAGTACGAGAGCTACTTCCACACGGCAGTCCCCAGTGATGAGGAGCGTTCCCATGTGACCTACAGCCACCTGAAGGAGGATGAACAGTACGACGACCTCACGATCCTGGCGATCCGCAAGAAGTAGCTTTTTTCCGATGTACGGAATGCAGGCCGGCTCCGAAGATTAACCTATAACCTGTTGGAGAGTCAGATGAAACTCACTTTTTTGGTAGGAGCGTTCTTTGCCGCAACGGCAGGCCTGCTGTGGGGCCAGAGCTTCACGGTCGTGATCCAGAACGCCGACGAGGAGAGCTTCCACTACGTGCTCGACCCGCCGGAGCTGACCGCCTTCGAAACCGCTACCAGCATCTTCGAGAACGTGGTCTTCGACTACTTTGTCCAGGCGCCGGTTGAGGGTGAGGAGTTTACCGGCTTCAACGACCTGGCTCCCGGTGAATCGGTGGTCCTCGAGCAGCTGGCCGAAGGCAAACATCTATTGGTGGGATTTTTCGTGATCCCCGGGCAGATGGGGTTCCCCGTGCGGGTGATCACCCTGCAGGCCGGGGGCGGTCTGGATGAACGCACCTATCGGATCTACAGTGAGCCCGCCCTGATCACCGCCCGCGCCGGTCGGGGGCGGATCAGCGAGTATGCCCCGATTCCGCCGCAGCCTGTTGCCCGGGCTGTGGAAAGCGCCGAGGCGGGTGCCCGGCCTGTCGAGTCCGCCGTCGCCACAGCCTCCGAAGGCACCGAGGCCGGTGCCAGGCCAGCTGAGTCTGATGCCCCTGCGAGTCCCCGCGTTGCAGCGAGTCCTCCGACTGCGGCCCCCGCCGCACCGGCTCCCGCAGCTTCGACCGAGCAGCGGGGATTCTTCCGTTTCCGGATAGACAACCAGTACGAGGATTGGGAGGCCATCCCCACCTTCCTGTCCTTTCCCGCGGATCGAAGCCTTCCCAGCTTCACCCGGGAGCAGTACGGCGGGGAGTTCGAAGTACTGCCCATCGACAAATCCCGGCACTGGGGCTCTCAAGGCACATCCATCAACGAGATCAAGGTGGTGAACAATCTCGACGCCGTGTACGTGTATATCTCCACGCACACCGCCCTCTCCCCCAACGTTTCCGTGTTCCTCTACTTCCACACGGAGCAGAACCTCAGGCGCACCGGTGCCACGAACCGCTTCACCCTGGAGCTGCTTCCGGCAAAGGCGGAAGAACCGGGTTTGGTCATACTGTGGGAAAAGGAGAGGAAGCCGATGATCGTCGGCACCCTGGCCTCGGGAAGCTTCTTCATGGAGGCCAGGATCGACAAGGACCTGCTCTACGACATACAGACAGCCAAACCGGAGGTCACCTTCTTCGACCTGACGACGAGCTGCTACGATCGCCAGGAGCTGGCCTACGAGGAGTTCTACATCGCCTCCATCCCTCTGGCCGGCATCCCTACTGAGCAGACGCTCTACTAACGGCGGGCACTTCTATACCGGAGGTCCCTACAGGTTGAAGCGGATGGTCAGCACGTCCCCGTCCTGGACCTGATACTCCTTGCCCTCCAGGCGCATCTGGCCGTGTTTGCGGGCTTCGGCGAATCCCCCGGCGGCCAGAAGCTGATCGCAGGGGATGACCTCTGCGCGGATGAACCCCTTCTCCATATCCGAGTGGACCTTCCCGGCCGCTTGCAGGGCACTGGCCCCTCGAGGGATGCTCCAGGCCCGCACCTCCTGATCCCCCACGGTGAGAAAGCTGATCAGATCCAGCCGGGAGCACAGCGCCCTGAGGAAGCGATCCCTGGCCGGGTCCTGAAGCCCCAGGTCCGCCAGGAACTCCCTCTGGTCCTCCGCCGAGAGCTGGGAGATCTCCATCTCCTGAAGTCCCCGGATGGGGAATACATCGATCCCCAGCTCGGCTGCCCGACCGGCAGCCGCCGCGGTGTCGCCCGAGCGTTCTCCCGTGTTGAGGATTCCGATCACCGGTTTCGAGGTAAGGAACTGGAATCCCGCCAGCAGCTGGCGCTCCTCTTCGTGGATCAGATCCGCCCCGATGGCGCCTCCCTCCTCCAGGCGGGCGGCGATTTTGGTCAGGATGAGGTGCTCACGGTCCCCTTTCTTTCCTTCCTTCTCTAAGCGTTCCAGCCGCTTTTCCGTGATCTCGTAGTCGCTGAAGACCATGGAATCCAGCAGCTTGTTCAGATCCCTCAGCGGGTCGATCTCCCCAAGAGGATGAGCCAACGCTTCGTCGACGAAAGCCCGCAGCACGACGGCCACCGCGTCGCTTGTTCGCAGTTCTCCGAGGGTCGCGGCGGCTATTCCCCCCTGGCCGCTGAATTGCAGGGGCAGGTCTTTGATCAGCACGCTGGCCTGGACCTGTTTCTTCTTTCCGAACAGCTGCGCCAGCCGTGCAACCCGGGGGTCGGGGACAGCCACCTCGGCCAGATGGACCTGCTGGTAGCCTCCGGCCTGCTGTCCGGACAGGGCGTTGAAGATAGTGGTCTTGCCGCAGAAGGGCAATCCGATCAGACAGGTCTCCATGGTTCTTTATAGCAGGAAGGT
The DNA here is from genome assembly GCA_964588355.1 of uncultured Spirochaetaceae bacterium. Taxonomy (GTDB): domain Bacteria; phylum Spirochaetota; class Spirochaetia; order SZUA-6; family DRHE01; genus JAFGQJ01. The sequence continues at coordinate 2,504 of CAZPPB010000108.1, read as the reverse complement.
GTCGCTTCAGTCCATTGTCTTTTTTCCCGGGGCGGGGTATCAATGTTGGAGATGAAGCTCCGTTATTTCTGCGATCTGTGCGGCACAGAGGTGCCAAAAAATACGGTCCGCTGTCCCAGCTGCGGCCGGTACTTCACAGCCATCCAGTGCCCCCGCTGCGGCTTCCGGGGAGAGGAGAAGGACTTCGCCCAGGGCTGTCCCAAGTGCGGCTACATGAAGATCTCCCGTCCCTCCAGTGCCGGAAGTGCTGGCAGAAGCACCCGGGCGTCGGGACGGAACAGGGACCGCAGGCGCCGGAAAAAAACGGTATCGCCGCGGCCGGGCGGCTTTCCGGTCATTCAGGAGCCCCCAATGGCCCCGGCGCCGGTTGGGGTATACCGCCTGATCGGGATAATCCTGGCCATGATTTTGGTCGCTCTGGTGGTGATCCTTTTCGTGCGCTGAACCTGGGCCGTCCGCTCCGCTGGGCGCGCCCCGCTGAGCGCTGGCCACCCGCGCCGCTGGGCGCGCCTAGCTTGAATCCCCCTACTGACTTGAAGTCCCCTAGTTGAGGATGCCCAGTCCCACCCCTCCGAACAGATAGTAGTTCTCAGCGTCTGTAAACTCCCCGGCCACCGAGGCGGAGAGAAACAGCTGGGTTTTGGGGATCATCCAGTGCGCCTCCAGCGCGGTCTGGAAGGGAACGTCTACACCGAGGCCCTGGTCGAAGCGGAGGCTGCGCACGGAGATGGAAGTACCCACCGACAGGGTCGAAAAATCCAGAAGCATCCCGAAACGGCCGTAGATCCAGCCGTAGGCGGCGGGAGCGGGGGGATCAGAACCGACCGCTTCCCAGGACAGGATCACCTCCGGGGAGAACACGAGCGACAGCGGGCCCAGGTGCACTCCGCCGGGTGCGCCCACGGACAGGCCCGTGAAGTTGGCCAGAGTGTCGTTGTGGGTGTTCTGATAGGTGAACTTGACCTGGGCGGCGCTGCTTAGATCGAAGGTCCTCGACGGTCTCAGCAGGGAAGCCTTGAAGGCGGAGCTGACGAACCAGGGAAGAACAAAGGTCTCCTCTTCGTAGCCTATAATCCCGCCGACGGAGGTGTCCAGCTCGAAGCGATTGAGCGGACCTGTACCCAGGCGCATCCCCAGATTTACCGGAACCCGGAGGACGGACCCGCTTCCCCTGCCGCTGGCGTGGGTGAGTACCAGGGAAGACACCTGCACGCTGCCCCGGGGCAGGACGTCGGCGGTAGGGGCGTAGAGCAGGCCGGCGCTCCCGCTCCACAGGCTGCGGAAACGAAGGACGATCGAGCTGTCGATCAGCACGCCGAGTTCCGCCGAGTCCTGCTCCCCGGCCTGTTCCCCGGAACCCTCGATGCGCACCGTGTAGCTGCCGTCGGGCAGGGGAGTCCCGTCCGCAGCGCGGCCGTCCCACTCGAAGCTCTGATTCCAGGTGTCGAAGCGGCCCAGCTCCTGTGAGAACACGGTCCGCCCCCCCGGGTCGCTTATGACGGCCCGGCCTCGCCCGTAGCTGCTGACCCGGAAGCGGATCCGGGCCGAACCCAGCAAACCGGCGTTGCGGGGATTGAAGACTGTGCGATTGGACTGCAGTCCGGAAATGTCGAATGGCGCTTCTTTGAGGGCCACGGAAAGCTCGGTCACCTTGCGCTCGTAGATCTCTACGGCAACACTCTGTTCCTGATATCCGAAGGCCCGCACCCGGATCGTGCGACGGCCGACGGCCAGTTCGTACAGCCTGTCGGCGGGAACCCACTGAGATTCATAGCTGATTTCCGCATCGGGCGGGAAGGTTTCTATTTTCAGGAATCCCGTGATCTCCTCCAGGTCGATGTAGAAGGATTCGTAGTCTCCGGAATAGATGATCCAGATGCTTTCACTGTAGTAGCCGTACTTCTTGATGGTGATCGTGTAGCGTCCCGGGTCGATATCGTCGAGCCGCAGGGGTGTGATGCCCATATAGCGGTTGTCCAGGTACACATGGGCGCCGGAGGGGGTGGACCTGATCCTGAGACCGGCATCTTCCTCTTCCGAGACCAGGGTGCCGTAAAAAGATCCATCGCCGTTGTCATAATCCGGTGATTCTGTGCTGCTGCCCCTGGCGGTTTCCTCCCTCTCTCTGCCCGCCGTATCCTCAGAGAGGGTTGCGCTGGTTGTGGAGCAGGCCAGCATAACCAAAAGGATGAACAATCCCACGAAAAATGAACACACCCGCTTCATGATACCAATGTAGCGCACCTGTTTCGGGGATTGCAACGTGGGGCCGGACTTTTTTTGCGCCGGAAAGAGCCGATAAAGTAAGTGACGAGAACATGTTCCGTAACTTTGTTGTCTTCCGGGCAGCCCGAAGCTTCTACCGCACTGTTCGCCGGGAAAACCTGCCCAAACTCGTGCTGTTTGTCTCGCTGCTGGTTATCCTGGGAGGGGTGCTCGTCTTCGTTGTTGAAACCGGAAGAAACGAGGGCATGTTCGGGCGGCTGTTCGACTCGATCTGGTGG
>CAZPPB010000107.1:0-13522 GCA_964588355.1 uncultured Spirochaetaceae bacterium | reverse complement strand
TGGGCTTCTACGCCTACGCCTCCGACACCTGGGGGGTGTTCGGGGAGTTCAACATAGAGTTTCTCTCAATGGAGATAGCCTCAGGGTCGATGTTCATCGGTCCCCCCGGCTTCATGCTGGAGACCGAAGTATCGGTAGGCGTGGACATCGTGATCGTTTCCGGATACATCAAGTTCGGCGGCATGTTCTGGTACAACAAGGCAGTCAGTCCGGCCACCTGGGGCGCCTACGCCATGGTAGAGGTCCATGGTGAGCTTCTCAAGGGCCTGCTGTCCGCAACGGCCCGGCTGGAAGGTGCCCTGATCGGAGCGCCGGAGTTCTTGATCTACGCGGTTGGCAGCGTCAAGTTCAAAGTCTGCTGGGTTACGGTGTTCGAAGGCAGCCTCTGGGTATCTGCCGGCGAGGGGGGGCTGGGCGGCGGAACCGGACGCAACTCCAAGTACGATCAGCTCATCGAGGACGCCCGCAACATGGCCAATCAGATGAACCAGGCCAGGGAGGATCTGCTCGATGCCCTGGATCAGGCACGCCTGGAGCTGGCCGCCCTGAGCGATGAACAGCTGGAGGCGGCCGGCCTTTCTCTGATCGAACGTGCCGGACTGGGAGGAGCCATCGCGGGCATTGGCTTCGGCATCCTGGAGGAGAACCGCTGGCAGCCCGGGGGACTGCCTACGGAGCTGGCGGCAATCCGGGAGATGATGTTCGGCTCCGGACAGGAGGCGCTGGTAGCCCGACGCAATGACCTTCAGGCCCGGGCCGATCAAATCGAGGATGACCTAGAAGCCCTCGGCATCCTTCAGGAAGCGGTTGCGGAGCGGTTGGAGAATTACCAGGACATCCTCCTGGAGGATCTTCCCAGCGTGGCCGAGCTGGGCAGTGCAAACAATCCTCTGCAGATGGACACCCGGGTTGTGGAAGTCGGCGGAGAGAACGTCACCGAGATCGTGGATTTCACCGTGAACGAGTCTCAGGCCGAGTCTCAACGGGACAGCCTGTCTTCGATCCGGGAGGATTTTGCCGCCTATCAAGAATCCTTCATAGAGCAGGCCGGCATGATCGACGCCCGGCTGCAGCAGCTGGATGAGATCCTCTTCCAGGACACGGACAATCTCATCGTCCTGAGCGAGGCTTATGCGGACAACTTCTTCCAGATGACCCAGTATCTGGACGAGTACCTGGACTTCCAGGATTCCGCCAAGCTCACCGGCAACATCATGGCTGGCCTGATGGATCTGACCACCTCCGAAAACGAGGTGAGCACCCTGCTGCTGGACAAGGCTGCTACATTGAGCACTACCCAGTTGAACGACTGGGTCGACGACCGCATCGTGCTGCTCGACGCCCTGGTCACACTGGGCGGGATGGAGGAGGGCTACGATGCCGAGACCGACCCCACTAATCAGGCCTACCAGATCGCTCTGTTCGGGATCACCGGAGCCCAGCTGTGGTGGCGCATCCCCCAACAGGGCTTCACCGCCATGGCTGCCAATGCTCCGGCAAATAAAAGCTACGCCTTGCAGACCTTCAGCGACAATGCCCGGGAGTTCCGGATCAAGTGGACCCAGGCTTCCCAGATCACCGACGCCTACTTCCAGCGCAAGTCCATGCTCTACGACGTGCTGTTCGAGATCTACGATCAGCTGGCCACCTACGGAAGCGGCCTGATCGGCATCACCGGGGAGGGAAACGCCGCCGGCTTTGAAGGACTGATCGGATCGGGCTTGAGCTTCCGGACCAGCGGCATCGCCGAGACCCTCACCGGGGAGGGATTCACGATTCCCACCGATTCGATTCCAAGAAAGAGCAAGACCCTGGATCCCCTGTTCAACCCACCGGGTGGCGGGATAGGACCGGCCGTGCCCCGGCCCGGAGCCCCCGGTACGAAGATGCCTCCCGATCCGCTGGATATCCCCCTGCCTCGTGGCGGGAGCCTGCCCGGACGCCTGCAGACCGGCGGAAATCTGACCCAGCTGCTGCGCCAGCTGGAGCTCTCCTTCCTGGCCGCAGGCGGAAAGAGCGGCCTGGGCAGAAGCGGAACTTGGACCGGAACGATCGTTTCCGGAGGAACCAAGGGCTCGATCTCCCTGGATCTATCCCTGGATCTGGAAACCCAGGGGATTCCCTCGAAAGGATTCTTCGATCGCGACCTGAGCGGTCTACTTCCGCCGGCAGACCCGGTTTCCTGGATACCGATCACCCGCTACTTCGAAGCCAAGCGGGCGGAGATCACCCCTTACACCGAGATCCCGGCCGTGGAAAGCTTCAGCGGAAGCGTGCGCAGCGAGGACGCAAACACCGCCATCCTCTCTGCGGCCTTCAGCGGCAGCCATCCGGTCGGGGTGGTGGAGTACGCCTACCGGATCGAACCAGCGGACACTGAGGTGAGCCGGCTCGAAGCCCCGCTGCGCCGCCCTCTGGAGCTGCTGCCCCTGCCCCACCTGGGACAGGTCTCCGGCCTCGGTGGCAGTATTACGGCGCCGCTGGTCACCAGCGGCGCCCTGAGCCCCAGCCAGGCCCAGGCCGTAACCAACCACCTTCAGAGTCTCCAGGCTACGATGCCCAGCGCCGCGTCTCTGTTTCAAACCCAGGTACCCTCCGCGGCCTTGCTCGTTCCCCTGGAGATCGTGATTCCCTGGTTTTCTCTAGGCGGCCGGGAGGCAATACTGGAGCCGTTCTTTCCCGATCTCCACGAGGAAGGCAGCTACTACCTGTACCTGCGGGTGCGCGGAGCCGGAGGGAAAACCATCGTTCGCCGGGCCACCCTGAACCTGGCCTACTTCGATCCGGAAACCGATTCAAGCCCCGTGGTATCGGCCATCGACTCCAGCGATGATACGGCCCCCACCACGCCGTTCGTCACTACCGGCGGTCTGTACAGCTCCCGTCAGGATCTGCTCTACGCCAGCTGGGATGCCGACGACCCGGAGTCCGGCATTCAGCGTTTCGAATACGCGGTGGGCACCTATTCCGGGGAGCCGGGCGGTACGTCCCCAGCCGTATCCAAGGGCACCGAATTGAGCGAGCCGGTCCTGGGCTCCACCCTGGAGGATGTCGAGGGGAGCTTCGCCAAGACGATCACCCCGGTGTCCGTCCCCACCGACATACTGGACTGGACCTCGGCGGGCGGACGAACGGAGGCCAACCTCCGCGGGCTTTCCCTGGATCACGGCGTAGAGTATGTGATCAGCGTTCGTGCCGTCAACGGCGTAGGACTGGAGAGCGTGGGCAGCTCCGCCCCGATCCTGATCGACACCACGCCGCCCGGTCAGCCTACGATCACGAGCTTCCAGCAGGTCAGCGCCGACGGCCATGACAATTCGGCGGCCTTCAGCTTCCAGGAGTCCCAGGATCCCGAATCGGGTGTGTTGTTCTACCAGATCGCCCTGGGTACGGCAGCGGAGCTGGACGACATCTTCCCCTGGACGGAGGTAGCGGGCCTGAACGGCACGATCGTCAACCTGCCCGTACTGGAGGGGGGAACCGTCTACCTGCAGGTAAAAACGATAAACGGCGCCGGGTTGGAGTCTACCGCCCTCGCCGATCTCACCTTGGTGTATGGTGACACCACGGCGCCGCCGGAAGCGTCGGTTGCCACCGCTCCATCTCTGTATCTCGACGACGGCTCCCAGCTCACCCTGAACTGGGCGTCGGTGGAGGACGGGGAGTCCGGAGTGATCGGCTACGAGTACGGCATCGGCACCTCCCCCACTACGGCGGACGTGCTGTCCTGGGTGCCTGTGGGCTCGCCCCGCACTCCCTACCTGCTCGGCCAGGGGTCCACCCCGGGAGCCGGGGGAGCGGACACTCTGGAGATCGAGTTGACCGACCTCTCCCTCTCCGCCGGACCGAGCTACTACGCCGTGGTCAAGAGCATCAACGGCAGCGGCCTGCAGTCGCTGGGAGCCTCGGAAGCGTTCATCGTGGATTCCTCCGCTCCGGTGGATACGGCCTTGAGCGCTGCGGAGAGCTCGAGCGAGCGGGACACCCTCTCGGTCCACCTGAGCGCCCGGGACAGCGAGTCCGGCATCGCCGCCTACCGCTTCGCTCTGTGGGAGATCGGCTCTGTTTCACAGGCCGATGTCCAGGAGGATGGCGAGATCCAATACCTGCTCGTGGGCGGCTTCATTACGGGCGGGCAGTACACAGGCACGCTGAATATCACCGGAGAGGTCGTAACCGAGGAAAGCTACTCCGGAATGATCTCGGGAGATTTCGCGGCCGGGGGCGCTGCGACCGAAGGGTCCACCGCTGAGGGCGCTACCCCCGGAACGGGCATCGGTCCGGCTCTAGAGATGGAGTCGGAGGCTTTCGGGGAGGTTCCACCCTGGGTGGGGGATCTGGAGATGTCGATGCCGCCTTTCTTCGAATCGGACTGGAGCCTGATCACAACCGGCGCGCCCCCGGAGAGCGTGGATCTGGAAATCACGATCGGTGGATTTCCCGCCCTGCGCTACAACAGGGTCTACCGGGTCAAAGTCTGGGTGAAAAACGGGGCAGGCCGGGTGAGTGAGGCGGGCAGCGCGACCATCGAGATCCTGCGCCCCAGAAAGCTGAAAGACCGGGGCGGGACCAGTCTACCCGAGACAGGCATCCCCGCTCCGAAATCCGGCGGCCCTCTGCTGGAACTATAGATGACGATGAGACGGACGAAGAGAACAGCGACTCTCCTCCTCACTGTGCTGCTCCTGCTCTGCACCGCGGGGCGGGGGTTCAGCCAGGAAGGTCCTCTGGCTTTCATCCTTCCGGCCGGCGACAGCGTGGTCGTGGTACTGGGAGACACCCCAAGACTGATGCACGCCTTCCGGGTGTACCGGCAGGATCCCGGCAGCAGGAACTTCGAACTGTTGACCCCGGACCCGGTCCGGCCGATCAGCGATCCCTATCGAGCGGCCGAGGTGATGGGGCCGGATTTCCGCTGGGTAGCGAAGAAGATCGGCAGTCTGGATCCCCCGCTGGTCTGGCGGAAGCTGCGGGCCGACAGGGACCAGACCCTGGCTCTCTGCCTGGTCAGCCATGGGCTGCGCAAAGCCATGGGCAGGACCTTCATCGACGACACGGTTACGCAGGGCAGGACCTACCGCTACCGGGTCGAACTGCTGGATATGTACGAGCAGGTCATCGACCGGATCGACGGGCGCGTGCAGGCCGGTCCGCCCCATGCACCGGAAGCACCGGGGGATGTAAAGGCCGAAGCCGATGAAGGTCAGGTGTCCCTGAGCTGGAGCTATCGGCCCTACCGCAACGGGGCGGACGATCTGACGGTGGGATTCCGTATCTACAGGCAGGAGAGCGCAGGCCGGCCGATCCTCCTGACCCCGACCCCCGTGCTCAGGATCGAGGGCTGGCTCTCCTATCTGGACTCCGAGGCAGAGAACGGAAAGACCTACACCTATCATATAGAGGCGGTGGACATGATCGGGGCGGCCAGCCCCCGACGCAGCTCCCCGCCTGTGACGCCCACCGACACCCGGGCCCCCCTGGTGCCGGCGGGGCTGCGGGGCGTGGACAGCGAGGAAGGGGTGCTGCTGCTCTGGCGCCTGTCCCCGGATCTGGATCTGGCTTCCTACAACGTGCTGCGCAGTGAGCGGGTGGAGGGGGAATACCGGCGGATCAATACCGGGCCTGTTCCAGGGGATCAGGCCCGCTACCTAGACCGGGATGTCGTTCGCGGGACCTCCTACTACTACCGGGTGACCGCCGTGGACCGAAGCGGAAACGAGAGCGCCCCCTGCGGCCCCACCTCGGTCCTGCCTGCGGACAGCGAGCCGCCCCCGGAAATATCGGGTCTGCAGGCGGATGTGGATGCGGACAGGCGGGGGGTCACCCTGCGATGGGACCGATCGGAGATCCCGGACCTGCAGGGATACTTCGTGTACCGGGAATCGATCGACGCCCAGGGACAGGAGGGCAAGTCGATGCGCCTGAACGCGGATCCGTTTCCGGATACGGAGAATCCCACCTTTGCCGACACGGGCTACAAAGAAAGGGGCCTGGCCCCGGGCGGACGCTACAGATACGGGGTGTCTGCGGTGGACAGCTCCTACAACGAGGGGCCCATCCTGTTCATCGAAGCGGCGATACCGGACAAGGAAGCTCCCAAAGCGCCGCTTTCAATATCCGCCCGATCGACCGAAGCAGGCGCCGTCCGGATTCGGTGGCAGCCGGGTCTGGAGAAGGATCTGGCAACCCATCGAATCTACAGGAAAGAGGACAGGAGCTTCGCCCTGGTGGCTGAGCTGGAGCGAAACAGGACAGACTGGATCGACGCGGAGGTCCTGGCGGGAAGCGCGTATCGCTACTACATCACCGAGGTGGACGCTTCGGGCAACGAGAGCGAGCCTTCCAGGGAAGTGGAGGTCATCCCCACCGATATCGTTTCACCCGATCCGCCCCTGTCACTCGAAATCCGGGCCGAACGCAAGGGATTCCAGCTGAGCTGGCATCCCTCCCCCTCTGCGGATACAACGGGCTATCTGATCTACCGTGCCGCCTATGCCGGCGCGCCCTGGCGGAAACTCACCAGCAGCCCGGTGCAAGCCGCTCCATTCACCGATAGCCGGGGCCAGGCGGGCAATCGCTACGGGGTCGCCGCCGTGGACAGCTCCGGGAACGAGGGCTCCATGGCTACGATTGCCGCTCCGGTTGCAGAGAGCCAGGCGGAGGAGGAGGAGGCCCGATGAGGATCATCAAAAGCGCGATCCCGGGCGCCGTACTCCTTATCCTGCTCGGCATTCCAGCCTGGGGTGAGGTCACCCTGATCCGCAAGATTCCCGATTCGGGAGAACACCAGGTCGACGCCCAGTGGACCAAGCCTCGGCCTCAAGTCGAGCAGACAGTGGGACAGACCGAGTTTTCCGCCCGGATCATGCTGGGCGGCCAGGGCGGCGGTGACGGTACGGGGGAACCGGTATACGATCTGTACACCGATTCGACTCTCTCCCTTGCCCAGCCTCTGGGCAGTACAGCCATGATGAACATCGGGGGAGCGGCCCTGCGCAAGCTCTACCTCGACGGGCGGGAACAGTCCTACTCCGCAAACGTCGATCTGACCGCAGAGCGCTGGTCCCTGGATCTGAACGGCTCCTATGGGGACAGCGCCCGGAGCCTGACCGAGACCAGCGGCGTGAGCACCGTGGATGTGGAGAAGGAGAAGACCGACTTGCTGCTTGCCTCCACACTGAACGCCGCCTTCATCCCCACCCTGCCGATGAGCCTCTCCTATCAGCACAGCATGTCTCAGGACAGCGAAGATGGCAGCTCCATTGAAGACACTGTGATCGACGCCGCAGATTTTCTGGCCCAGGGAACCCTGGGTACGGTAGGCTTGGAGTTGGGTGGTTCGGTGGAGCACAGCGTAAACGGGATCACCGACCAGGAGACCCTCGGCGCCGGCGGAAATCTCAGCGTGAACTTTCCCGTCCTGCCATTTCTGCACCTTCGCCCGGGCATCGCGCCGCTGTACTCCCGCACCGATTACGTCAACGGGGACTACACCAGCTCGACAACCCTGGACTCGGATCTGGGGCTGTACTTCCCCCTCACCGAAGTTTTGGAGTTTCGCCTGGTTGCGGGAATCGCCAACACCTGGCCGGAGGACCAGGACGGCAAGAAGCAGTCTCTGGCGACCTGGCAGGGTGAAACCGGAGTGGAGTGGCAGCCGGAAAGCGGATACTTCACATCCGCCGCCTACTCCCTCTCCTCTACCTTTCAAAGCGGGGCCGAGCCCAACCAGTCTCATCAGGGCGATCTTTCACTGGGCTGGCGCAATCCCGGGGAACGAGGGACCATGCAGAATGTGGAGGCGGGGACCGACTTCAGCATACAGTTCGACGATTCGGGCGACCTGGTGAACGCCGACGGTCACTGGAGTGCCGGGGTAGCCCTCCAGCCGGTCAAGACCATGAGCCTCAGCAACAGTTACAGCGGCAGCATCAACAAGTCAACAACTCCCGCGGTTTGGACTCACCAGCTCAAGAGTGAACTGTCCCACGCCCCGGATCCCCTGCTGAACTACCAGCTGGCCGCTACGGTGACCGACAGCATCAGCGAAGAGATCCACAGTTTGATCACCGACGGCCTTGGCCAGGTGACCCTGCTGCCCCGTTGGAACCTCAAGGTCTACACGGTCAGCCTGGGCGAGAACGTGGCCTTCTCCCGGGAGCTTCCCGACGGCGCGGAGCCTTACATCCTGGCCAAGACGTTCAGCTCCGTGGCTGTTCCGATCACGTCATTCCTCACGGTACGCTACGACTTCACCTGGGAATGGGTCAACCAGACCAGCGAGGGCGGGCCGTCGGGAAACGCATTCCTGCATCTCACCGGCCTGACCCTGTCCGGGGAGAATCTTCCCTTCTCCCTGACAACGGATTACCAGATCGGCCACGGTTTCCGCGGGCTGCGCCACGACCTGGGCGCCAACCTCGACGTACCCTTTGACAGAGGATTCGGCCTGAAGGGGGAGGCCAGCTTCAGCCACTACACCGAGGAAGGCGCCACGGTCAGTCCCTTCCTCTTCGGCCTGCACGGGGTGTATGAGTATTAAACGATCCTGCCTGACGATCGTCCTGTTACTGACAGCAGTTGCCTCGACCTTTTCCCAGGCACAGAACGATCGGGCCTTTGCCCTCAAGTTGTACAACCAGGAGATGTTCCAGGAGGCAGCCGGTGTGCTGGAGGCCTTGCTGGCCGAAGCCCGGGCGGCCCCCTTCGACCAGGCACTGTTGGGCCTCTGCTACCTCCGCATGGGCAGGATGGAAGAGGCAGAAGCGGCTCTGGTGCAGGCTCACCGCCGCGACCCGGCACTGAGCATCGTCCACCAGGGTCTGGGACAGCTCGCCTTCCAGCAGCACCGTTTCGAAGAGGCCTACCAGGCCTTCAGCCGGGCCGAGGAGCTGGACCCGAAGTCCCGGGATGCCCGGGAGGGCAGGGTCGCCTCCCTTATCAACCAGGGAGCCGAACTGTACGGGGAAGGGGGGGCAAAGGCAGCGGAGGAGAAGTTCCACAGTGCCCTGGAGCTGGATCCGGAATCCGTGCCCGCGCTTCGCAACCTTGCCATTGTCGAGCTGGAACGGGGGAATACCGAAGGGGCCGCCGCCCGCCTCGAGAAGGCCCGGAGCCTGGCGCCTGCGGATGCAAAGATCCAGATCCTCCTTGTTCAGCTTCGGGAACGGCAGGGCGATTCCGCCGCTCTGATGCGGGAGCTCCAGCGTCTGGTCGAACTGCAGCCCCGCAACCCCGATGCCTGGGCCAAGCTCGGCATACTCTACGAGCAACACGGGAACACGGCTCAGGCCGAGGCGGCCTTCGTGCAGGCGGAACAGTGGGGCAGCAGCGAACCGTACCCCTACTACTGGCTGGCAAAATCGAGGGGCAGCGTCAGCCTGGCTCATCTGGCGGCGGGGAAGGCGGTACAGAAGGCCGGGCTGCTGCGCTTCCAGGCGGCTCAGCATATCCAGGAGCGGGAAGGAGATCTGGGGGCGGAGGACCTGGAGCGGCTGAAGGAGCTCTCCGAGCGCATCGACGAGCCCCTGAAAATCCTGGAAGATACCCTCGTACTTCTGCAGGAGCTGCGCGAAGACCCGGAGGCTTTCCGGAAGGACCTCCTCCTGCTCACCGAGTGGTACCCCCACAGCGTCGAGCTGCAGGAGGCGCTGGCCGCCTATTACCAGAAGCAGCGAAACTCGGTTGAGGCGCTGGCCGTCTGGGAACAGGTGCTGAGCGCCCATCCCACCTCTGTGAAGGCTCTGGCCGGCCGGGGCTACGCCCTGGAGCAGCTCAACCGTCTGCAGGAGGCGCTGCTGGCCTATCACCGCGCCTTGGACCAGGATCCTAAAAACGAGGAACGTTACCAGGATTTGTTCCGGTTGTACCGCCGGATAGACAGGGAAGAGGAGCTGCTGGCCTACATGCAAGAACAGATCCTGCGGGACCCGCGCAACCCGCTCCTTTTCGGCAAGCTGGCCGAGCTGGAGCAGAGCCTGGGCTATACCGATCAGGCTGCTTCTCACCGCCGCCGGCAGGCCGATCTGGAAGCGGCGTTTCAGAAATAGAAAAAGCTGCCTCGGGAATTTGAAATCCGCTGAGGCAGCCGTGAATACAGTCTCAGCCCTTCAAGGGCCTAGTGTACAATAATCTCTCTACGATGATTTGAGCTGATACTGCGCCTTCCCGTAGCCCAGGATGAACAGACCGATAAGGTTGAGCAGAAAGAGGAGGAAAAACCCGAAGGCACCGGATTTTCCGAACGCTTTCGCCAGGTTGACTGCAACGATGATCGCAATGATGATGTTGACGATGGGGATACAATATAGGATGACCCACCATCCTGGCTTACCGGCTATCTGACACAACACAATTATGTTGTAGATAGGAATGATGATCGCCCATCCGGGTTTACCAGCCTTCACGAACACCTTCCAACCGGCGATGATCATCAGCGCATACAGGATCAGTACGATGATCCAATAAGTAGGATCGCTGTAGTACTCCATCTCGTCCTCCCTCTGATTGAAGTTAGTATACGAAAAAGATCGTCCGCTGTTGTGAATAACTCAAACCATTTAATCTTCGCTACGAAACATCCTTCTCGGCTCTCAGACAACAATGTACCGTTCTTTGTTGCGTATTAGTTTACCCTTCCGGCTCCGCTGCAGAATTTGTTTTCAGCGATGTACGCAGAAAAACCGTCATCGGTTCGGCGGCACTGGTCTGCTGTCTGCCTGTTGAAAACCAGTCACAAAGACAGGCGACGGAGCGCTCGTGCTCGTGGTAGGATGAGTGCAGATCAATCTCTACCACAAGGAGGACCTCCATGCCTGCAGTAGCATCTCTGGAGGAGTTGAAGGCGGTGGAAGAGCAGCTGAGGGAGCTGAGTTCCAGACACCCCGAAGGATACGCCGATCTCGTCGAGCTGTTCCGGCGCCACCGGAAAGTGGGGTACAAGAACGTCTGCAAGATGATGATGGGGGAAGCCACTCCTGAAAAGCTGAAGGGTTTGGAGTAGGACCGGTGCTGTTGGCCGGAGACATCGGCGGTACCAAGACGATCCTCGCCTTGTACGAAGAGCACTCCAACCCCGCCTCTCCCCTCTGCGAACAAACCTACCTCAGCGGAAGATACGACAGCCTGCTAGCCGTTATCCGGGAGTTCCTGCATTCCCGACAAGCCGGGAGGCTGCGGGTGAAGCATGCCGTGTTCGGTGTAGCAGGACCCGTGGTCGCTGGTAAAGCGACCCTTCCCAATCTTCCGTGGGTGATCGAAGAAAAGGAGCTGAAACGGGAGTTCGGCTTCCAGCGGGTCGCCATGATCAATGACCTGGAGGCGATCGGTCACGCCGTCCCGGTGCTGTCGCAAATCGACCTGGTGGGGATCAAGCAGGGAAGGGCGGAGGCGCGGGGGAACATCGCCGTGCTGGCCCCGGGCACCGGCTTGGGAGAAACCTTCCTCAGCTGGAAGGCAAGCCGCTACAACGTTCACCCTTCGGAAGGGGGACACGGGGATTTCGCGCCCGTGAACGACTTTCAACTCGGTCTGCTTGGCCACCTGCTGAAACGCTACGATCATGTCAGCTACGAACGGGTCTGCTCGGGAATGGGCGTTCCCAACATCTACGCCTACATCCGGGACCAGGCCCTGGCGGAAGAACCTGCCTGGCTGGCCCAGCAGCTGGCCGGGACCGGGGATGCGACCTCGGTGATCATGAGCGCGGCTGTGGAGAAGGGATCCGAGTGTCGGATCTGCAGCCTGACGGTGGAAACCTTCGTCTCGATCCTGGCGGCGGAGGCGGGAAACATGGTGCTGCGGCACATGGCAACCGGAGGCCTCTACCTGGGCGGCGGGATCCCCCCCCGGATCTTGCCACTTCTGCGGCAGCCGGACTTCGAAAGGTGGTTCGTCCGCAAAGGGCGACTGTCGCACCTAACGGAGAAGGCGCCGGTCCATGTGATCATGCATCCGAAAGCCGCGCTGGTTGGCTCGGCCAGCCTGGGATTGCAGCTGTCCAACGAACAGGCGGAGGAACAGTAGATGGGAGCAGAGGATGAGATCTTTCGACGATGATCCGGCGGTCCGCTCGATCGTCCTGCAGGACGACGGGACCTATCCCAACAACCCCCGCCCCCTGCTGCTGTACGCCGGGGCGGTGCCTGCCGATCCCGGCGACATCGAGCGCCTGTTCACCGCCAACGACTGGCCCAGCGCATGGAGAAACGGTGTGTACCGGTACCACCACTACCACAGCACCGCCCACGAAGCGCTGGGGGTTTACAGCGGATCCGCTGAGATCCAGTTCGGCGGACCCGACGGAACGGCTGTAACGATCCGTGCCGGGGACGTGGCGGTGATCCCCGCCGGCGTGGCCCACAAGTGTCTGGAGTCCAGCTCCGATTTCCGGATCGTGGGCGCCTATCCGCTGGGGCAGAGATGGGACATGTGCTACGGCAAAGCGGGGGAGCGGCCGGCAGCGGAGAAGAACATCGCCGCGGTCCCCACTCCGGTCAAAGATCCCGCTCAGGGCAAGGGGGGTGTGCTGACACGGCTCTGGCGCATGCCCTGAGCCGGCGGGCCCCGGGCCTGTCTTGCCGAATCCGCGATTCAGGGCGCCGGAGGCCTACCTCAGCTTGCGGACCCGCTTTTCGATCAGACCACGGATGGTCTGGAAGGACGGCGGCGGTCCGGTTCGGACCTCCCTGCCGTCGATGAACAGCCCGTCGCTGATCCCCCACTCCCGGAACACCTCCCGGTCCAGGGTGTCGTAGCTTTCGAACAGCACCTTGTCGCCGAACTGTCCGGCCGCCCGGCGGGCTCGCTCGTAGACCAGGTTCTGAGCCGGGCACCAGCCATTGATGAAGGCGCTGACCGTGACCCTGCCGTCGGTCTTTCCCGGCTTCTTCTTCCGGCGGATCCACTTGGGTGCTTCAGCTTCGTCGGAGAAGGGTTTCCATACCAGCACCATGATCCCGTTCCTGTCCGCCCTCTGGTAGCCCTGCTTCTTGAACCAGGAAGCCCGCATCCAGAAGGGAAGGGCCACGCCCCAGGCGGCAATACCCTTCTTGCCGAGCTGCCGGCTGTCCTGCTCGGCGGCCTGCAGCAGCGCCTTTCCCATGCCCCGCTTCTGGAAGTTGCCGCGACCTTCCGAATATCCGTGCACCCAAAGGCAGAGGATGAAGTTCAGATCCCGACCCTCCAGGCCGTACTCTTCGATCGGCAGGTACTGGATCATACCGCCGACCGTGCCGCTTTCATCCCGGGCCAGCTTGACCCGCAGTCCCCGGTCTTTCATCCGGGCGTACCAGCGGCTCTTGTGGTCTCCCGCCTCCTTCATCTCCTCCGACCAGTCTTCCAGGCACTGGAGGTACAAAGCCTCGTTTTCCGGAGTCAGATCGATAATTTCCACAAACTGCCTCCCCCCTGGTTGGATCAATCCCTTTTTATTATGATCCAATCAGCGGGAAGAGGAAAGGAACTATTGGCGCATCAACTAAATCTTGCCTTCCCCGCCAACCTTGACTATCTTTAGCCGGAA
>CAZPPB010000106.1:0-13596 GCA_964588355.1 uncultured Spirochaetaceae bacterium | reverse complement strand
CCGAATGCCACCGTGAAGATGATTCCCGAGGTCAGGGAGGCTTCGGCGGACTTCCGTTTTTTGTGGTACCTTCTGTAGTTCTGCTCCTCCGCCTCGTCGTAATCGTCCATTACAATTATGGTACTCAAGAGCAAGGACAAAGTCAATTTTCCTGTTTTGCAGAAACTCCTCAATGGTCTATACTGGGCGGTGCAGGCGGCATCAACAGCGCAGAGAGGTCGGAAAGTGGCGAAAAAGAAGACGGATACCCAGAGAGCCAGGTTGGAGAAGGAACTGAGCGAGGCGGTCAAACAGATCGACGAGGAGGGTTTGATCTTCCTGATACAGCAAGCTCAGGTTTTGGTTCACAACGTCCAGGTAGACAAGATCAACCGGGAGATCGTGGAGCTGGAGCAGAAGAAGCTCAAGAGCGGGAAAGGCAAGCCGGCGCCTCGAAAAGCCCCCCCGACCATTGCCGCCGTCACGATCGACGAGTCGGACAACGGCAAGGCCTTCTTCCTGAGCCTCGGGGGCACCCGGAAGGTGATGAACCTGGAGGAGATGCGGCGGCTGGTCCGGATCTGTTATGGCGCGGAAACCAAGAGCGATGCGCTGAAGCAGCTGTACACGGTCTTCGCCCGGGAGCGGGGGGACGTCCTGGCCGATGCCAAGATCAGCGGCCCGGGCAGTCCGATCATCGAAGGTCTGTTCCAGGCAATCCGCAGTACCTACCAGCTGAAGGATCGCTAGTTCGATCCTGTGGGCCTTGGCGCAGCCGGCGGTCTCCTCCCGGAAGCGCATATCCCGCGTGTTTAATTGGCGAGTTCGAGTGCCCCGGACTCAATCTTGTCGAACACCCGGCTCATGGTCGTGATTCCCGCGTCGATCTCCTCAGTGTCGATGATCAGCGGCGGGGCGATGCGCAGGATGTTAACGCCGGAGCGCAGGATCAGCAGACCCTCCTCCCGGAATGCGCTCAGCAGCGCGGGCATGATTGCTGCGGCGTCGGAATCCCCGGCAAGCTTCTCCTGCAGGACCTCGACGCCCAGGAGCAGCCCGCGGCCGCGCACGCCCCCCAAGAAGCCATACTTCTCAGTCAGCTCCCTCAGCTTTCCCTCGAGGTACTTGCCCCTGCTGCGGACCTGGTCAATGAACTGCGGGTCGGAGAGGATGTCCCAGACCTTGGAGGCCACCGCCGTGGTGACCGGCCCCCCGCCGAAGGTGGTTCCGTGGTCTCCCACGTGGATCAGGGAGTTGATCTTCTCCGGGATCAGGGCCGCAGCCAGGGGTAGACCGGCGGCCAGAGGTTTGGCCAGGGTAATGATGTCCGGTTCCAGGCCGATCCCCGAAGAGGCGTAGAAGCTGCCGGTGCGGCTCAAACCGGTCTGCACCTCATCGGCGATCAGGATCACATCGTTCTTCCGGCATAAGCGGTTGAGGGCGGAGGCAAACTCCCGGCTCATCCCGGCCAGTCCCCCCTCGCCCTGGATCACCTCCACGATAACCCCGGCGAAGCTGTCATCCAGCGTCTTTTCCAAAGCGGCCTCATCGTTGTACTCCCCCACCTCGACTCCGGGAATCAGGGGCAGAAAGGGCGTCTGGTACTTGGGAGAGGGGGTGACGGACAGGGCACCCATGGTGCGGCCGTGAAAGCTGCCGCTGAAGCTGAGCAGCTTGTGGTGCCCCTCCCCCCTTTTGCGGAAGGCGTACAGACGGGCGTATTTCAGAGCCGTTTCATTGGCCTCCGAGCCGCTGTTGAGAAACTGGACGGCCTGAAACGCGCCGACCCCTCCGTCTCCCATCCCCTGGGCGATCATCTTGTTGCCCAGTTCCAGCGCCGGTTCGGTGATGTAGAGGTTGGAGATGTGAACGAGCTTCTTCATCTGCCGGCAGGCGATTTCGGCCAGATCCTCCCGTCCATAGCCCAGGGCGTTGACGGCGATCCCGCCTGTGAAATCCAGGTAGCGCCGGCCGGAGCTGTCCTCCAGCCAGACTCCTTCACCCCTGCTGATCATCAGCAGCTCCGGGGTGAAACATCTTGCAAGCGGATGTCCCTTGATCAGTGCCGTGTCTGTGCTCATATAGATTGCTCCTTCGCTATTGTTCAGCTTTGCGCACTCTACAGGCGAAAACAGGTCCCCATTCCACCCTCGAGCAGGGTCCGGAGAGATCCGCGGCCGCAGTACTGGCCGATGATCACCCGGCCGACGCCCTGCTTGAGGGCCTCAATGGCCGATGTGGCCTTGGGAATCATGCCGCCGCTGATGGTGCCGGAGGCGATTTCCCGGCGCACTTCATCCCGATTCAGGCTCTTCAGCACCTGATCGTCCTTCAGCACTCCGGGGATGTCGGAGATGAACACCAGAGTCCGGCTGTGGAGGGCGGAGGCAACCTCCAGGGCTACACTGTCGGCGTTGATGTTGACCCCTACCCCCTGCTCGTCCATCGAAGTCGATGACATAACCGGGAGGAAGCCGGCGGCGAACAGCGCCGCCAGCAGGCTCGGATCGACTTCGGCAACATTTCCCGTGCGCGTCTGCCTCCCGTCAATCTCTCCAAGGGTACGGCCCCGGAAGGTCGCTCCGTCGGCACCGCACAGGCCGACGGCTGGCAGCCCCCTGGATTGAAAGAAACGAACCAGGCGCTTGTTCACCTTGCCGGAGAGGATCATTTCAACCACCTCCATCTCTTCGCTGAGGGTGATGCGGATCCCTTCGTGGAAACGGGGTTCGAAGCCCAGCTGCTTGCTGAGGCGGCTGACCTCAGCTCCCCCGCCGTGCACTATCAGCGGGTGGTAATCGGCCATCAGATCCTTGAGATCCGCGGCAAAGGCAGCCAGCTGCTCGGCGTCTTCGGCGCTCCTGCCGCCGATCTTTATGGTGATTATCGGCTTTGTCAGTTTTGCATTACTCACGGGTGCCTCGGCTGCTCAGATCTCCCCTGACAGGGACAGGCCGCTGGTTTCGGGCAGTCCCATGCGGATGTTCATGTTCTGCACCGCCTGACCGGACGCCCCTTTCATCAGGTTGTCGATTGTGGAAAAAAGGAACAGAGTGCCGCCCTCGACCCGCCAGCCGATATCACAGCGGTTCGATCCGCGCACTTCGGCAGTCTGGGGTATGGTTCGGCCCCGCAGGCCGATGCAGGGGCAATGACCGTAGGCATCGTGAAACAGGGACGCCACCTGCTCCTCCGCGCAGCTGCGGGAAAGGGGCACCATGATCGTGGAGCACATCCCCTTGCGCAGGGGCGCCAGGTGGGGGAAGAACAGGACCGAAACCTCCTGCGCCTCGGCCCTGAGCTGCTCCTCCATCTCCGAAACGTGGCGGTGGCTCTTTCCCGGGGCGTAGGCGCAGGCGTTTTCGCTGCGTTCGCAGAACAGGTACTCGGGTTTGAGCTTTCGCCCCGCCCCGCTGATGCCGGAAATCGAACTGACATGGATCTCCCCGCCGATCAAGCCCTCCCGGGCAACCGGCAGCAGGGGCAGCAGTACAGAGGTGGGATAGCAGCCGGGATTGGCGATCAGATCGGCAGAACGAACCGCCTGGGCGTGCCACTCCGGCAAACCGTAGACCGCCTGTTCCAGCAGATCCGCCCTCGGCGGCGGGGCGCCGTAGGCCGCCTCGAAAATCTGCGTGTCCCTCAGGCGAAAATCCGCGGACAGATCGATGACTACGGATTTGCCGAGAAAGGGGGCGCAGAGATGGGCCGACTTCAGGTGGGGCAGAGCGGAAAACACCACCTCCGGATCCCGCTCCTGCGCCGCCTCCAGGCTGAGCAGGGTCCCGTTGTCGGGGATCTTCTGATCGGGATCCTGGAATCCGGGGTCAACCTCGGAGATTTTCTGCCCGGTTTTCGAAGAGGACACGGGCAGGAGCTGATCGACCTCGGGATGTTCGACCAGCAGGCGGGCCAGAAGCATTCCGGTGTACCCGGTGGTTCCCAAAACGGCTGCTTTCATCCGAATTCCTCCTCCAGACCTGGGATACGTTCCTGCAGAGCCTTCCACATCCGGCTGCGGGTCACCCCATCCCTCGGAATGAGCAGGATGGTATCGTTGCCGGCGATGGTTCCCAGCACTTCCCGGATATTCAGATTGTCTATGGCAAAGGCCACGGTAGAGGCGTGTCCAGGCAGTGTCTTCACCACCCCCTGAGCCCCCGAGAATTCGATGGAAATGAAACCTCTGCGGAAATCCGCCACCAGGCCTTCGTCCGAGCCGACCTTGCTGGGCGATTCGGAGAAGGTATAGATATACCCTCCCCTGCCGTCGGGGATCTTGCCGACCTTCAGGTATTTCAGATCCCGGGACAGAGTGGCCTGGGTAACTTTGAAACCCTCTTCCGAAAGGAAGGTCAGCAGCACTTCCTGGCTGTTGATCTTTCGGGTTTCGATGATGTTCCGCAGCCGGGCCAGGCGAACGGACCGCTCCATGATCATTGTCCTGTATGTTTATTGAATCAAACTGTATATTTTTACAATACTTGGCGTAGAAAGACAAGATTATTTTTTCATCTCCGTTTCAGCTAACACCGGCGGCGCTGCGGTACGACGGCGCGACGATTCACCGACTTGTCGCGTCGGCTGTCCTGGGTTACCTTGTAGCCATGGAGCAGGAAACCCAACTGTTGAGGAGCCTTGGCTTTCCGGATCTGCGCTTCCACAACGCCTTCAACCATTTCGACTTCAAACGTCCCGGCCGCAGGATCCTCGTGATCGGTCCCATGGGTTCGGGTAAAACCGAGTACAGCGCCCGTGTCTGGCGGGACTCCCAGGTTGCCCAAAAGAAAACCGGTTCCGTCCGGGAACTGACCACCGCCTCGGGGGCGGACCGCCGCAGGGTATTCTTCATCCGTTCGATGCTGGACAAGGAGCGCTTTCCCGACTATCCCGCCGATGCCCTGCCCTACCGCAACGGATTTGAACGCTGCGGAGAATACACTGCGGACATCCGGGATTCCTTCGAACTGGAGGGGGTCATCGGCCGGCATCCGGAAGTAGGCACCTGGATCATAGACGAGGCGGCCTTCTATGAAGAGCGACTGGCCTACGTCGTGGAAAACGACTCGCGTCTGCGCGGCACGGTGTTCATCTTTCCGTCGCTGATCCTCAACTTCCGCAGGGAGATCTTCAACGCCACCGCCCGCCTGCTCCTGGAAACGGCCACCGACATTTTTCCCCTCACCGCCTACTGCGAGCACGCCGAGTGTTTGGAGGACTCTCTCAACACCTACCGGTACTATCTGGTGGACGGGCAGGAGTGCCCGGCGCTGTACTTCGATCCCCTGATCATCGTGGGGGGGGATCAGGAAAAAGCGGATCCCCGGGAGCCCAACTACTGCACCCGCTGTGACCTCCATCACTACCTGCCGGGCAAGGAGTACACCTACCTGATCCTCAAACCCCTGGGAGAGATAGCCGCCGCCGGGGATCTCGAGGCCCTGCGCACCGAGCTGGCGCTGATCCGGGGTGACAGGCAACGATCCGAACTGCACCGGTATATGCGGGAACGCTACCTCGAGGCGGATGAACCGAAACCGGTCATGATGAATGCACTGAAGGTTGACTGCATCGCGGAAAAGGCACTGAGTTTTCTCTATGCCGAGCAGAACCTGGTGTCCCGGCAGCAGGTAATCGAGCTGATCGAAACCCTCGGGCTGGACCGGGAGTACCTGGAGAGGCGCCTGAGAGACAACGGGCGGGTCCTGTAGGAACAATGGCAATTCGAAAGGTTCGAAGCCAGCATAAAACTCCAAGCACCTCCGCACCGGGGCGGGCCGTTTCGCTCATCCCGGCACTCTGCTTGATTGTACTGTTCGTGCTCAGCTGTACGGGGGAACCCCCGGAGATCATGCAGGTGTTTTGGCAGCTGAACATGGTCGAGGATCTCGAACAGAACCTCACCTATCAATCCCTGAGCCTGTTCGTGAGACCCAACGATCCGGACGGATTCGAGGACATCGAGGAGCTGTACCTGATCAATGACGAACAGGAGCTGTTCTGGCGACTGGACGGCGAGAGCTGGGCGCAATCCGGAACCGAAGGGGAGATATGGATCGGCAGCAATTCCCTGAAAATGCCCGACGGTGCTTCATTCCCCGCCGGAGAGTACCGCATTCTCCTGCGGGACGTCGGCGGGGATTCTGCGGAACAGACGATCCGCCTTCTGTTTGTTTCACCGAAACAAGCTAGGATGTACCTGCCGAAGGTTACTGTCGGAAACGGGGAGATACAGGTGAGCGGTGAAGCAGGGGATTACCAATTGTGGGTCTACGATACCAGCGGGCGCTACATCGCCTCTTTTCCCGTTTCGGGAAAACCGCTAAGCCTGAAGACCATCACCAACTCTCAACCTGCTCTTCGCAGTGGGTTCAGCTTCAAGGTATACGGACTGGCAGAAGACCGAAACCTGGGTATAAACTCGGGCCCCTACTACGTCAAACCCTGAAACAGCTGAGCCCTCGACAATCAACGATCCTCAGAATCGCCGTCAGGATGATTGCCGCGCGGTTTTTTCCTTCACTTCCAGGGTATGGATCTCTGCGTCTAATTTTTTAACCTCTGCGACCAAAGCGTCCAGAGCATCCTGGTCGATCTTCGAGGGTGTTTTTTTCTTCTGCACCTGGAAGTACTTTTCCCCGATGTCAGCCAGGAGTTTCTGCCTTTTCCGCGTCTCCGCGGCGATGCTGGCCTTGATCCCGAGGATACGGGCGGACCTGCGGGTGGCCCGGGCCGTGAACTTGAAAATCGCACTCAGTCCCCTGCCCGCCTTTTCAGCTGCCGGCCCTATCTCTTCCCGCACCTTATTGGTCGTGTCGGCCAATCCCTGCTTCGCCTTTTCAGCGGCCGGCCCTACCTCTTCCCGCACCTTCTTGGTTGCCTCAGTCACCGTCCGTTTGACCCGCTTCGCAGCCGGGGCGATATCCTCCTCGATTATTTCCTGTATTCCTTCACCGACTTCCTGAGCGGCCTTGCCGATCTTGGCGACACCGCTGTTGGCCCGCTCGGCAACCTCCTTCGCCTTTTGAGCGGTTTTTTCTGTCGTTGCCTTCAGCTTGGATTCACCCGAGGTTTTTGCTTTTGTGCTTTTGCTTTTCCCTGTCTGACCCTGCCCGCCGGTCTGCTTGGAAGACTCCGTTTTTTTCTCCGCTTTTTTCTCGGCCATGCTCACTCCTCCCTTGGACTCATACTAGTGGATAAAGACCAAACCGCGTCTTGAACCCAACGCGATCATCGTACTCCTTATAAGATACAAAGACTGAGGTTATCCGTCCAACCGATATTTTTCTCACGAGCAGCCGGGATCTGCTCCACCCGCGCTGAACCCCTCGACCGCTTCGGCCACTGCCGCCTGCCATCTTTTCGGGTGCCGGTGTGGGATGCAGCGGTGCAGCAGGTCGTCGGGAAAATGGGCGCCGAAGCGGGAGAAGGTCAACAGCAGCAGGTATCGCTTATCCCCCAGATGCGTGAGCACGCTCAACACGGAACGTTTTCTGCTTGGAACATCGACACCCAGGCGGCGGGCATATTCGGCCACAAGGGTTCTCCACGGCACGTGGGCGTCACAGCAGTTGAAAGCCCGATTGGCGGGCCCGGCCAGCAAAATCCTGTGGATGACCGCACCTAGATTGTCGGCAAGCATCAGGGAAACCTTCCTCCCCCCGTCTCCGCAGCTGAAAAAGGTCCCTTTCTGCAGCGCGGAGAGGACCGTGGGAGAGAGGTAGGAGTCCCCCCTTCCCATCACCGCGGGA
This sequence comes from uncultured Spirochaetaceae bacterium, assembly GCA_964588355.1. Taxonomy (GTDB): domain Bacteria; phylum Spirochaetota; class Spirochaetia; order SZUA-6; family DRHE01; genus JAFGQJ01. The sequence goes on along the minus strand of CAZPPB010000106.1, from coordinate 5,866 downwards.
AGACGCAGCAGGGTGTAGCCCAAAACGCCCTCCTCGACCGCGCGTTCGCCCCGGACCTTGGAGGCCATGTAGGGGACAACGGGGATGCCCCGAGCGCGGCGGGTACTCGCTTCGCTCCGATTCTGTCCCATGGTCTTCCAGCCATATACCGAAATCGAGCTTAGATAGATGAAGTGGGATACACCCTTGGCCTCGGCCCAGAGGACCAGGCGTTTGGTACCCTCGGTGTTCACCGCGAACATGCGTTTACGCCGGATGCGCTGGTCCACGATCCCCGCCGCGTGAACCACGGCATCGAAGCGAATTGACGGAAGACGAGCGAATGTTTGCGGCTCCGTGAGGTCCAGAAAGATCTCATTCGGGCCGGGGGCGCGCTGGTAGCAGGTGCCCACCACCTCGTGTCCCGACCGTCGCAGATCCCGGGTGACGGCGGCGCCTATGAAGCCGTCGCAACCGGTTACCAGTACCCGCATGCGGGGAGTATACAGTCAATCCCCGCATTTGCAAAAGACAGTTGAAAAGCGCGCCTTGACCAGACCGGGTGGGAGAAGCTACGTTTGTACCAATCGCTATGGTTGCTCTGACTATCCTTGGATTCATAGTTCTAGCCGCCGGCATCGTCGGCTGCGTGCTGCCTATCGTGCCCGGACCACCCCTGGCCTACGCCGCCCTGATCCTCCTGTCCATCGCCCGCAAGTGGGAGGCCTTCAGCCCGACCGTGCTGATCGTGCTCGGGGTGGTTGCAGCGGCCGTGACCGTGATTGAAAACCTGATGCCCATCATAATTTCCAAGTGGAAGGGCGCCAGCAAGGCGGGAATCTGGGGCTCGGTCGCCGGGATGATCTTGGGCATGGTTTTCTTTCCGCCCTTCGGCGTGATCATCGGCACCTTCGTGGGCGCGGTCCTGGGAGAGCTGTTGTTCAGCAACCGCCCGGAGGGTGCGCTCAAAGCCGGCTGGGGCGTGTTTCTGGGCACCATGCTGGGCATCGCCTTGAAGCTGGCGGTGAGCGGAGTGATCGCCGTGTACTTCCTCCGCGCCGTGCTGCGGGGGTAGCTGCAGTGCCGGCCGGCGAGGCCGGCTGCCGAGTCCCCTTGCCCTGTGCTGAAGTACCCGACCTGCGCACCCGTACCAAAACCATACTTTCGACCGGTCCCACCCATACTCCCGAACGAGTACTCTTTGCCTGAGCAGGGAACACCTGCAATGGGAGTTTATGAATGACCAATGATGACAATCTGCTGTGCCTGTACCTCAGAGAGATAAACCGCTATCCCCTGCTCAGCCGGGAGGAGGAGGAGATCCTGGCCAAACGGGCGGTGAGCGGGGACCGGGAGGCCAAGGAGGAGCTGATCCGCGGGAACCTTCGATTCGTGGTTGCGGTGGCCAGGAGATACCGCAACAGAGATATCCCGCTTCTGGATCTGATCAACGAGGGAAATATCGGACTGATCAAGGCTGTCGAACATTTCGACGTGGACAGGGGCTATCACTTCATCTCCTATGCAGCCTGGTGGGTGCGCCAGGCGATCCTCAAGGCCCTGTCCGAAAAGTCCAGAATGATCCGACTGCCCTGGAATCGGGCCAACGAGCTCGTCCATATCGAGCGCAAACGCCGGGAGCAGCTGACTGAGAGCACCGGGGCGGCGGATCTGGGAAGGATCGCCGAGGAACTGGGCATGACAGAGAACCATGTGCACAACCTCATCAGCCTGGCCCGGGCGCCCCTGTCACTGGATTCTCCGGTGCAGGGGGATGCGGATTTCTCCCTGTTGGGAGACCTGATCTACGACTCAGCGGGAAAGGGTCCCGAGGAAGCCGCGGTCAACCAATCCCTGATCGAACACATCCGGGATCTGCTGGGAACCCTCACGCCCAAGGAGGCGAAGATCCTCTGTCTGCGTTTCGGGCTGAATGGCGAAAAGCGTCTGTCCCTTCGGGAGATCGGAAGGCAATACCGGCTTTCCCGGGAACGGGTCCGCCAGATCGAGAAGAAGGCGATAATCAAGCTCAGAGCCCCCTGCTGCCGGCGGCTCCTGGAGGCCTACGTAGCCTGAAGGTCAGTGATCGTGGCTGTGGGGATGCTCCGCGGGTCCCCCCAACAGATCGAGGGCGGAGGAAAGCTCCAGGTTGACCGCCTTCATCTTGTCGGCCGCCCCCCGCACCGCTGCCGCCGCCGGACCGGCTTTGTCGCTCCATCTCAGGAACTCGAGGGCATGCTCCTCATTGTGCTCGATCCAGTGCTGCAGAAGCACCCGCAGCTTGTCCGTTTCGGTCATCGTTTCCTCTCCGTTTCCCGCAAACTCTCCAGGTGCACCGTATGCTTGAGCAGATCGATATCCCTGATCGAGGCCTTCACCGTACGGGGTTCTTCGAAAAGGGTCGACAGTTCCACACCCTGCTCGGTCGGCCTGACCTCGATCACATCTTCCAGAATCTTATCGCCGTCCAAAAAAACGGTAGCCTGACACATGAATCACTCCTAAAGATTTTTCTGCTACATAATAGTATACTACGAATCCCGCGGATACGCTCGGGTTGCGGTTAGTCGACGGAATTGCCCGTCATGGCGCGGACGCTTCCCGCCCCTTGCCGGACGGCTTTTCTCGAGAGAAACAGGGCGGCGACGCGGCAGGCTTCCAGCGGATAGGCGCCGACCGCGGTCTCATCGGAAAGCACGAAGCCCCGGAATCCCCTCTGCAGCGACTCGTAGAGGCAGCTGATCTCCGAGCGGGTCGGCGTGGGGTTTGCGCTCAGGTGCTCCAGCACCTGGCCGGCCAGTAAGACCGGTTTGGGGATTTCGGGGATACGAGGAAAAAATCGGAACAACTGCTCGGCCATGGCCGCCAAACCCATCTCCGCTCCCAAGTCTCCCCTGCAGATCCACAGCTCGTCGGCACTCCGGGCTATCTGTTCGGCCTCCTCGAGTGCCGAAGCCCGCTCCACCTTGGCGATCAGGTAGGTCGAGTCGGGGATAAGGCGCCTGTAGTTGTTCATCTCTGCGGCATCCTTCACGTAGGACAGGGCGTAACGAACGAACGGATAGGAACTGGCGAGCTCCACGATCCGTCTGTCCTTGCGGCTGAGCTGTTCCTTGCGGTACCCGGAACCGACCAGGGTGATCCCTTTTCCCGTGGAAATCTCTCCGCCCCTGATGACCCGGGCGTCGATCCGCTTCTTCTCCAGCCTCTCGATCCGAAGCATCACCTTGGCGTCGTTGACGGCGATCTCCCCGCCTCCGGCAGCCTGCGCAGCTGTGAAGAAATCGGGATGGGGGATCGGCAGGATCCCCGACCCGGAGCCGGCGCCCTCCGGTCCCGCTTCCTGCCCCTGCGCCGGGATCAACCCGACAGAGGCGCCCTCCTTCAGCTCAGCGGTTTTCACGGCTCCGATGCGCCACTTGCTGGCCTGCAGGTCCAGGATCACCGGAAACGGCACCTCCCGGGCTGAGCCGTCACGCTCCGGGGATGCACTGCTTCCCGAACCGGCTTGTTCGAGAAAGCCGGCGATCCTCTCCAGCCAGGCCTGCAGCACCTCCAGCCGGAAGTGGGCTGTATTCAGGCGAAAGGCCGTGACCCCCGCCTCCAGCAGGCTCCGCCAGATCTTTTCCCCGCCGGTAGCCGGACCCAGGGTAGCGACGATCCGGTAGTTCATGGCTGGGGGACCCCGCTGCCCACGGCCGCTGGATTGCGGAGCAGAGAGGTCTGGGAAACGATCATCCCCGCCAGCATCAGGGCACATCCGATCAAACCGCGGGAGGAAAGAACCTCTGCGAGGATCAGCCATCCCCCCAGCACGGCGAAGGCTCCTTCCAGGCTCAGGATGATGGCGGCGTGGGCCGGATGCGCCGTTTTCTGCACCACCACCTGGAGGGTGTAGGCGATCCCGACGGAACACAGTCCTCCGTACAGGATCGGGACCGCGGCCCGGAGGATCCCCTCCACGACCACGGTTTCCGCGGCAGCCGCCACGATCAGGCTGAACAGGGCGCAAACGGCGAACTGGATGCCCGCCAGGACGAGGGAGTTCGTCTTGGGGGAAAACCAGCCGATCAGCTGTACGTGGGCGGTCCAGAACAGGGCGCTTAGAAGGACCAGGAAATCCCCCCTGGCGATGCTGAAGCCTCGGGTTACGCTCAGCAGGTACAAACCCGCCAGAGCCAGCCCGGCGCCGGCCCACCGGCTCCAGCCCGCCCTCTGGCGCCAGATCAGGCCGGACAGCGGAACCAGGACCACGTACAAGCCGGTGATGAATCCGGCCTTCCCCGCCGTTGTGTAGACGATCCCCACCTGCTGCAGGGATGCGGCGGCAAACAGAACCAGGCCGCAGAGCAGGCCGTACAGCCACACCCTGCCGTCCCTGCCCTCTCGGGCAGATATCATCCCGCCGGTACCAGCGGCGCCGCTCAGGCGGTTTTCCCGGACCTTGCGCCGGGCCCGCCGCGCGAGGAGGAAGATGGCCGGCAGCAGAGAAAGGGAGCCCAGGGCGAAGCGCACGCCGTTGTAGGTGAACGGCTGGATGTACTCCATCCCGGCCCGCTGGGCCACGAAGGCGAAGCCCCAGATGGCCGCCGTCAAGAGGAGAAGAGAGTCGTCTTTGTAGGTGCGCGGATTCATTCCCGTAGGCAGCACTATAGCCTCACGAACCGGGGAGTTCAACCTCCCTGCCTACAGCGAGGAGAGCAGCAGCGAGTAGGCGGCGGTGATCTCCTGGCAGCGCCGCAGCCCTTTGGGATTGATGTCCGGGTGGTAGATCTTCATCAGCCGCTTGTACTGGCTCTTGAGCAGCGGCCGGGACAGGGCTCGGCCCTCCAGATTCATCGTTTTGCGGGCTCCTTGCAGAGGCGCCGAAAGATCCGAGATCCCCGCATCCCCGCGCTCCCGCCCGTCCCTCATCGGCTCATCCTCCGCGGCGTACCCTTCGGCAGCGGCCTGCCGCAGCAGCCGATCGATCAGAACGGCGAAGATGCTCCGCCTCTGGATAACGTGTTTCTGGAAGAAGAACCGCAGCAGCCGTTTCACGTTGGCCTGCGCCAGCCGGGGAAGCGTGAAGGTCCGTTCCGCGCAGTAAACCGCCGAGGCCTTCTCGATGAGCTCATCCAGGGGGAAATATTCCCGGATATAGACATCCCGGGCCCGCTCGAAGCGCTCGAAGGTCCGCAGCATCGCGGAGAACTGCTCGGCGTCCACTTCGTGCCGGCGGATAGCGCCGGCGGTTTCGGTGAGGAAAACGCCCAGGATCTCCATCTGCTCCGGATGGCTGAAAAAGATCCCCGCCTGCTGCAGACTCGCTTCGGTTTCCGGGCCGCAGAACAGCTCGAGCAGGGCGACGAACTCCCAGATGTTCTCCTGGCTGTAGCTCCCGGCGGCCGCGGTCAGGGAGACGAGGGGATGGTCCCGGCTATCGGCCGCGTACACGCGCCTGTAGAACTCCTCACTGCTCAGTCCCAGCAGGTCCCGGACCTCCCCGGCCTCCATAGTCCAGGGATCTCCGTACTCTTGGAGCTCGGCAATGCGCCGGATTACAGGATCGGGTGAAACATGTCTGTCCGTATACTCACGCACTCCCTCAATGTGATTACCAGATCGTCAAATGTCAAATACCCGGTCTCATGCCCCGGCGCGTAAAAACTATTCTCACATTTTTCCTTGAACGAAAAAATTTTATCTCATAGAATGTATATTGAACAAAAATTTGCAAGGAGGTTCTATATGAAGCCACTATCAGTGTTGCTCGCCTGCGTTCTGTTGTTGGCCGGGGCCACCCTGGCCTTGGCAGGGGCCGGGCAAGAAGAAGCCGCCGGACCGGTTAATCTGGTCTACTGGACCCATGAGGACCCCAACCGCACCCAGCTGGAGGAAAAGCTCA
>CAZPPB010000105.1:6226-13640 GCA_964588355.1 uncultured Spirochaetaceae bacterium | reverse complement strand
ACCATGAGCAGCAGCTTTTCCACCTGGGCGACATCAAGACCGTTGATCTTGTCCACCACCATCTGACGCACATCGAAACTCTCGATAAAGGCGGGAAGTCTGGCATCGATGATTCGGATCAGCTCGGCTGACAGATAGGCGCTGGCTCGCTGCTGCAGTGCCGGCTCGATATGCAGCAGCTCGGCGATGTTATTCTGCTGGTGTTCCTCCATGAACTTGCGGGAGAAGGAGACCACCTCAGCGGCGATCGCCTGGGAGGTCTCCTTCCTCGACAGGAAGGTCAGAACCCGGTTGGATATGTAGTCGACGGCTTCCTGCTCCGGGATTCGCAGGATTCGGGCCATGATCTCTCCCAGGGTACGATCGGCCACCTTTCCCAACATCCTGTCGATCCCCGCGGCGATCCGCTTCCGGGTCCCCTCTTCCCCCGCTCTCACAAGAAACCGGTCGACCAGCTCCGCAACCAGACCCGGAGGTATCCGGGTGAACAATTCGGCGGCGGGTGTGTCTCTCCACCGTGAAAACGCTCTGTTCAGAACACCCTTCAAGCCTTCGAGAGTGTCCTCCGCATAAGCATAGCTGCGTAGCGTGGACAGGGCTTCCTCCACGATCTCCGGCATCTTCTGTTCGAGGGTGCGGTCGAACTGACCGGCGGAAATCAAAAAGCGCTGCAGCACGTTCAGCTTTTCGAGCACGGTCCTCAGCAGCCGCTTGCCCCGGTGATTCATCTGCTCCCTCACGTCCCCCTGATCCAGCCAGCGAAACAGGGAATCGAAAACTGAGGGCAGCAGGGTTGCCAGCAGATCCGTCAGAACCTGGGTGATCTCCTCGGAGAGCAGGCCTGCCAGACGCTCATCGCCCTTCCGCCGCTGTTCTATCCAACCCTCCAAGGCTTTGGCGATCTTCCCCCGGTTCTCCGGCTGGGACACCAGGGGGATGAGCCTCTCTACCACCAACGAGCCCACTTCGGTTTCACCGATCAGCTGGCCCACCCGCCTCTCTGCAACCGAGTGAACAACCCGGCCGAGGATATTTCGCACCCCGTGGATGAAGCTCCGGGAAGAGAAGAAGCTGTACAAACCCTCAGACAGAAAACCCTCCGCCGAGGTAAAAACCAGCTCCTGGTTTCCCCTCTGAAGCTCCGCCAGGGGCGTGGAGATTATATCTCCGAGAAGGGAATCTATGTTGCGCTCCAGCCTGATCTGGAAGTTCTCGGTAGCCAGCTGCCGCCGAACCGCTTCTTCTGTCAGAAGCTCCCGGGACACCATCTCTCCGATGCTCTCGGCCAGCTGGGAACGTTGCTTGGGAATGATTCCCGGGGTAAGAGGCAGCCGCACCCCCAGGACTCGGATTTTGGTCAGGGGGCGGAAGAGCATGCGGATGGCAATGGCATTGGTCACGTACCCTATGACCGCACCCAGAAGGGGCGGCAGAACCCAGGGCAGCAACCCGGTCATCTGGATTTCCCTGAAGAAACTCAAGTCCATGGAGTGGGAATTACTCGAGATCTGCAGCGAAGCGCTCGGCCTCGGATTTGGAATCCAGCACCTCGAGAAAGGCTCCGAATACCCAACCTCGCAGGCCGCCGTAGTTCACCTGGTACCAGTAGGCTGTCGTATCGTCGATCGTCTCCTTGGATTCGGTCCTGCTGATGATCTCCAGGATCGATCCCCTGCGCAGATGGGCTTCGATTTTGGCTTTCTGGAGGGGTTCGGCTCTCAGGCGCAGGAAGGGGGCACGGATCACTGCCCAGTCAGTGCTCAAAGTGAGCACCGGCGTCGGGGGCAGATCGATCCGTTCCACGGGCTGTTCTTTTTCACAGGATACTAGGGTCAGAGGTGCTATACTAAGTACCAGAACGATGAAGCCCAGGATTGCGGTCGCCGATCGCCTCATAATTTGTAATATTAACAACAATATGGCCAGAAAGACTACACTGATTATACTGTTCCTCCTGGGCATCGTCCTGTCCCCGGCGAACGCCGATGAAGCCGCACGCGGCGCGCGGACCAGGCGGCCGTCTTTCGGCCTTATGATACAGAGCGGTGTGGCCGTGGCCGACGAACCTGTGGGCTCCGGCTATCCTGCAGGTTTCTACACGCCCAAGGCCCAGGCGGTTGGCCTCATCGGTGCGGCTCTGGACATCCCCCTTTTCTCGGCTTTTTCCCTGGGGATCGGCTTGCAGCTTCACGGCGTAACGGCATCCAATCCGGCCGGCGGCTGGACCTACAGAGCCCACTGGGGCGGGGGCTTGCGGTTGTCCGCGGGGTACGGATTCTTGATCTCGGAGCCTTCCCGACCGCTACAGCTGACACTGGGGTTTTCAGCCGGAGGATCCTTCAACGTCGATCTGTACACTTTGACGACCCTGTTCTTCTTCTATCCGGGAGTGTTACTGGAACCCTATCTGGAGCTCGTTCCCTCCAGCCGAAAACACAGCAGCATCGCCCTGATGCTGCCGATAGAGTACTACTTCCGCCGTGACCTCGAGTTCTACGGCTCTGTCGGGCTCGGCGTGGTCTGGAGGTATACTCGAAAGTGAGCATGCCGCGCAAACCCGGCCGCACATCGCCCCGGCACCGGACCGCCGCAGCCCTACGGGCCGCCATCCTGTTTCTCCTGATCCGTACGGCGGTTTTCTCTGCAGGTCTGGCATTTCTGGCCTCCTGCACGTTCGATCTGGACTACGACAAGTACGCGATCGTCTACGGGATTTCGGACTACCCGGACCCTGTGAACGACTTGACCGTCGCGGACGACGATGCCCTGGCGATGCGCGATCTTCTAGATGACCAGGGATTCGAGGTAATCTCGTACACCCATACCGATGCGGGAGCAACAAGTGGTCAACTGGTGATCGACATGAATGCTATTGCTTCCGTCGCGACCATCGACGACCTGTTCGTCTTCTACTTCTCCGGGCACGGCGGGCAGGATCTACCGGGTACGGCCGGGGGCACGGAAAATACTCCGGACAGCGACGCTGATGAGGAGTACATCCTTCTCCATGACGGTGGGCTCACCGATGACCAGCTGGCCAGCCTTTTGCGAACCATCCCCTGCGCCCGCAAGGTCGTGATCCTTGACGCCTGCTTTTCCGGGGGTTTTGTCAGCAATTACCTGGAGACGGACGCCATTCCTCCGGAGTATTCCCAGGGACCGAGCGGTATTTTCGGAACCTTGGGCAATGCGATCTATCTGTACGCCAATTTCCAGGACTACGGCAGCGACATCCCTCCGGGTGAAGCCCTGGTGATGGCCGCCACCGGGGAGCAGGACGTTGCCTACGAAACCGAGGATAACGGGGTAATGACCGGTTATCTGCTGGAATCGGCGACAGAGGCGGATAGAAACTTCGACGGCTACATCACGGTCTCTGAATCCTACTTCTACATCTACAGAAACATCAATAAGAGCTTCAACATGCTGTACGGAGCCAGCGGATTCGTGTTCTTCCCCCACGTTTCCGGGGGTCCGGTGGATTACATCCTCTTCACCAAAAAGTAGGTCATTTTGACCCAATCCAGGTGGTACCCCCTCTCATACCCTCAACTTTCTAGCAAAATCCAAAGAAAAACTTAAGATATTCCAGTTCTACCCATTTTCGTGGGCGTGCTCTCAGGGAAAATCGAAAGAAAAACTTCGGATATTGCCAAAAAGTTGATGTTTTCAGCACCGGGAAAATACCGAAAAATCCGCTCAGGCGCCAGCCTGGCAATGCACAACAGCTCTCCTGGCCCGGCGCCTTAGGCCTCCGCCCGCCCTCACATCTCGCGGATGCGCTTCAGCTCATCCCGCAGGACCGCGGCCCGCTCGAACTCCAGGTTCTTGGCCAGCTCCAGCATCTCCTGCTCCAGCCGCTTGATAAGAGCCTGCCGCTGCTTGGGAACCAGGACGTTGTACTGGCGCTCCAGCAGCTCCAGGTCGAACTTCTCCAGGCTGCGCTTCTCCTCCTTCCTGCGGATCAGCAGATCCTGGATCGACTTGGAGATCGAGGTGGGGGTTATCCCGTGCTGCCGGTTGAACTGCTCCTGGATGTCCCGGCGGCGCTCGGTCTCATCGATCGCCTCCTGCATGGCATTGGACATTCTGTCGGCGTACATGATCACCTTGCCGTTGACGTGCCGGGCCGCCCTGCCGATGGTCTGGATCAGGGAGGTGGCGGAGCGCAGGAAGCCGACCTTGTCCGCATCCAGGATGGCGATCAGGGAAACCTCCGGCAGATCCAGCCCCTCCCGCAGCAGGTTGATCCCAACCAGCACGTCGAACTCTCCGGTCCTCAAGGCTTTGAGGATCTCCACCCGCTCGATCGTTTCGATCTCCGAGTGCAGATAGCGCACCTTCAGCCCGAGCTCGGACAGGTACTCCGCCAGATCCTCGGCCATGCGCTTGGTCAGGGTGGTCACCAGGGTGCGCTGATTGGCGGCGATGCGCCGTTTGATCTCGGCGTACAGATCCTCGATCTGCCCCTCAATGGGACGCACCTCCAGCTCCGGGTCCAGCAGGCCCGTTGGGCGGATGACCTGCTCGACCAGCGCTTCAGACTTGTCCAGCTCCTCCTGGCCGGGTGTGGCGGATACATAGACCACACGGTTCAGCAGCTGCTCGAACTCGGCGGAATAGAGGGGGCGGTTGTCCAGGGCCGAGGGCAGGCGGAATCCGAAGCGTACCAGGGAAAGCTTGCGGGAGCGGTCCCCCTCGTACATGCCCCGCACCTGGGGAACGGTCACGTGGGATTCGTCCACGAAGGCGAGAAAGTTCTCCGGGAAGAAGTCCAGCAGCACCGCCGGGCGCTCACCCTCCTGACGCCCGGAAAGATGGCGGGAGTAGTTCTCTATACCCGGGCAGTAGCCCATCTCCTCCAGCATCTCCAGGTCGTACTCGGTTCGGGATTTGAGCCGTTGCGCCTCCACGACCTTTCCCGCTTCGGCCAGCTCGGCGTGCCTGTCTTTGAGCTCCCTGCGGATGCGCTCCAGAGCTTCGGGCATCCGTTCCTCCGGGGTGACGAAATGCTTGGCCGGGTACACGATGTAGAACTCCACGTCCCCCAGGGTCTCCCCGGTCAGAGGATGGATCTTGCGGATCCTCTCGATCTCGTCCCCGAAAAACTCCACCCGCAGGGCGTCGGTCGTGTAGGAGGGAAAGATCTCCAGCACGTCCCCCCTTACCCGGAAACGACCCCTCTCCAGAACGGCATCGTTGCGCTCGTAGAGAAGCTTGACCAGGCGCAGCCGGATCTCGTCCCGGCCGATCTCCTGGCCCAGGCTCAGCTCCAGGCGCATGTCCCTGTAGTCCCGGGGATTGCCGATGCCGTAGATACAGGAAACCGTGGCCACCACGATGACATCCCGGCGCTCCAGCAGCGCAGCGGTTGCGGCCAGACGCAGCCTGTCGATCTCCTCATTGATCGAAGCGTCCTTCTCGATGTACAGATCCCTGCCCGCGACGTAGGCTTCCGGCTGGTAGTAGTCGTAGTAGGAAACGAAATACTCCACGGCGTTCTCGGGGAAGAAGTCCCGGAACTCTCGATACAGCTGAGCCGCCAGGGTCTTGTTGTGAGAAAGCACCAGGGTGGGAAGCTGCACCTGCTCGATGATCTTGGCCATGGTGTAGGTCTTTCCCGATCCGGTAACCCCTTTGAGGGTCTGAAAGCGGGCGCCCCTAGAAATGCCCTGGGAAAGAGCGTCGATTGCCCGGCTCTGATCTCCCGCCGGGCTGAACGGAGAAACGACCTTGAACTTGTTCATCCTTCAGAAGCGGATGTTTTGCGGGCGGGTGGACAGCTTCACATAGAGGGTCTGCTCCCGGCGGCCCCGGATGACCTTGACCTCCACGGTCTCTCCGGGCTTGTTGTCCTCCAAGGCGCCGAGCAGATCCATCAGAGCCGCTATGGGCATCCCATCCACTTCCACGATGATATCCCCGCCCAGATTGATGATCGAACGCCCATAGCGTACCGCCCGTGTTCCCGCTTTCAGGCCGGCCGCCTCCGCGTTGGAACCGGGCTCCACCTCGGACACCAGGATCCCCTCGGATACGTTCAGATCGGCGTAGCGGACCAGGGCCGAGAACAGCTGTACCGGTACGATATCTATCCAGCCGCGCTGCACTTTGCCGTAGCGCAGCAGATCGGGCAGGACCCGTTTGGCCGTGTCCACGGGCACGGCGAATCCGATGCCCACCGAGCCGCCCGAGGGTGAGAAGATCATGGTATTGATCCCGATCATCTCCCCTTTCGAGTTCAGAAGAGGTCCCCCTGAGTTGCCCGGGTTGATCGAGGCATCGGTCTGGATCATTTCCTTGATCACCAGCCCCGTGTCGGTCCGCACCGGCCGCCCCAACCCGGAGACGATCCCGGTGGTCAGGGTCCGGTCCAGGGCGAAGGGATTCCCGATAGCCAGGACCTTCTGGCCGACCCGCAGGTTGGCGGAGCTGCCGAATGAAATGGTGGACAGGCGTCGTCCCTCAGGGTCGAACTTGATGACCGCCAGGTCGTTCTCCGGATCCACGCCGATGATATCTCCCCGGTAGTTCGCACCGTCGGCCAGGGTCACGCTCAGTTCATTGGCGCTCTTGATCACGTGGTAGTTCGTGAGCACGAACCCTTTTTGATCGATTATCGACCCGGACCCCGTGCCCTCCCTCGGGATAGGCTCCAGGAACCAGTTGTACTCGAAGGTGACGGAGGTGATGTTTACGACCGCCTCGTTGAGCCTTTCATATATCTCGATGTTGTTGGCTTCGTCGTTGGATATCGTGCCGCTGAATTGTATGGATTTACCGGTAATCTGCGTCGATCCGGGGGGAGGTTCCGGAACCTCTTCGATCACACCCTCCGGTTCAGAGGACGCTTCCCCCTTCGGCCACTCGGGAACCCGCAGAATGCCTGTCGCCCAGGTCACCAGGAGGGCCAGGGTGATACCCGCTGCCGCAAAGAGAATCACCTGCCAACGCGTATAAAGCTTCACACCTATCCCTCCTCCGGATGAATATACCCGGAATCGGGAAGAAAATCCAAGCAGGGGAACGAAAAACCCTGCGCGTCCGGCGCCGGCGCGTGTTATTGCGCTGCACCGGGGGACTACAGAATCTGATTGTAGGACAGGGCGATCCTGTAGAAATCCCAATAGGTGCCGATGGCCGCGCGATTCCGGAAGTAATTGGCGAAGATGCTCGGTTCAGAATACAGTCGCTCCCTGCGAAACTGGAACAGAATCGTAAAGGCGGAGGATTCCGAGAGAGCAAAATTGAAAAGAGGCGACAGCGTGATCTCCACGTAATCTGATCCCCACCCTCCCGAATCCATCGGGGAGAGGTCCTTCACGTAGCCCAGGGCCAGTTCTCCGTCGATGATAAGCGCCATGCTCACCCCCGGCACACCGTAGCGATCCATCCAGCGGGGAATTTGTTCATC
>CAZPPB010000105.1:0-6126 GCA_964588355.1 uncultured Spirochaetaceae bacterium | reverse complement strand
TTGCAGCTGCCCTTTATTTCTCCCGAACAATCCCGGATCCATTTTTGCAACTCCTCCTCCAACCTCGAACAAGCGTACCGCTCTCTGCAACGTTTTCTACAGATCTATATTTGGGAATTACCGGAAACAGTTTGGCTTTGAATCAATCAATGCAAAAACAAATTTTTAAGTTCCCGCCGTACTTCAAAACAGCTGATGGTCCCTGTCAGAGCAAAAGATAGCAACGTCGCTGCAGCAGGGTCAACAGGAAACTCACAGACCGGAGGACGGAGAAAAATGCGCCGGATAGACTTGCATTCAAACGTCAGCGAACAGTGCACGCCGGAGTACTTACTGATAATTCCAGTACACGTCCCCCTCGCAGTAGCGGCGGTACTGGATCGCCTCCAGCAGGTGATCCTTGGCGATGCGCCGGGAAGCATCCAGATCGGCAATCGTGCGGGCCACCTTCAGAACCGAGTGGAAGGCCCTGGAGGAAAAACTGAACTGCTCGGCGGCATCCTGAAGCGCAGTCCGTCCTTCCGGGTCGGGGGCACAGAACCGGTCCACCAGCCCCGCCGGGATGTGGGCGTTGCGGGAGAAGGAGAGCCCATCGTATCGAGCCCTCTGCATCCTGATGGCCGCAGCCACCCGGCGGGCCGCTCCGGCGCTGTTTCCCGCATCCGGTAGGTCGCTGCCGGTCATCTGCTCGAAACGCACCGGCTCCAGGGGAATGCGAAGATCCACCCGGTCCAGCAGGGCACCCCCGAGCTTTCTCCAATACCTTGAAATCTCCACAGTTGAGCAGAAACAGGTGGCCTGTTTCCTGCCCAGGTTGCCGCAGGGACAGGGATTCATGGCCAGCACCAGCTGAAAGCGGGCAGGAAAGCGCATCGAGCTGCCGGCCCGGGCGATGGTGATGCTTCCCTCCTCCATCGGTTCCCGGAGGGTCTGAAGCAGCGCCGTGCTGAACTCCGCAGCCTCGTCCAGGAACAACACTCCCTCGTGTGCCAGGGAAACCTCCCCCGGTCGGGGGATCTTGCCGCCTCCGATGATCCCCTCAGCCGAGGCCGAATGGTGGGGCATGCGGAACGGCGGATCCCGGACCAGACCGGCGCCCACCGGGAGCACCCCTGCTGTAGAGTGGATCCGGGTCACCAGGAGGGACTCCTCCCAGGACAGGGGCGGCAGGATGGACGGAAGCCTGCGGGCGGCCATGGTCTTACCGCTTCCCGGCGGCCCGAACAGCAGCAGGTGATGCCTGCCCGCTGCGGCTACTTCCAGGGCTCTTTTCAGCAGCGGCTGACCCTTGATATCCGCTATGTCGCCCCACTGTGCCGCGGAGTTATCCGGCGCATCAGGGCTATCCGCGGCGCCGCAGCCGGCATCGGTAGCGCTGTCCGGTCTGTCCTCCGGGCAAGAAGCCCGGGCCAATCGCTTCAGGACTGCGGCGGCCGCCCGCAGTGAGGAAATCCCGAAGATGCCCTCCCCGCGCAGGGCTCGCGCCTCGGCCAGGTTCTCCTGGGGAACGAGAAAGTGCCGGATCCCATCCTGCAGTCCCGATGCGACCGCCGAAAGCACGCCCCGCACGGGCAACACCGTTCCCCTCAGATTGAGCTCCCCCACAACCATGATCCTGCGGCTATCGGGAAAGGGGATCTGCTCCGAGGCTTTGAGAATGGCCAGGGCGATCGCCAGATCGTAGCTGGCTCCCTCCTTCTTGATCCCCGCCGGGGACAGGTTGACGAGGATCCTGTCACTGGGAAAACGGAACCCGCTGTTGCGGATGGCCACCCGCACACGGTCCCGGGCTTCTCTGACCGCACCATCGGGAAGACCCACCACGTCGATGCCGGGAAGGCCCCGGCGGATATCGACCTCCACTTGGATCGGGATTCCCTCTATACCTACCGGGGCCTGGCTGGCTATCACGGCAAGCATGTCTCCCTCCTACCTCTTAAAACGGAGACCGGGATGTCTCCATGAAAGATAACGGGAAAAAGGGAAGCGCTGCTTCTGTTGAAGCCCCCTTATTACCTGCCCTGTCTAATTGTTTGCTGGACCAGACGGTCGCAGGCTTCGTTGTACCGATCACCCGCATGCCCCTGGAGCCACCGCCAATGAATACTCATCGTCGAACTCGAACTCAGCAGCAGTTTCCAGAGATCCTGATTCTTCACAGGCTGTTTCGCACGGGTCTTCCATCCGTTTCGTATCCAGTTGTGGATCCAATCGGTGATGCCGTTCTTTACGTACTGGGAGTCGGTAAACAGCTCGATCTGTGCGGAAACCGAATCCCCCCTCTCCCGGACCGCCTGCAGGGCTTCGATCACAGCCCGCAGCTCCATCCTGTTGTTCGTCGTTTCGCCAACGAAACCGGCATTTCGGGTTGTCCCCTCCGGGTCAATCAGGATATACGCCCATGCGCCGGGGCCGGGATTGCCGCAGCAGCCCCCATCGGTGTAGATACGGATTTGTTTCATGAGGATTTCGCGA
Source organism: uncultured Spirochaetaceae bacterium (assembly GCA_964588355.1). Taxonomy (GTDB): domain Bacteria; phylum Spirochaetota; class Spirochaetia; order SZUA-6; family DRHE01; genus JAFGQJ01. The sequence continues at coordinate 3,651 of CAZPPB010000105.1, read as the reverse complement.
GCCCCTCGTCCGGAGGACTTTCGGCCGGCTCACCCTGCCGGTCCCCGTCCCGACCTTCCCGCGGAAGAAGGATTGTCACGGTTGTTCCGACACCGAGCTTGCTGCTTACCTCCATAGATCCGGCGTTCCGCTCCACGAGCATTCGGCTGAAATACAGACCAAGCCCGTCATGGTCGGCCTTTGTGGAAAAGAATGGATCATAGACCTTCTTGAGATTGGGCGCATCTATACCCATTCCCTCATCCCTGATCCGGATGCGGTAGTAGTGATCGTAGATGTCCCCACGGATCAAAATTTCATCTTTTGGACCGATCCCGGACTCCAGAGCGTTTTCCACGATGTAGTGCAGCACCTGCATCAGCTCATCGGGGTTGCAGCGCACCGCTTCGCAGTGCTCTTCTTCGATTCTGATTCGCGCCGCCGGATTGGTTCTGCCTAACTCCGCAGCCGCGCTTTTCAGCAGCTGGTCCATACTTACGCTGACCGGAACGCCGGTGCGGGACCCCGCCAGCGTGGCGAGCCTGCGCAGGAAATCCCGGATTTCCAGATCCCCCTCCTGAGCGCCACCGATGAGCTTCTGGAGCTCCCGATGGAGCTTCCTCACCTGCACCGCCGATGGCTGCTCGTCGCTTTCCAGGGCTTTGAACAGCTCCCGGATCTTTCTCTCCAGACCCGTCAGACTGCTTGAGATGAAGTTCACCGGATCATTCACTCGATGGGTTATCCCTGTGACGATGCCCCGCAGTTCCCTCATCCTGTCTTTCTGGAAGGAGCGCATGTTGCGCAGGTTCAGTTCATCTATCAGCAGTTTCAGTTCGATATTTCGTCTCTCCAGGCTCGCCGAATACTGGAGGGTCCGACGGTAATGCTTGCGGTAAAACAACCGATCGATCAGCGAACAGAACAGTGAACGGATCGGGATAAGCAGTGCGAAGAGGATTGCGGTCACCAAAAAACTCGAAATGTAGTCCGGAACTCCGTAACTCAGGATGAACAGATTCTTGGCAGGTTCGTAGAGCACCGTGAAAAACGCGAAGATCAGCAGCGCCAGGATGATATAAACAACGTAACGGCTTACAAAAAATTTGATATTGAAAACCCGATGTTTCAGAAGACCGATTAGGAAAAACAATGGAACGAAACAGAGAAACAGATTGGCGAAGTTGCCCATGCTGATCCGCAAGCCCTCGGCTCCGCCGAGAATGATAGGCAGCTGGTCGAGAAAGAAATACGGCGGTATCGCAATGAGAAAGCCCGCGATGATCCACTCGAGCTGTCTCTTCTGATTCGTATGGGGTGTGGTCAGGTAGGAGCGGATCAGCAACACCAAATAAACCACGAAAGCGACGCCGTCGGAAACATTGTTGATCTTGCCGAGGAAACGATAGCGCACCAGCCAGATATCCTGGCCGCTTGCGGTCCACGAAGAGAAGTAGAACATCCGGAACACCGCAAAAACGAGGTAGAGCCCCAAGACGACCCCCATGATGATCCTGCGGAGGCTCTTGGTCCCTCTGGGTGTTGGGAAGTGCAGGGCGAAGAATACCATGAACCAGGATGTCAACTTGCCGAAGTGAATCATGAGATTCGAGAAAAACGACTCGTAGTAGAAAGGTTTGAGCGCCGTGAAAACCAGGTAGAACAAGGCGGCAAAGACCGCCAGGTCCGAGGCTTTATCCTCCGGTAGATGCAGAATCAGATAGAACGACATGAAGGCCAGGGTGATGCAGAAGACTAGTGCAAAGACCCAGTCGGGTTTGGTGAGAGCAAATGCGGGGGTAATGCTGATCGTCAACCGCTGCCTGCCCTCGCGGATGATTTCGACGGGAAAGGGGTGGAATCCCCAGATGCGGGAATCAGCCTCGACGACGTCCCGGACGCTGCGGATCGGATAGCCGTCAATCGAAACGATCTGATCGGTGTCCGGCTGCAATCCCGAGGATACCGCCGGCGAGAAAGGGGTTTTCGGCGAAAAGATTATCTTACCGTCCCGGTTGACCACTTCCGGGTAGTTCACCACCAGCCCCGTATTCGGTTTGACCAGATAGCGCACAAAGTACACACAGGAGATGGCGCTGAAGATCACCGCTACCGCGAACAGCAGAAGAATGCGCTGCTTGAACTGCAAAAGGCTCTTAACGGACATGATGCCGCCTTCAGTACAATTTTCTTTTGTGCTGATGCAGGGGACGCCGCATCCTCAATATCTGTCTGCCTTCAAAGGTGCCCGCGACGACGAAAAAATCCCGCAACGCCGAATGTCCAAACTGCATAGCCTCTTCGGTAACGCAGAAATTTCCCGGCCGGACGAACCGCTGGCCAAGATGGAAAATGGAGTTCAAACTGTCGGAAACGATATGTCCTGTGTTTTCTTCCGAGTAGAAGGTGTTCCCGATTTGAAGCACCAGACGGAAAGACAGGAAATGCGGGAAGTGGGAGCCCTCAATATCGTAGAGGTGTTTGAACAGCATCAGTCGGAATCCGCAGATCAAGGCCGGAGCGCTTTTCGCATCAAAGGGAAACAGAACGATGCCTCCAAAACTGAACCACATCCACAGCCTTCCGCCGAACCTCCTGACAAATCCCTCTATGTAGGCACGAAACGATGAAAGGGCAGCGGAAAGTTTCTGCGAACCGTAGCGTTTCTCCAATTGATCCTTGTCGTCGAGTTCGATGAACATCATGGAGAATGTGTACTCTCCCCCGGGCACCACGGAGGACCAGTCGCTTCCTGAAGGAATGTAGGCAGCCCGCTTCATCGCTGTTCTGGTGGCGACGGCTGCTGTCAGAACCGTAGGATGCACACCCTGGGCGAAATCCAGAACGGTTGTGAGCCTTCTCATGCCCACGCCGCTTGACAGGGTCCGCCGGTTGATGCAGTCCACCGCCCCGTCATGAAGCAGGCGAGCTACATCCTTGATCTTCCCGCCCGGATCGATGATCCCGTATAGTACGTTTTCCTTTTTCTTCAAGCTTCTCAGATAACCGGCTATCTTTGACTCCTCGATCGCCGATATATCCAGATAGCAGAGCGTGGGTGCGGTTGCGACCTTGAGCACGGCAGAGAACTCTTCCAATCCCACAAAGCGCACATCATCGACAACGCCCTTTCGTCGTCGCAGCCGAAGTTTTTCCGGCAGCTTTTTGCTGCTCGAGAATACCAGGATGTTCACCGCTTCACTCCCACCTCAGCTTGTACTGATAGAGAAGATTGTGGCGGGACACGCGCAGAGATTCGAAAAAGCTGTTCAGCTTGTTACCCATATCGGAGTACACGCCCGGGGTGATCACCAGACTGTCATTTTCGGCAAACTCGGATTCGACAACCTCGAGTCTTCTCAAGGTATCGCTGCGGATTCTCTCGAATTTCTCATAGAACGGGCAGGGTCCGGTATGTACGGCAAGGCGAACCTGGAGAGGTTTAGAGAAAGGGCATTGGAATCGATTGTACATGAACAGCTCGAGGAGCATCTCCATGCCGGAAAGAACAGGTTGAACGTTCTTGTTCCCGTAGGAGAACGCTGCAATGCCCCCGTCTCCCTCCCACTGCCACAGACGGCCGTCTCGCTTTTCCACGATGCCGGTGAACAGCCGCCTTACCTCATTGTATACCTGAACCACCAGGCGCCTGGAATACTTGCGCACCAGCTC
>CAZPPB010000104.1:0-13715 GCA_964588355.1 uncultured Spirochaetaceae bacterium | reverse complement strand
GGCTGGTCAGCACCTACTGGTCGGTGATCTTCGCCTACCTGGCCCTGTTCCTGCCGGAGTGCATTCTCTTGATGACCGCCAACTTCCGCTCGATCATCGACGAGCTGCTGGAAGCGGCGGAGATCGACGGCTGCAGCTACCTGCAGAAGGTCTGGAACGTGGTGATCCCGATGGGCCGGGCTGCGATCTTCCTGTCCATCATCTTCTACTTCATCATGTCCTGGAACGATCTGTTTACCCCTATGATCTTTCTGCAGAGCATGGAGAAGCGCACCGTGATGGTTGCACTGGCCGCTTTGATGGGCCGCTACACCGGCGCCCCTACCCTGCAGTTCGCCGGGCTGTTATTGAGCGCCGTACCGGCACTGGTCGTCTATATCATTTTTCAGAGGAATATCATCAGGGGGCTTTCGCTGGGAGCGATCAAATAACCGGTACATGAGCAGAGCTTTTGTCAGCGAAGCGGACGGAGAGTTCCAGGATGATGATCTTCCCCCTATAAAGATACCTCTTGCGCCCAACGCCAGAAACTACATGACTCCTGAAGGTGCAGAGAGACTCAAATCCGAGCTGAATCATCTCATGCACACGGAGCGACCTAGAATCGCGGCTGCGCTCTCCCGACAGGTTTCCGGTATCGAACAGGCGGATCAGCAAACCATAAGTCTGTCACGGCGCAGACTGCGGGAGGTGGAACGAAGGATCGAATATCTAAACGTCATGGTCGGCAGGCTCGAAGTCGTAGAAACAGACGGTCAAGACCGGCAACAGGTCACTTTCGGGGCCGCAGTAACGGTGGCGGATGAGAAGGAAACCACCAGATTGTACCGCATCGTAGGGGTGGACGAAAGCGAGCCGGAAGCCGGGCGGATCAGCTGGATTTCCCCTCTGGCCCGGGCTCTGATTGGCGCCAGGGCGGGCGAGGTTGTGACCGTTGAACTGCCGGAACATGAGGTAACACTCAAAGTCCTGGAGATTGACTATCCATAAGCTCTGAGCAACCGGGGAAAAAGCGCCCGGGGGCGCTGCGGCGGCGAGTCCATCAACCCCCGGCTCGGCGAACGTCCAGCACAGGCTCGATGCCCAGCAGGTTGCAGAGATCCACCAGTTTTTCCACGTGGTCCCCGTAGACGGCGGCGAAGTGCTGTGACTGCACGTGGTCCAGGATCTGCCGCACCGGCACGTCGGGGAAGAACTTTACACTCGGCCAGGAAGGCAGCGGCACTCCCATCTCGACCCATTGCGGAGGCGTCCTGCCTTCTCCGGTGACGATGTGCATGCGGTATCCCCGGTCGCTGTCCGCCAGACAAGCCAGCGTCATCCTGCCCAGCTTCAGGCGTGAACAGTGAGCGATACCCCCGAGCAGCACGGTGGACACGTCCTTGATCTGCGGATTGCCGTCGATGAAGGCATTGGGGGCGTAGCCGTCCTCTCCCAGCAGGATCCATTCGGGATCGTGCTCGTAGTGTTCCAGGAACATCGGCTCCTGACCGGAAAGCAGCTTCAGCATCAGCTCGGCGACCAGATTGCCGATGTCGTTCTCATCCACATACGGGTAGCCTGCCGAAGCGACCAGAGACGAGGGAACCGCATGTACTATATCCAGCTCCAGGTCCACCCCGTCTACGCATTTGTATGAGAAGGCGCTGAAACCCTTCTCCTCGCAGATCTGCACCGTGGCCAGGTACATGCGGATCACCCGTTCGACCACCTCTTCTTTGGGTTTGCCCAGCGGATACTCCCAATTCTTCGTAATCGCAGCCATCTCACTGCGCACCTTCCCGGCGTCCAGGGCTTCCATCCGCCTCAGCAGCTGGAGCATATCGATGCTCTCGACCTCCGGTCCGATCACATCCCTCAACTTGATCACGGAGAAATCGGTGGTATAAAGACCCATATCGTTGAATCCGATCATTCCTATCCGGCTCTTCCGCAGCTGTTTGGCTGCGGAGGCGGCTCGCCCGAAATCAATGATCCCATCGACATCCATCGGTGAGTCAGGACCGTTGAACAGGTACTTGAATTTGAAACCCCACCGCTCCAGCGGGTAGCGGATGGCCGTAGATCCGGCACCGGCGGCTGGAGAAATCAGCGTGTCTCCTTCGGTGAAACCGCCGAAGCTGTACAGCACGACCGGTTCCCTGCGAAACTCGAGAAGAACCCGGGTGACGGCGCGAACCTCGATCCAGTTGATGATATTTGCGATCAGGAAATCCCACTCCCCGGCTTTCAGCTCGGCAATCGCCCTGTCGACTTCTGCTCCTTCGCCGAACACGGGGTCGGTGCGCACAAGCTCGATACCTCTTTCGATAAGCTGTTTCTCCGCCCGCGCACTGATCGCTCTCAAATTCTCCGGTTTGTAGAACTGCGTCCCGAAGGACACGTAGCCAGCTCGTAATGCCTCCACCTAAACCCTCCTTCAGAATGTATTTTTTAACGGGCTTCAACACCTGCAGTGCTCACCACAAAGTCCGAAACATCGCTCCCGCCCCGATTGGTCATCCGCTTCCCCCCAAGAACTGATCATAATAATCAAATTGTGCTTGACTTAGAAACATAGTTTACTATACTTGTTTCAAATAGTCAGCCCTTGTTTCGGTGCGGGGGGGGTACACCGCCAGGTTGATGTGTAGAGCCAGGAGAATCGACATGAAATCATCGATCCGGAGTCCGCTTCTTTCGCTGAGTGACCTTTTGGGCAGAGAGTACACCACGGCGGTGTGTGCAGCAAGGGCCTTCACATCATCAGAGGATGTGAAAAAACTCCTATCCATCGCCGATGAGAAAGAGGATTTTTACCCGAAAGATTTCGAAAACAGGGTGGATGAGCTGGTCGGCTCTGTCGGCAAGCAGGTTTGTCCGGGTTTCAAAACCTCCTCCTGCGGGGCCACTACGGATGCCTTTGTCAAGGCATCCAAGTTCGCCATGGCCCCGCTAAGCGGCTACGGATTCATCCGAATCGGGGAGGATGGGCGGGCCTATTTGGTCTCGAAGAGCGAGCACTACCATGCTTCCCTGGGCCACGGTTTCCCCGGATACCGGCTGATTGAGAAAGCCAAGAGACTCGGGATCGCCAATATTACTCACAACAACACCCGCGGCCATATCACCCGACTTCTGGAAGAAGAGCTGGTGCGGGTGGCGAACGGGATCGCCCGGACAGATCGCAAGAAGCTGGAATCCGTGCTGACTTCGAAAGAACAGCATGTTCTCAATAGAGTCATAAACCTGGAAACCGGCAGCCTGGCGGTGGAGGCCGCTTTGAAGATGATGCTGGCCCGTTTCTTCAAACTGGACAAGACCATTCCCGACCCTGCCTACGCGGACCGCATACCCGTATTCCTGGTCATCGCCGACAACGAGGGAGGCAAGGAGGCCAATTACCACGGGACCACCATTCTCACGCAGATCATGCGGGGACTGTGGCCGGGGATGTACGACAAAATGCAGGAGCGCGAGCTGTTCGTCGTGCAGCCGGTCCGGATCAACGACGGGGATCACTTCGAAGAGCTGGTCAGCCGATTCGACACGGGAAAATACAAGATCGCCGGGTTCTTTCATGAGCTGATCCTGATGAACTACGGTGCGATACGCCTCAAGGAATCGTTCCTGCACAGAGCGTACCAGCTGTGCCGGGATCACGACATACCCACTTGCGTGGATGAAATCCAGAGCTGCATCTGGAGTCCCGAGCTGTTCCAGTTCCGCGAGTACGGCCTGCAGCCGGATTTCGTGTCCGTCGGCAAGGGTTTCCCGGGCGGCCAGTACCCGGCCTCCAGGATCCTGAGCACTGCGCAGATGGATATCCTAAACCAATTCGGGGCCCTGGTTACCAACGGCCAGGAAGAACTGGCCTCCCTTGCCTACCTGATTACGATGGAGTTCGCTCAGGCCAACGCGGAACATACGTCGGCGGTGGGAACCTACTACGAGCAGGAGCTGAAAGCTCTGGCCAAGCGGCACAGCCGTTGGATCGATCGGATCGAGGGACAGCGGCACCTGTCCTCGATCTTCTTCAACGAAGAAGACAAGGCCGTGCAGTTCATCAGGTACCTGAACGATCTCTGCATCGACATCAGCGCCCATACTTACAAGCCCAATTGTCCTCCATCGGCTTTGACGAAACTGCCCTTGACCGCCACCCCGAAAATGGTAGACTTTCTGATCAAACAGATGGATCAAGCACTTTCCCGGCTTTGAGCCGATCGGCGAGCGCAGGCGGATATTCGAGTTGCGGGATTTCCTGCAGCCGGCGGTGGGGATTTTGTAGCCTTCCATCGCAGCGAAAAGCAAGGGGTACGTTTCAATGGAACGAAGAAAGGTGAAATTTGGAGTAATCGGTCTGGGGTTGATGGGCCGGGAGTTCGCAAGCGCCGCAGCCCGCTGGTGCCATCTACTGACAGACGGCCCGATGCCACAGATCGTCGGGGTCTGCGATACCAATCAGGCGGCCAGAGATTGGTTTACCGACAATTTCCCCTCCGTAAAGATCGCCACTTCCGACTACGAAGAACTGCTGTCCACCAAAGAGATCGAAGCGGTGTACTGCGCCGTACCTCATCACCTGCACCAACGGCTCTACGTTGATATCCTGAACGCGGGCAAGCACCTTATGGGCGAGAAACCTTTCGGGGTCGATCAGAAGGCCAATACGGCGATTCTCACGGAACTGTCCCGGCATCCTGAGCTGGTGGTACGCTGCTCGTCCGAGTTTCCCTTCTTTCCCGCCTGTCAGAGGATGATTACGTGGATCCGAGAGGGGCGTTTCGGCCGCATCATGGAAGTACGCGGCGGCTTCAACCACTGCAGCGACATGGACCTGAGCAAGCCGATCAACTGGAAACGGATGATCGAGTTCAACGGTGAGTACGGATGCCTCGGAGATCTGGGCATCCACACCCAGCACATCCCCTTTCGCATGGGCTGGATCCCCAAGAGCGTGTACGGGGTACTGTCCAACATCGTGCCGGAGCGGCCCGACGGAAAGGGCGCAACCGCGCCCTGCCTGACCTGGGACAACTCCTCACTGATCTGCCAGGTGGTTCACGCCGACGGCTACACCTTCCCCATGACCCTGGAGACCAAGCGCCTCGATCCTGGATCCACGAATCGTTGGTTTCTGGAGGTCTATGGATTGGAAGCCTCGGCCAAGTTCACAACCGACGATCCCAACGCTTTCACGTACCTGGAGACCACGGGCAAGGAGCAGGCCTGGGCCCGGGTGGTGGTGGGCCACAAAACGATGACCCCTTCCATCACGGGCAGCATCTTCGAGTTCGGTTTTTCCGACGGCATCCTGCAGATGTGGGCTTCGTACCTGGAGGAACTGGACGGCAGAGAGGTGTCGTTCGCATGCTTCACCCCGGAAGAAACCAGAATATCCCACGCCCTGCAGACCGCGGCGCTGGATTCCCAAAGGAAACAATCGGTTGAACCGGTTCGCCTCTGAATATAAGGGCGGGCAAACCAGGCGGAATGAAGACAGGAGACAAAGCCATGATCAAGCAAAATCTGAAAATTGGGCTTCTGCCCCTCTACCTCAAGCTTTATGACGAGCGCGACCGGGACAAACGACCTCGGATAGAGTCCTTCTACAAACAGATTGCCTCGGAGCTCGAGAGAAAGAAACTAGAGGTATTGACCTCACCTATCTGCCGCACGAGTCCCGAGTTCGAAGCGGCGATCCGCTCCTTCGAAGACAGCGGGGCGGAGGCGATCGTGACCCTGCATCTGGCCTACTCCCCTTCCCTCGAATCCATCGAAGCCCTGGCACGCACGGCCCTGCCGATCATAGTCTGCGACACGACCCCAACCTATTCCTTCGGCCCGGAACAGGACCCCGAGGAGATCATGTACAACCACGGCATCCACGGAGTGCAGGACATGTGCAACCTGCTCGTGCGCCGGGGAAAACCCTTTCAGGTCGAGGCGGGTCACTGGCAGAAATCCGATGTGTTGGACCGGGTCGTTCGCCACCTGATATCGGCCCGTATGGTCCGTCGGCTGCGCACCCTGAAGGCGGGTCTGGTCGGTGAACCCTTCGAAGGAATGGGGGACTTTTATGTGTCCCCATCGGATTTGAAAGCCACCATCGGAGTGGAGACCCGGGTGCTGAACCCGCGTCAATTCAAGACCCTGCTGTCGGAGGTAACGGACAAAGAGATCCAAACAGAGCGGGATCTGGATGAAAAACGTTTCACGATGGAAGGAGTCAACGAGGGGTCCTACCGCCGTTCGGTGCGCAACGGACTGGCTCTGCAGAGATGGATCGACAAGGAGGGAATAGGAGCTTTTTCCTTCAATTTCCTGCAAATCGGCAAGGCGACCGGACTGGAGACGGCCCCATTCCTCCAGGCCTCCAAGTTGATGGGCAGGGGTGTCGGTTTTGGCGGGGAGGGGGACCTGCTTACCGCGTCGCTGGTCTCCGCTCTGGCCGCCGGCAATCCCGAGACCAGCTTCAGCGAGATGTTCTGTCCGGACTGGAAGAACGGTTCGGTGTTCCTGAGCCACATGGGCGAGATGAACTGGAAGCTGGCGGCCGGCAAACCCCGCCTGCTGGAGATGGATTACCAGTGGAGCGACGCGGCCAATCCGGTATACGTGAGCGGGCGGTTCAAGGCCGGGGAGTTCGTTCTGGTCGATCTTCTGCCCCTGGAACCGCTGAAAGCGGGCGCCTACCGCCTGATCGCCGCTCCGGCGAAAATGCTGGAGGTACCCGGCAAGGACAACTTCGGCAGGAGTATCCACGGCTGGTTCAAACCCGGCCTGCCCGTTGCGGAATTCCTGGCCGAGTACAGCCGGGTTGGAGGCACCCATCACCTGGCCATCAGCTACGGTCTGAGCGTGGAAACCGTCGAAGCCTTCGGGAAAATGATGGGCTGGGAAACGGTGGTGATACGATAATTCGATGTGGAGGAGAAATGGAGACGAATATGCGCAAAGTGAAAGCGGGATTCGTGGGATTCGGAGAGGTCAACATCCCTGCCGAAATCATCAGAAAAAAAGTCGGGGAAGCGGAGAAGCGGCTCGAGGACCTCGGCCTGGACCTGCTTCGCACCGACCCGGTCAGTGATGATCCGCAGGGGCAGGAGGCACAGAGGGCGGTCCGGGAGCTGAAGCGGGAGGAGTTCGACCTGCTCGTCGTATGCATAGCCGGCTGGATTCCCTCCTGGGCGGTGATCCGCATCACGGCGGAGTTCGCCCACAAACCGATGCTCCTCTGGGGGTTGACCGGATACACCCAGGGGGGTCGGCTGGTCACCACCGCTGACCAGGCCGGAACCACGGCCCTGCGCAAGGTTTTCGAGGACCTGGGGTATCGATTCAAATACATTTACGAGAGCCCCGGGGCCAAACCCAAACTCGAGGCAATCCGCAGCTTCGCCGCCGCCTCCCGGGCGGAGAGCCTGCTGAAACTTGCCAAGGTGGGCATGATGGGCTACCGGGATATGAAGCTGTACGGCACGATGTTCGACGGCCCGTCCCTGAAAGCCCGCACCGGTATCGAGGTGGAATGCTTCGAGATGCTGGAGATGGTGCAGCGCAGCGAGAAGCTGGACCCCTCCGCGGTGCAGACGGTGATCCGGGAAATGGAGACCAACTGGCAGTTCGAGAGCAAAGCGCAAGCCCAGACTCTCGAGAAGGCGGCCCGCTACTTCCTGGCGGTGCGGGATATCACAACGGAAAGGGGCTACGGCGCGGTTTCCCTGATCGACGTTGACGGAATGAAGAAGCTCCTGGAATATCCTCCGGCCCCGATATTCATGCTCCTGGGGGAACAGCTGGGGGTATGCACGATCCCGGAAAACGACGCCCTGGGCGCGGTTACCCAGCTGTTTGTGAAATTCACGACCGGCCAGATCGCACCCTACTTCGAGTTCTACGAGCTGTTCGAAGACCGCATGCTGATGGGTGTACCGGACTTCGTTCCCTCAGAGGTTGTAGAGGGCAGGGTAAAGGTGCTGCCCACCGCCTTCGGCGGCTTTGCCGAAGGGCTCCTCAACGTCTCCAAGGTGAAGACCGGGAGGATCACATTGAGCCGGCTGACCGCGGCCGGGGACCGCTACAGCCTGCACATGATAACCGCCGACGCAGTAGCGCCTGGCTCCTGGGAGGAGGCCGGCTGGCAGCCACCGGCTCCGCAGCTGCCCAGTCTGGAGATCGTACCCGATATTCCCGTGGAGGATTTCGCCCAGAAGGTGCTCTCTCAACACTACATCTTGGCCTACGGGGATATTACGCGCGAGCTCATGGACCTCTGCCAACTACTGGGCATCGGCATGTATTGAGAATCATGAACCGCCTTGACACCGCAGCACTCAAGGCTGCCCGAAGGATCCGATAACGATGACCTCCCGAGAACGGGTGGAACTGACCCTGGCGCACGAGGAACCGGATCGCGTTCCAATCGACCTGGGCTCCAGCCTCGTGACCGGCATCCAGGCCAGCGCCTACGCCGGGGTGAAAAAAGCCCTCGGCATCTCCCAGGGTGAAGTCCGTGTCTATGAACCCTTCCAGATGCTGGCGGAGGTGGAGGAACCGGTCCGCCGGGCTCTCCGCGTCGATGTCTACGGGATCATGCTTCCGGTTACGATATTCGGCTACAAGAATGAAAACTGGAAACCCTTCCGGCTGTTCGACGGCACCGAGGTACGGGTCTCGGAGCACTTCGTCTGGGACGAGCTTCCGAACGGGGACCTGATTCAATATCCGCAAGGTGATCGCAGCCTCCCTCCCTCCGGCAGGATGCCCAAGGACGGTTTCTACTTCGACGCCATCGTCCGCCAGGAGCCCATCGATGATGCCCGCCTGGATCCGGGGCAGTGGGTCGAACAGACCTACGGGCTGTTCGGCGAAGAGGAGATGCGCTTCCTGGAAGAGCAGTCCCGCTGGTATTTCGAGAACACCGAATACGCCCTGTTCGGCAACTTCGGCGGTGGCAGCTTCGGGGACATCGCCATCGTCGTAGGTCCGCACATCCCCTTTCCCAAGGGGATCCGAGATCCCGAGGAGTTCTACATCTCCCACATCACTCGCAAAGAGTACATCCGGGAGATCTTCGAGCGGACCCTGGAGATCCAGATGAAGAATATCGAGATGTACCGACAGGCGGTGGGGGAGCGGATCCAGGTGATCGAGATCAACGGCAATGACTTCGGTTCCCAGAACGGCCCATTTATCTCCCCGCAGATGTACCGGGACCTGTACAAACCATACCACAAAGAAATGAACGACTGGGTACATGCCAACACCGGCTGGAAGACCTTCTTCCACTCCTGCGGCTCCAACGTGGCGTTTCTCGATGACTTTCGTGAGGCGGGGGTGGATATACTCAATCCCGTGCAGATCTCGGCGGCGGGTATGGATCCGGAGTACCTGAAAAAAAATTACGGCAAGGATTTCGTGTTTTGGGGCGGTGCGGTGGACGCCCAACATACCCTGCCGTTCGGCACCGTCGAGGAGGTGCTCCGGGAGGTTAAGGAGAACATCGCCACCTTCAAAAGCGGAGGCGGCTACGTGTTCAACAACGTCCACAACATCCAGGCCGGTGTGCCCGTGGAAAACATCCTGGCCCTGTTCCAGGCGCTGGAGGAAGCAGGGAACTACGGCCACTGACTCGAGCAAAATCTTATGGGAACAACCGATCCATGTATCTGAGCTTTGATGTAGGAACGACATCCGTGAAAACAGCCGTGTTCGACAATCGGGGCAGGCTGATGGCCAAAGATATCCAGAATTACTCCCTGGATACCCCCCGGGTTGACTGGTACGAGGTCGAACCGCAGGTGTACTGGCAGGCGGTCCTGCAAGGTTTCCGGCAGACCGTCGCCGGCGCCGGTGTGGACCCGAAGGGCATCCGGGCCGTCTGCGGCTGCAGCCAGGGGGAGACGATTGTTTTTCTCGACAAGGAGGACCGTTCTGTACGGCCGGCCATCGTCTGGATCGATAACCGGGCGCGCGCGGAAAGCGAGGAACTCAAAGGCCGCATCCCCTCAGAGGAGTTTTTCAAGGCCACCGGCTGCGTGGAGATCGAACCGACCTGGAGCGTCCTCAAGATCACCTGGCTCAGAAACAACGAGGCGGGAAACTTCGGCAGGATCGACAAGATCATGCTGGTGGAGGATTACATCGTCTATATGCTGACCGGGCGCTTCCTTTCCACCCCGACCCTGATGCACTCCACCGGCCTGATCGACATCAGAACCGCAATGTACTGGAGCAAGACCGTTTCCCCCCTCGGCATCGCAGGCAACCTTCCTCCCCTCGTCGACGTGGGCAGCATCGTCGGACCGATCAAACCGCAGTTGGCGGACGAACTCGGTCTGTCCCGAGAAACCGTAGTCGTGAAGGGAGCCATGGATCAGACCATGAGCGCGGTGGGAGCCGGAAATATCCACCCGGGCGTGGTTACGGAGACCACGGGGACCGCTCTGGCCATCGGTGTGACCGCAGACTCGGTGGAAGCGATCCACGCCAACTCCCTGGCCCACCAACCACACGCGGTACAGGGGAAGTATCTGATCCTGCCGTACGCCCAAACCTCGGGGGTTCTGTACAAGTGGTTTCGGGATGTGTTCGCGTCCGCGGAAATCGAGGCAGCCGGAGGCCTGGAGCCGGCTTATGAGGAGTTGAACCGCCTGGCGGCCGCAGCGCCCGCCGGCTGCGACGGGCTGGTGCTGCTGCCCTTCTTCGCCGGAGCCTACATCCCGGAGAACGACATGTACGCCAAGGGCGTGTGGTACGGGATCACGCTGAAACATGACAGGGGCCACTTCGCCCGCTCGATCCAGGAGTCGGTGGGCTTCATGCTGCGCAGGATCCTGGATCTGATCCAGGCGGCAAACATCGAGATAGAGGAGGTCCGCAGCATGGGCGGGGCAGCCCGTTCCGATCTGTGGCTTCAGATCAAGGCGGATATCTGCGATCTGCCCATGGTGCGGATGAAGGAGGAGGAGACCTCGGTGCTGGGCTGCGCCATTCTCAGCGCCGTGGCTACACAGGAGTACAGCGACATCGAAGAAGCTGCGGCGGCCATGGTCAGAACCGGAAAAACCTTCGTGCCGGATCCGGTCCACCGGGACCTCTACGGTCGTCGCTTCGAGCTGTACAAACAGCTGTATGAGACTCTGAAGCCGGTGTTCCGGCAGTACACATAATGGAAATAGAACAGGAGAAGAACAACATGTCGAAAGAGTGGTGGAAGAAAAGTGCAATCGATATACCAAAAATCTCGGTCGAACCTCCGGGGCCCAAGTCGAAATCCATGCACGAAAGCACGACCCGCTATTTTCGTGGACTGAGCAGCCAGGTAAAACTGTTCCCGGTCTGCTTTTCTGAAGGTCACGGTGTAACTTTGACGGACGTGGACGGCAACCGCTACTTGGACTTCTCCTCAGGGATCTACGTCACCTCGCTTGGACACAGTCATCCCAAGATTTCGGAGGCTGTCTGCCACTGGGCCAAACGGCTGATGAACTGCCACGATTTCACCACCCCAGTAAAAGAGGCGCTGCTGGCAAAGATGGCTGAAATCCTGCCGAAAGGGCTGAACCAGGTGCAGTTCTACAGCGACGGGACATCAGCCGTGGAAGCGGGGATCCGGGCCGCCCGCGCCATCAGCGGGAAGCACGAGTTTCTCTCCTGCTTCCGTGACTTCCACGGCAAGACTCTGGCAGCGGTGAGCTGCGCTCAGATGTGGCGGGGGGACGTGCTGAGCTACGGCCCGACCCGGGCTCCCGGCTTCTACATGGTGCCTCGACCCGACCCCTACCGGCCGATATTCACCACCCCCGACGGCTCGATCGATACCGATGCCTACATTCGCTTCTACGACCAGTTCATCCGGGAAGGTACGGTGGGCAACGTGGCCGCCTTCGTACTGGAACCTGCTCAGGGCTGGGGAGGCTCGGTCTTCCCACCGGAAGACTTCTTCCCCAAGCTGCGGACTTACTGCGACCAGAAGGGGATCCTGCTGTTCGCCGACGAGGTGCTTACCGGTATGGGCCGTACCGGCCAGTGGTTGTGTATGAGCCATTGGAAAGTGAAGCCCGACATCGTCACCTTCGGCAAGTCCTTTGGAAACGGCTTTCCCGTTACCACCATGGTGGTCGGAGAGGAAAACGCCGAAGCCCTGGACAAGATCTCGGCCTCCTCCAGCTACGGCGGCAACCCCATGGCCTGTGCGGCCGCCCTGGCCTCTCTGCAGGTTATCGAAGAGGAAGGCATCCTGGAAAACGTGCGTAGCGTGGGAGAGACGATCATGCGGCGAATGGTGAAGATGAAGCAGGAGCATCCCATCATCGGGGATGTAAAGGGCAAGGGCTTCCTCCTTGGAATCGAGCTGGTCAAGGACAAGGAGACCAAGGAACCTTTCGACGAAGCGGGAAAACTGGTCTACCAAAAGGCGTTTCGCAAGGGACTGGCCTGGATCCCGGCGGGACACATCCTGCGGATGTCCCCGCCCCTGATCATGGATGAAAAATACGCCTCCCTCGGCCTCGACATCATCGAAGAATCCATAGCCGATGTGGAAAAAGAATACAGCTACAAGAGTTCTTGACAGCGCTGCGGCGGTCCATTATGGTTCTCGCAATCCTCTCGAGATCGGGAAATAGACAATGTCTCACACAATAAACGAAGTCCGCCCTTTCCGCGCCCTGCACTACGACCCGGAGAAGATCGACGACATCGGGCTTTGCCTGGCCCAGCCCTACGACGTGATCTCACCGAAGCAGCAGCAGGCCTACTACCGGCAGCATCCCTGCAACGTGATCCGCCTGATTCTCAACAAAGAGCAGGCCGGCGACAGCGAGAATGAGAATCCCTACACCCGGGCAAGGGGCCACCTGCAGCAGTGGCAGGCGGAGGGTGTGATCCGGGAGACCGGACGACCCTCCTTCTGGGTCTACGAGCAGGCCTTCGACATCCCGGAGATCGGAGGCAAGACGGTGAAGGGTTTCATCGGCCTGGTGCGTCTGCAGGACTACCAGGAGCGAAAAATCCTTGCCCACGAGAAGATCATGGCCCGGCCCCTCGAGGATCGGGTCCGCCTGATGCGCACGACGGAAACCCAGTTCGAATACATCTGGTCGATCTACCAGGACAAGGCTTACGTGATCGACAACATCCTCGATGAAACGGGGAGGCAGGAACCGATCATTGATTTCTACGAGGAATCGACCCTGGTCCACCATCGGATGCGGCGCCTGCTGGATGCCGAGAAATGCCGGGTCATCTCCCGGACCATGGAGCGGCTCACCATCTACATCGCCGACGGCCATCACCGCTATCAGGCCATGCTCAACATCCGGGACGAGATGCGTCAGCGCCATCCCGATGCCGGTCCGGATGCCCCCTGGGAGTTCATCATGATGTTCCTGGTCAACTCCGAGCACGAGGGGCTGACGGTTCTGCCGACCCATCGAACTTTGCACAACCTCGAGGTCTCGAACCTGAGCGGTCTGCACCTCTCCATACTGGAGCACTTCCACGTCAAGAGCTACTCCTTCAGCGGCAACAGTGAGAGGGAGGCACGCAGGCGCTGGTTACGGGATCTGCGGGACGCGGAACCGGGGGTGCACAAATTCGGCGCCCTGATCACCAAGCTGAACCGCTACTTCCTCATCACCCTCAAGGACGCCGAGGCCTACGAGGAGATGGTGGACATCCCCCTGTCCTCCGAATGGAAGCTTCTCGACGTAAACATCCTCAACACG
>CAZPPB010000103.1:0-13767 GCA_964588355.1 uncultured Spirochaetaceae bacterium | reverse complement strand
GAGGCGGAAGAACCCGTTTTCCTCGAAGGCGAGGAACAGGAAAACGTCGAAGAACTGGAAGGTGTGAAGGAAATTGTTCCCCTTCCCCCCCTGTCGCAAGAACAGCTCGAGGAATTGCCTACAGCAGAGGGGGAACAGCGGGTGGTCACGCCGCTGCCCGAACAAGCCGCATCTGAACAGCCGCTGGCAGCCGCGGCGGAAGTGGCTGCCGCTCCTGAAAGCTCGTTTGAAGAACTAGAGGTAGCGGAGGATGAGACTGCTCCTATCCAATCTATTCTGGGTGCCGGGGAAGAACTGGTCATGGAAACCGTGCCCGGTCAAGAGCAAGCCAGAGAGCTGAGCCCGGAAGAGATCGAGAGGATCCAGAGGGCCGATGAAAGAAAGCAGCTGGAAGAACTGCTGGCTTCGGAAACCATCCGAACCTACTCCCTCGAAGAGATCGAATCCATCATCATGGAGCAGAGATCCAGTGTTGTCATGGAGAATGGCGTCTATCGCATCAAAGACGAAATCGTTGCAGGAGCAGAGGGTAAAACTCGCCGCAGCGGCCTGATGGCCCTGGCCGAGGCTTCTCTAAAGGAGGCGGCCAGGGCATCCGGTGGTATGGAATCCGGAATCGGAGCGTTGCTCGGAGATGAGTCAATTCTGGACCTGGAGACCGAAATTGGACAGATACGTGAGCGAAGCACGGAAATAGATTATACGTCTTTGAAGAAAGCAAAAAACATTCACTTTTTCGAAGACGGATTGGACTATGACGAGTACCTCAAAAGTTTTCGAGGAGGTAAAACGGAAACCGACAGATTGCGCTCTCTGGTGGAGTTTTCGGGAAAACTCAAAGCGGTGAATGCCGCGATATTCAGCAAGGAAAACGGGAAATACTCACTGGTACTGAAGGTTGGGCTCAACGATCCGGGCTTCGAAGTCTATTTTGCTGCGGAGGAACCGTTTGTCGAAATGCTTATCAAACCGCGTTATACGGTGTATATAGGTGCGAGCATCGAAAATATCAAAGCCCTGTCGATAAAAATGCATCCGGAGGATCTCAAGTACATACAGGCGGCGCTTATCTTTCCCGCTGTGTTTCGTGGTCATGAATCGTTCCTGCTTTTGGGCCTTCCCGTGCAGTGGGACCTGCAAATCGAAGACATCATCACCAGATTGGACATCTACTGAGCGCCGAAAGGGCCGTCCCGGCTGTCCTGGGGATCGGAAAGTGCATAGATTCTTGACAAAACGTTAAATATAAAGGTACATTATGCCAGAGGAAGAGCAGTCTTGCTGTTCGTTGCGAAGCGAAGACTGTGGTATGAGTTGACAACAGAGATGGAGGAATATCATGCGAATAGCATTGTTCGTAATTATTCCTTTCATCGGTTTGATTCTAGGTTGGATTGTTCGGTGGCTGTATGCAAGATTTCAACTGTCTTCATCGGAGCAAAAAGCAGATAGAGTCATTCAGGAAGCACAAAAAGAAGCCGAAGCGAAAAAGCGCGAAGCTTTACTGGAAGCCAAAGACAAGATAATCAGGGAAAGAAATCAGCTTGAGCGGGAAACGAGAGAGAGAAGAGTTGAACTGCAGCGCCTGGAAAGGCGCCTCATGCAGAAGGAAGAAAACCTAGAAAAACGGCTTGAGACCGTAGAAAATCAAGAACGATCGTTAGCAAACCGAGAGAGAGGATTACTAGATAGGGAAAAGGAGCTCGATCTCGAGCAGGAGAAGTGGACGAAGGAGCTGGAGCGGATCTCCGGCTTGACCGCGGCGGAAGCCAAGAAGCTACTCATCCAGAGCCTGGAAAATGAAGCCCTCCATGAAGCCCAGGTCAAGATCAATCTGATCGAACAAGAAGCTCAGGTCACGGCGGAGCGAAAAGCCCGCGATATTATCGTTTCGACAATTCAGCGAATCGCTACCGATGTAAGTTCCGAGGTAACCGTATCCACGGTAAGCCTGCCGAACGACGAAATGAAGGGCAGAATCATCGGCCGGGAAGGCAGGAATATACGGACCTTGGAGACCCTTACGGGTGTGGATATCATCATCGACGATACCCCGGAAGCCGTAGTGATCTCCTGTTTCGATCCGATTCGCAAAGAGATCGCCAGGGTGTCCCTGGAGAGGCTGATTTCCGACGGCCGGATACACCCGGCCCGTATCGAAGAAATCGTCCAGAAAGTAACAAAAGAGGTAAGTCAGACGATCTACGAAGAGGGTGAAAAAGTCCTCTTCGAACTGGGCATCCACAACATGACACCCGAGGGGGTGCGGGCATTGGGCAGACTGCACTTTCGCACCAGCTACGGGCAGAACGTTCTTGCCCATGCAAAGGAAGTCGCTCTGGTTGCAGGCGCTCTGGCTGCGGAGGTCGGAGCCGACGTGGAGATCTGCAAGCGCGGCGCCCTGCTGCACGATATCGGCAAGGGGGTGGAAACCGACGGCGACGGCAACCACGCGGAAATCGGAATGGAGCTGGCCCGGAAAATCGGCGAAGATCCCAAGGTTGTAAACGCTGTCGGCGCGCATCACAACGACGTTGAGCCTTCGAGCCTGGAGGCGGTGGTGGTGCAGATAGCAGATGCGATATCGGCTTCCAGACCGGGAGCGCGGCGGGAAACCTTGGACAACTATCTCAAGCGCCTGGAAAACCTGGAAACGATCGCCGAAGGATTCCAGGGCGTGGATAAAGCATACGCGATTCAGGCGGGACGGGAAGTTCGGATCATGGTGAACAACGACGAGGTCAATGATGACGGGGCCAAGGGCCTGGCAAAAAGTATAGCCAAGAAGATAGAATCAGAGCTGAAATATCCAGGCAGGATCAAAGTCACGATCATTCGCGAAACCCGAATCGTCGAGTATGCCCGTTAGCCGTTCTCGGCTGACTTCGGTTAGGAAGAGAGAGGAACAATCGACGCAGTCAAGGTCCTGGTAATCGGTGACATCGTCGGACAGCCAGGCTGCCGCGCCGTTTTCTCCAGTCTGCCGAGCCTCATCAAAGAGACTCGCGCTGACTTCGTTATTGCGAATGGAGAAAACGCCACCGAGGGGCTGGGAATCACTCCTGAGGCGGCGGAGGGCCTGTTCAAGTCGGGGATCGACGTAATCACTTCGGGAAACCACATCTGGCAGCGCAAAGAGATCATCCCGATGCTGGAACGGGACAACCGTATCCTCAGACCGGAGAACTACCCCACCGGTGTGCCCGGAGCGGGATTGGGCCTGATTACCAAGAAGCAGGTGCCGGTGGCGGTCGTCAACCTCCAGGGACGGGTCAACATGTACAGTATCCGTTGTCCCTTCAAAGTCGGGGAAAGCCTGGTTCGACAGATCGGGAAGAAGGCGAAAATAATCATTGTGGACTTCCACGCTGAGCTACCAGAGGAGAAGGAGGCTTTGGCCCTGCATCTCGAGGGCAAGATCAGTGCTCTGGTGGGAACCCATACCCACGTGCAGACAGCCGATGAGAAGATACTCCCCGGCGGCACGGCCTACATCACCGATACCGGGATGACCGGCCCGGCCGGAGGCGTCATCGGGATGAAGCGGGACATCTCGATCAAACGCAGCCTGATGCAGATCCCCTACAAAATGGAGGTAGAAGACTCGGCGGCCGTCGTCATGGGCGTTCTGCTCAAAATCGCTGTAGACAGCGGCAAAGCTCTTTCGATAGAGAGGATTCGTCGCGATCTTCCGGATCTAAGCGCCTGAAGTGCATTCATGAAAAAATCTTCCCTGTTGGACCTGCTCTGCGCAAGGGAGTCGCGGCTGGCCAGGAAGGAACACTACGCCCGGATCCTCTGCGGCGAGATTTATGTAGAGGGACAGTGCGTGAGGGACCCGCAGCAGTTTATACCACCAAAGGCAGCCGTCGAATTCAGACCTCGACGGCGATTCGTCTCCAGGGGTGGGGAGAAACTGGCGGGGGTGTTTGAGCAGTGGAAAATCGGGGTCCGGGGCATGAGTTTCATCGACGCGGGAGCGTCGACCGGAGGATTCACCGATTGTCTGCTCCAACGCGGGGCCTCCCAGGTGATCGCGATTGAAGCGGGTGGAAACCAGCTGGATTACCGCCTGCGCTCCGACCGTCGGGTGCACGTCCTGGAGAACACGAACATCATGGCTGTGCAGGCCCTTCCCTTTGAACCTGAAGCTGCCGTGGCGGATCTGTCTCTGAGGTCTTTGAGGAAAGCCGCGCCGCATATCCTGAGCCTCGTATCCGACAAATGGCTGATCGCCCTGGTCAAACCACAGTACGAGTGGCGTGAAGCGCCCGCGGATTTCGACGGTGTTGTCACGGCCTCAGCTGCTTTATCGGGAATTCTGAAAAGGCTCCTGCAGGATCTCGAGGCAGAGGGAGTCTTTGTCTCCAGACTTTCCGAATCTCAGCTGCCCGGCAAAAAGGGCAACCGGGAATTTTTCTGCATGTTGACGCTGGGCAGAACTGAAACAGGTGTGGATCTTGAAAGCATGATCTCCCGGGCCGTCGCGAAGGATTACTGAAAGGAATCTCTTGACAGAGGCTTGCCGATCGCCACGCCCTCCGGTCCCAGGTACTTGGAGACCTCCCCCTCGACCAGGATCTGGACGGTTTTCACCGTCGGGAACTCGGTAGCCGTGTAGACCACCTGCTTGAGCTCCGCGATCATCCCCTCTTTCCCGAGAGAGTTGAAGCGAAAGGCCTCGTTGAAGTCGATATAAGCGGTGGCTCCCTTGATGTAAACGGAGTTAATTTGGGTTTGCGGTGATATCAGAGAGATCAATCCTTGATTGACTTCAGCCGTTGTTGGTCCCTGCAGCAGGGCTGCCAGGGTGGCGGTCAGAGGCGCGTCAACATACTCCACTGCCCTGATCACCCCCTTCATGTCGATCTGCCCATCCTCTGTTACCGAAATGAAGAACAATCTGGACTGGCGCATCCTGGTCGGCTCTTTTTCCCGCTCTTCGGGGATGGTCTGCGCCGGGGGCTGCTTCTCCACGGTGATTACGATTTCTTCCGGCTGCTCCTCGGGCGCAGACGGGGGAGGAGTTTTCTCCCGCTCTTCGGCCTGCGGCTGTTCTGTTTCCAGAGGAGCAACCACGACCTCCGTGGGCTCCTCCACCGATCTATCGAACAGCCTGGTGAAACCGGTTTTTTCCAAAACCTCCTGTACCCGCCCCCGGTTGAACAGAAAGACTACCAGGACCAGGAGAACCAGTGCGATATAGAACAGGCAGCCAAGGGTGCGTCTTTTTTTTGCCATACTCTATCCTCTTCATCGGCATTCTGGAGCCGCGGTTTGACACCCAGCGGATGCGGAAGCGATTTGACAGTGCCAGTAAAAGCTCTTATAGTTAGCTCGAAATGAAGGTCGTTGAAGGGATCAGGGTCTCACCGGGCATAGCGATCGGCCCGGTCTGCCTGCATGCCCCGGACAGTCTCACGGTTCCCTCTTACGATATCTCTGAGGGGCAGATCCACTATGAACTGGAGCGTTTCCAGACCGCCCGGGCAAAGGCAATGCAGGATATCGAAGTCCTTTTGCAGAGGAAAGCGCAGGAGTTCGGCGAGATGGAGAGGAAGCTGCTCAATTCCCATCTGCTCATGCTGAATGATCCCCAGTTCCACGAGGAGGTCACCCGGACTCTCAAAGAACGCAAGAAGAATGTGGAGTGCGTGCTGCGGGAAGTCGAGGAAACGTTTGCGAAGAAGCTCGAAGCCAGTGAGGACGAGTACCTGCGGGAGCGAAGTCTGGATATCCGGGATATCTCCAACCGCCTGCTCTCTCACCTGTTGTATCAAGAGCGCAGACCACTGATGGAGATCGACAGGGAGTGCATTCTGGTCGCCCACAATCTTCTGCCTTCCGACATCATTTCGATGAACCGAGAGAAGGTCATCGGCATCGCGACGGATTTCGGCGGCAAAACTTCCCATGTCGCCATCCTGGCCCGAGCCTTTGAGATCCCAGCGGTCCTCGGGCTGTCGGAGATTACGACATTTGTGCACAGCGACGAGAAGATCATCCTGGACGGCAACCGGGGCCTGGTCATCCTGAATCCCGATGAAGCCACGCTTAACAACTACATCACCAGCAGGAAGGCCTGGCAGCAGCACGAACTTCAGCTGCTCAATTTGACCGAGCTGCGGGCCGAAACCCGGGACGGCAAGCTCGTGCAGCTGGAATCCAATATCGAGGTCCCCGATGAAATCCATTCGGTCCTGGCCCATGGGGCGGATGGGATCGGGCTGTTCCGCTCGGAGTTTCTCTACATCGTGCCGAGGAAGTTCCCCGATGAAGAGGAGCAGCTCCAGGCCTACAATCGGGTCCTGGAGGCGATGAAGCCCCGGTCCGTGACGATCCGGACCCTGGACCTGGGAGGCGACAAGATCATTCCGGGTGTGGTGCCCGGGGGGGGGGAGTCGAATCCGATCCTGGGTTGGCGGGCGGTGCGCTTCTGCCTGGCCAATCCGGAGATATTCAAGTCCCAGCTCCGGGCGCTGCTCAGGGCATCGGTGCACGGGAACTTGAAGATCATGTTCCCGATGATTTCGGGAGTCGAAGAGCTGGAGATCACCCTCGCGGTCCTGGAGGAAGTGAAGGAGGAGCTGCGGAAGCTCGGCCAGCCGTTCGATGAGAATGTGCCTGTCGGGATAATGATCGAGGTCCCTTCGGCGGCGTTCACCTCGGACATCCTGGCCAGGAAGGTGAGTTTCTTCTCCATCGGGACGAACGATCTGATCCAGTACATGATCGCTGTGGACCGGGAAAACGAAAGGATCGCCTACCTGTACGAGCCCTTTCATCCGGGGGTGCTTCGGCTCATCCAAATGGTCGTAGACAACGCCCACGGCAACGGCATTCCTGTCGGGATGTGCGGAGAGATGGCCGGGGACCCCTATGCGGCGGTTATCCTGCTGGGTTTGGGTCTTGACGAGTACAGTATGAGCGCAATCGGCATTCCGATGATCAAGAGGATCATCCGCTCGGTTACGATTGCCGAGGCCGAAGAGCTGGTGGGAACGATCATGGAGATGAAGTCCTCCCAAGAAATTGACATGTACGTCAGGACCTGGATGGAGGAGCGCTTTGATTTCATCTCTCAATACTGAAGCTAAGCTCTTTCAGGTCGCCATACTGGGCAGAGCGAACGTCGGCAAATCGACCCTCTTCAATCGACTAGTAGGCAAACACAGAGCCATCACGCATGCCTCGCCGGGAGTGACCCGGGATGCGGTGGAGGGGCGGGTGTGCATCAAGGATCTGGAGGTAATCCTGCTCGACACCGGCGGCTACAGCCGCGAACAGGGGATCATCGAGAAGCAAGTAGCGGAAAAAGTGACCAGTATAGCCGACGGATGTGATCTGATCCTCCTTGTTGTCGAGGCGGAGGGCTTGAGCGCCGAAGATCTCGATTTTCTGGAACGGCTGCGGCGTTATGAGGAGAAGCTCATCCTGGTCGTGAATAAGGTGGACGGGGAAAAGCAGGCTCTGAATCTGGGAGAGTTCCACGCCGCGGGCTTTCCACATCTGGTGCCGGTATCGGCAGCTCACGGCATAAACATCCAAGCCCTGCAGGAGAGTATCTACGAGGCGGCTGTTCGCAGCGGCCGTACGGGAAAGGATGCGCCGGAAACAGGGGTAGAACGGAAAATCCGGATGACAATACTGGGCAAGCCGAACACCGGCAAATCCACGCTTCTCAACCGGTTCCTGCGGGCTGAAAAGTCCCTGGTGACGGAGCTGCCAGGTACGACCCGGGATCCTGTGGAAGGGAAGTTCCACCACCGCGGTTACGAGATGGCGCTAGTGGATACTGCCGGAATACGCCGCAAGAGCAAGGTCATGGAAGATGTGGAGTACTACTCGGTAAACCGAGCTATCAAGAGCATCGAGGATGCGGATGTAGTACTGCTGGTGGTAGATGCAGCGCAGGGCATCAGCGACCAGGATAAAAAGATCGCTTCCCTGGCGGCCCGTCGGGGCCGAGGGATCATCCTGGTGCTCAACAAGTGGGACCGTTTGGCGGAGGGCAAGAACAGCAGAGAGGCTGAGCGGCAGTGGCGGGAGCTGCGGGACCGGACCCGCTTTCTGTTTCCCTCCCTGCAGTTTGCACCGGTTTTGAGGATTTCTGCACTCTCCGGATGGGGTACCGGGCGGCTGTTGGAGACTGTCTTGGTTGTTTTCGAGCAGCTGAACCGTGAGGTTGCCACAGCCAGACTGAACAATCTGCTCAAAACCTGGATCGCCGAATATGCTCTTCCTGTGCGCGGACGGAACGTGAAAATTCGCTACGCAACGCAAATCGGCGTAAACCCGGTTCGTTTTCTTTTTTTTGTAAACAACCTGAGGGGCTATCCGAAGCGGTACAATCAGTATCTGAGCGGAAGGATCCGCAGAGATCTGGGTTTTGACAAGGTTCCCCTGTTCGTCAAAGTGAGGGAATCTTGATCCGTATTGTGAAATGAAACAGCGATACACGATCGGAGAGGTCAGCCAACTTCTCGGGGTCAAACAGCATGTGATCCGTTATTGGGAGGAGGAGGTCCCCTTCATTGCCCCGAAGAAGAGCAAATCCGGGCGAAGGGTCTACACCGATCGGGAGCTGCAGCTGTTGGTACGCCTGAAGCACCTGCTGTATGAGAAGCGCTATACAATCGAGGGCGCCCGTGACAGGATCTGGAACGAAACGGAGTCCTCCCGGGCGGATCTCACGGCCCGGATCGCGGCAGTGCGGAGCGATCTGCTGGCAGTTTGGGAAAAAATCAAGGGCAAGGACCACGAATGAACGAAACGAAAGAGGCGCAGATCATTGATCAGTGGAAGCGGCGCGGCCAGGAACAACTGTTCGCCTCCTGGGACCGGCGCTCTGAGGAAATGAAGCAGGCTCTCCTTACCGATCTCGATGGCCTGAATATGCGGGTGTACGAGCTGTTGCAGCGCCAGCTCGAGAAACAGCTGGGCGACGGCGGCCCACCGCGGATCCAACCCATAGCCCACATTCCCGAAGCGCAGTGGAGGCGCAGCGAGGAGGCTCGAGACAAGGGGGAGGATCTGCTGTCTGCGGGTAAGGTCGCGTTTTGTACGGTTGCCGGGGGGCAGGGTTCACGGCTGGGTTTCGATGGGCCGAAGGGCTGCTTTCCGATATCCCCGATCAGGGAGGCCACCCTGTTCCAGATATTCGCGGAGAAAATCCTGGCCGCCCGAAACCGCTGCGGGCGCCCCCTGTACTGGTACATCATGACCAGCCCTCTGAATCTGGAGGAAACCCGTCGTTACTTTGAATCCAACTGCCGCTTCGGACTTCAGGAAGAGGACATTGTGTTTTTCACTCAGAGCTTGTTCCCGAGCCTCACCCGGGAGGGGAAGCTTCTGCTGGCCGAGGAGGGCGGGCTGTTTCAGAATCCGAACGGACACGGCGGTACGTTCTCGGCCCTCGAGGATTCAGGATGCTTGGATCACATGAGCGAGAAGGGCATAGAGGAGCTGTACTACTTCCAGGTAGACAATCCGCTGGTGCGGATCCCGGATCCTCCCTTTCTCGGTTTTCACTCGATGGAAGGTTCCCAGATGTCCACCAAGGTGATAGAAAAAGCCTACCCCGACGAAAAGATCGGCATCGTAGGGACCGTAGACGGGAAGCCGGGGGTGATCGAGTACTCCGATATCGGCGAAGAGCATCAGAAAGCACGTGATGAAAATGGCAACCTGCTGTACTCCCACGGATCGATAGCCATACACATCTTCAACGTTGAGTTCCTGCGTGCCCACTCGGCGGAGCTCCCCCTGCACGTAGCCGAAAAAAAGATACGGACCTGGATCCCGAACGACGGCGGCGGGAAGATACAGGAGCGCAAGGCGATCAAGTTCGAGATGTTCATCTTCGATGTCCTGGCTGATGCGGCAAACCCCCTGTTCTTCGAAACGACGAGGGAGGAGGAGTTCGCACCGCTCAAGAATAAAACGGGCCCGGATTCCATCGAGACCTGCCGGCAGGGAATGATGAAGCTCCACGCCCGCTGGCTCGAGGCAAACGGCGTATCCGTTCCGATGCGGGAGGGAAGGCCGGTTCATCGGATTGAGATCAGTCCGATGGTGGCCTGGGACGCGCAGTCCCTAGGGGAATCACTAATACAGAAGCTCCCTTCTACCGTAAATAGAATTGATGAGGATACGCTGCTGGTTTAGCCTTCTGCTGATCACTTTGACTGTCTCAGCCTTCCCGCAGGCCACTGAAGGGGGCAACCCCCGCGCCGCTGCCCGGGTGTTCCTCTCTGTGCCGGAAAATGACGAGATAAGAGGAAAGCTCAGTGACCTGTTCTTTGTTCCAACCGCCGCTCTATCCACGGGGCAGGAGAGAACCTTCGAGCAGCAATCCTCCGCAACCCGGGTGAAATTCGAGATCCGCCGTCAAAACGGGCATCTGTACTATCTGTTTCAGAACGAGGAGGGAGCCTCTTTTTCGATCCCCGGCCGGGGTAACTACATCCTCAAGCGGGAATTTAAAAGCGGCCGTTTCGTTCAGATCAAGATTTTCTACCGCAGCGACCCCGGCTGTTTTGTCCGTCTGTTCCCTCGAGGGAACAGAACCTCGATGGATGTGTATCTGTTCGGCATCGACGTGGCCCGGGGCGTCCTGCTGCCCGTCGAACTCACGGATCTGCTGACACAACCCTTCGCCAAAGTGATCGACCTCTCTGAATCGACGGTCCGTTGGCAGCGGCTCCTCTACAGGCGCTTCGGCCCGCTGGACGAGCTGGCCTTTACCCATGTCGAAAAGATCCGGCGGTTGCTGCCGACGCTGTCGGATCAGGATGACGGAGCTTTGGATGCGGATTCCAGGTATGTGTTCATAAACAGCGGGCTGCCTCAAGGCCCCTCGGGGGGGCTGAATTGTTCCGGCTTCGCCAAGTGGGTCAGCGACGGTTTCTACTACGGGCTCACCGGACGGTATCTGGCGGTCGAACCGCTCAAGGAGAAGCACCTCGATTACAGGGGAAATCGTTGGAGTTTGAGGTTCGAAGATGAGCGGGATCCGTATTTCGGATTAGACTGGTCGAGAAATCTGGCCTGTTCCCTCTGGCAGGCATGGGGGTATACGCCGCTGAGCCCGGAAGATTTCGACGTGCGCCGTGCAGAGTACCTGGCCTACCGGGAGGACGTCGGTTTCCGGATCGAGAATCTCGAGCTGCTGATGTTTCTCGAGGCAGCGGCAAATCCGGGACATTTCTACATCGGATCACTGAATCGGGAGTACGGCAGCGAGCCGGTTTTGCGCCAGCATTTTCATGTAATCGTTCTGTTCCCCTACTTTACTCCCTCGGGCAGCCTGCGGATCGCGACATTCGACAGAAATCGTGAAGTAACCTTGGAAGGAACCGCAGAGCGCTACTCCGGCTCTTTTATTCACCTCGTGCGCATGCCGATAGGGGACTCCTTCGTTCCGCCGCTGCCGCTAAAAGTAAGTCAGGAAAACAATTGACAACCGGGGTTCAGGAGGCTATGATTAGGCATACTGAGCCTACACTGTGCGACCAGTGAGAAGATTTTAGACCTGCAAACGGTCTAAAGGGGAGGGGAACGATGATTTTCTCATTCGGTAATCTGCTGTCTATCGTCATTGTACTGATAATCCTCATTATCTACAGGCAAATCGACAGAAACAACCGATCTCTCGAAAAGGTGAAACGCTTCTCCGACAGGATGAAGGATGAGCTTGCCAAATCCGTCGAAGAAAAGACTTCGGAAATGAAGAATCTCGCCATAGAGCTGCAGGTGAACATGAAAGCGGGGAAGGAGGTTCTCAAACGCGTTCGGGATGTCGAGGAGGGTCTGCAAGAGCGTGCCGAGGGGATCGAAGAGATCCGCAAGAAGATCAACGGCTACGACCACGCTCTGGAGGAGCTGGTCGGCATGACCGCGCGGGTAGATGAGAACCTCAAGCGTATCCAGGCGGAGAGCCTGTTCGTCGACAAGGTCGGCAAGCGGATAACCGGCGCTTCGGAGAAGCTGAAGACTGTCGAACAGGAAATTACCCAGGTGACGGAAAAGTTCCGTCAGGAAAATCGAAAAGGCCTCCAGAGCCTGCGGGACGCGATAGCCAAGAGCACCGAACAGCGCATCCAGGGGATGGCTGCAAGCGTCCAGGCCTCGGAGAAGAAGGTTAAAGATTTCAGCGTTTATGTGACCCGGCTCGAATCCAGAGCGGAACAGATGCGCAGCCAGGTGCTGGCCGGTTTGGAGAAGAGCATCGAACAGTTCGAGCTGGATGCCAAGGCCAAGCGCAGCGGACTGCTAAACCAGTACGTCGCCTCCCTGAACAAGCTGCTGTCCGACGCCGATGCCAGAGGGAAGGCGTTGAAGAAGAGCTACAGTGAGGCCTTGAGTTCCTTCGAGAAGCAGCTGACCCAGACCGTCAAGCGCGGAGAGGCTCTGGAGGGGAAGGTTTTCGAAAATCTCAAGGCCATAATGGCCAAGGATTCGGAAGCGGTGAGCTCCCAAAGGGAGGCTCTGCGGAAGAAGGTCGATGAGATGGCGGCTTTCAGGCAGCAGGTCGGCGGCCAGATCAATACGCTGTTGAAAGACGGCGAGAAGCTCAAGGAGGAAAGTCTGCAGACCATCTCTGCTGCGGCGCAGCAGATGCAGGTGTCCGCTTTGCAGAGCATCGAAGACAGGCTGGAAGGGTACGAGAAGGATATCGAATACAAGTTCCAGAAGCTGGAGGCTGCCAATATCGACATAGAAGGCATGGAGAAGAATCTCCAGGCATCGATTCAGAAGACCAGTGAGAAGGTGCGGTTGGAGTTCGCCGGGTTCGTAAAGGGATTCGACGAAGAACGCAAGGCGGAGCGGCAGAAGGTTCAGGAGGAGTTCTCCCGGCTGGAAGGCGGAATGTCGGAACTGGAACAGGGCTTGACGGATCTGAAATCCAAGGCCTATGAGAATGTTTCTGCGCAACTGCAGGTTTTCGAGGATGAGTTCTTCAAGGGCCTGGGGGAGCGCAGTGCTTCCATGGAGCAAAAGATAGAGAACTGGCGCGGTGAGATTGACGCCAAGATGAAGGAAGTAACGGCAGTCCAGGTGGAGGAACGCCAGAGGCTGGAGCAGCGTTTCAGCGAAGAGCTGAAAAATGAGCTGGAAAAGGCAAAACAGGAGAGCTTCAGGGACATGCGGCAGCTGGAAGCCAAGGTCGTTGCCTTTGAAGACTCGATCGCAGACCGGGTGGACGGCAGTGAGCAGTTCATCGACGGGTTCAAGAGCTCCGTGGATGAGCAGTTGGAACAGGCCCGGAAAGCCGCTCAGAGCAGCCTCGGCAAGCAGATCAAGGAGCTGCAGGATTCCATGGATAAGGCGGTGCAGGATCACAGCCATCAAATCGAGGAACGGCTCAGGGCCATGGGAGCTTCCGTGAATCAGAGCCGTAGTGATATGCAGGAGATCATCGATTCGACGAACGGTGAGATCGCCTCCTGGCAGGCCCGGGTAAACCAGGCTCTCAAAGGCTATGAAATGGAGTTTACCGAGAGGTATCAGGGGCTGCGGAAGGAAAGCGATAATCATATAGCCAGAGTGCGCGAGGATTTCGAATCCCAGAGCGAGGATTTGATTACCTCGACGAGTGCCGAGAGACTGCAGCTTAAGGAGGAGTTCAAGAATATAAAGGATAGAGTCGATGAGCTGGAAGCTAACCTGGCGGAGAAGAGCGAATCCGCCCTGGACGCTTTTCAGCGGCAGATGGAGGCTTTTCAGCTCGAGTTGAACCAGCGCTCGAAGGATCTGCAGGTAGAG
>CAZPPB010000102.1:0-14000 GCA_964588355.1 uncultured Spirochaetaceae bacterium | reverse complement strand
CCACACCAACACCTCCGGGGTGTTCAAGGCCTGCCACAAGGGCTTCGGCGGGCACTCCGGGGACGCCCTGGGAAGGATCTTGAACCCGATCCGTCTACAGATGCCGGTGCTGATCGACAGCCCGGAATATGCAGAGGTCGGCTGTGAGAACGCGGTGGATTTTGTACGCTCCCGAACCGCAGATCTCTGCTACCTCGACCCTCCCTACAATCAGCATCAGTACGGATCCAACTATCACCTGCTCAATACGATTGCCCTGTGGGACCGGCCGGAGGTGAGCAACGAGCTTCGCGGGGACGGCCGGCTCATACACAAGGCCGGCATACGCCGGGACTGGATCAGGACCCGCTCGTCTTTCTGCTACCGCCGCAGCGCCGCAGAGGCTTTCCGCCGGCTTTTGGAGGGAATAGACGCCCGCCATATCGTGTTGAGCTACAACACGGAGGGGATCATCCCCTTCGAGGAGCTGGTGGAGCTCATGGGTTCCCAGGGCCGGGTCGAGCTTCACGGCAACGAGTACGTGATGTACCGGGGGGGCAGACAGAGCCTCTCCCGGCAGGTGCACAACCTCGAGCTCGTTCTGGTTCTGGACCGAAGCGCTTCCACATCCCCGGCGGATCGCCGGCGGCTGGAGCGGGCCGTGCTGGCCAACAGGCTGGCGGTGATGCTGAAGCGCTCCTTCTGTCCCGGCAAGGTGCGGAGCCTGTTCTCTCTCCCCGCGGGCCGCCAAGATTCGCTTCCGGTCACCCTGGGCGGGAAGATCGTACCTCTGCCCATGCCGCAGCTGTACCGCTTCGCTCCGCAGGCCGCGGCACTCCTCCTGGCGCAGGCCGACCGCTGTGAGCCGGCGGAACTGCGGCGGCTGCTTCAGGGACTCGGTGCCTGTGAGCTGACGGACAGCCGGCAGGAGATCCTGGCGCTCCTGGAGATCCTGGAAGCCGGTCGGCAGACGCCGCGGGACGGAGCGGCCCTTCAGAAGCGCATCCTCCGGCTGCTGCGCAAGTTTGCCCACCGCAAGTACCGGGACGCTTTCGAGCAGACTCTGGCTGAGCTTCGTGCCCTGGGCCGGCGGGATCCGGAGCTATTCGCCCCGCTGAACCGAGGGCTCGGAGAGGTGGAGGAGTTGGCCCGTGCCCGTTTTGCCGGGTAGGTTTGCGGGGTAGCTTTGAGAATTCCACCGTATCGGGTATGATGAACTACCATGAGCGATGCAATATCGGTAAAGATCGGGGATCAGCTGTTCTGCGCCGAGCTGAGCGACTGCCCGGCGGCAAAACAGCTGCTTGAGGCGCTTCCCATGAAGCTGCGGATGTCCCGCTGGGGGCAGGAGTACTACGGGGACTGCGGCCTGGCGATCGCCCTCGATGACAGCGCCCGCGAACTAGTGGAGGTCGGGGAGATCGCCTACTGGCCTCCGGGAAGCGCCCTGTGCTTCTTCTTCGGTCCGACCCCTGCCAGCACGGATGAGCGGCCCAGGGCCGCCTCCGCGGTGGCGCCCCTGGGGAAGTTCACCGGCGCAGTGGAGGCTTTCGGGGGCTTCGGCTCCGCCATAGAAGTGCAGATCGAAGCGGGGGAATGAGTGATGTTTCAGGGAGCGTACCGGGGACGGTTGTTGCGCATCGATCTCAGCTCGAGGCGGTCCGCCGTGGAGAAGATCGATGAAAGGCACCTGAAAAGCCTGCTCGGAGGAAGAGGTCTGGCCGCCAAGTATTACTTCGATGAAATCGGGCCGGATGTGGATCCCCTGGATCGAGCGAATAAACTGATCTTCTTTGCCGGTCCTCTGACCGGTCTGCCCTTACCTTCCACCACGAAGTTTCAGCTGGCTACCAAATCACCTGAAACTCGTATGTATATGTGCTCGAACTGCGGCGGAGATTTCGGCCCACAGCTGAAAGCGGCCGGCTTCGATGGGATGATCATAGAAGGACAGGCCAGGGAGTGGACGTACCTCCTAATTACGGACCAGGGGGTTGCCTTTGAAGAGGCAGGTTCATGGAGGGGGTACTCTACCGAACAAACCCGGCAGGAGCTTCGAGCCGCTCTGGGAGGCAGCGGCGGCAGTGGCGGAGGCACCCTCTCTATCGGTCCGGCCGCGGAGAAGCTGGTCCGCATCTCCTACATAAACGTCGACAGCCGAGCATTCGGCAGAGGCGGAGCCGGAGCGGTTCTCGGCTCGAAGAAGCTGAAGGGAATCGCCGTGAGAGGAACCGGGACCGTCCCCGTAGCCGATGAGCAAAGGGTCGCCGAAATCAGAACAGCTGCGGTAAAGAACCTGAAGAGCTCCCGGGCCAATCATACGAAGTACGGCACAGCCCAATACATCGAAATAATCAACGATCTGGGATGCATGCCGACCCGGAACTTCCAGGCAGCTTTCTTCGAGCAGGCCGATAAGATAGACGCCCAGGTCATGCGATCGCAGTACTGGGAAAAAAACTACGCCTGCTTCCGCTGTCCGGTTGCCTGCGGAAAGGTTTGTGTGGTCAAGGAGGGGCCCTACAAGGGAGCGCGGGCCAGGACGGAGTTTGAGACCATAGGCCTCCTCGGACCAAACTGCGGCATTTCGGATTTCGGGGCGATTATAAAGGCGAATCAGCTGTGCGACGAAATAGGATTGGATACCATGTCGGCCGGCAATGCCGTTGCCCTGACCATGGAGTTGTACGAACGGGGCCTCATCGACAAAGCGGATACGGACGGAGTCGAAGCACGATTCGGGAGCACCGGCGCACTGCTTTCTATTATAGAGCTCATCGGCAGCCGCAGGGCGATAGGAGATCTTCTGGCCGAAGGAATGTACCAGGTTCTCAGGCAGAAGCCGGAGTGGAGTCCCTACATTCTCGAAGTAAAGGGCATGCCCTTCGCAGCGTATGACCCGAGGGGATTCCACGGCAACGGGCTCACCTACGGGACATCCAACCGCGGCGCCTGTCACAACGTCGGGGGATGGACTATCCGGGCGGAGCTCCAGAGCGGACAGTACGATCGCTACGCCCTGGCGGGAAAGGGACGACTGGTAAAGTCCATCCAGGACAATCGAGCCTATGTGGACAGCCTCGGCTTGTGTACGGTGGTGCGCGGATCCATGGGATTCTCTGACGATCCTCAGGGAGGGGTCATGGAGGCCGCCACCGGGTATGACTTCATGCCCGAGCTGATGGCGATCGGGGCCAGGATCTACACGTTGGAACGTCTGATCCTCAACCGGGAAGGAATACGACGGGGTGAGGACCAGCTGCCGGAGCGGATCACCACCCAGGCGATCCCGGACGGTCCCACCGAAGGACGGGTGCTCACCCGGGACATGTATAACACGATGCTGGATGAATACTATCAGGCTCGGGGCTGGAACGACTCGGGAGTGGTTCGGGAGGACACGATAGAGAGGCTGGGTTTGACTGACCTGGTCTAGCCGCCCTATGGAGAGTGCCGACAACGATCGAGGGGAAATCATCAGAGTCCGGATCAAGTATCTCTCTGCGGTCAGGGACAGGACCGGCCGGAAAGCAGAGGAGATTCAGCTGCCGGAGGGATCGACCCTGGCCGATGTTGAAAGCTGGGTCCGAAGCAGACACTCTCTTTCCCCTCGAGACAGCAGCATAATGGCCACGCTGAACGGGAGGGGATGGTTGCAGTTTCCGGAGAAAACCGGAAAACGGCTGGCCGATGGTGATGTGATAACCCTGTTCCCCGTTCTTTCCGGCGGATGAACTGAGGCAGACAGCCAGGAGACAAAGCGATGGAAATGAACAGAATGAAGCCCTTTGGAGTGGAGTTCGATTTGGTACGGGGGATCATGAAGGATCCCGACAACCACCTGGTCCGCAGGGCTTCGGATATGAGGGGCTACTACGCCGATGAGGCGGCCCTGGAGCGGTTGATCGCTGACGGAGATCCCGTGCACTACGAGGTTTTCGAGAAACGGGTGCCCGAAAAGTACGGCCACCTCCGCTTCTGCATCAGCTCCACCCAACCGGGAACCATAGGGGCGGAGTACTTCATGACGAAGGGTCACTACCACACGGTAGCGGAAACCGCCGAGATATACCTGTGCCTGTGCGGCGAAGGATACATGTTGATGAAAACTCCGAGCGGCGGGCAGGCGCATGAGAGCTTCGCTCCCGGGCGCCTGGTCTACGTGCCGCCGTTCTGGGCTCATCGAACCGTGAATACGGGAAGCGGGCCGCTGAACTCCTTCTGCGTCTATCCCGGGGAGGCCGGGCACAACTACGGAGATATTGAGATCGAAGGCTTCCCCGTGCGGGTGGTCAATAAAAACGGCCGGGTTGTGTTTCAGGATTCCAAATCAAGAGCCTGACACAGAGGCCAGAAACTCGCCGACCACCCGGCGGAATTCTTCGGGCTGCTGATCGTGGATTTCGTGGCCGCAGGGGAACATCTCCAGACGGGCGTGTGCGGCCCGCTCGACCAGCAGGCGGGCGTACTCCGGGGGATTCAGGTAATCGGTCTCCCCGAGCATCAGCAGGAGCGGAGCCCGGATCCTGTCGGCCAGATGAAGGCTGATGTCTCCTCCGGCGTCGACCATGCTCACGATCGCCTCTACCCATTCCTTGATCAGCGGGTTCGGATCTCCGATTCCGTGCCTCGCCTTGATCTCCTCAGTGACCCACGTGGCTGGGTAGTACTTCCGGACCTCCGTGCGCACCTCCGGGCCGAGAAAACCGATGGCTCCCCAGACGGTGATCGAGCGGAATCGATCGGGATGCTGGCCGCCGAGGATCAGCCCGATCTCCCCGCCGTCGGAAAATCCGAGGTAATGCACACTTGCCAGCCGCCGGGCATCCAGAAAAGCCGCCACATCTTCGGCGTCCCGATAGTAGAAGTCGGCCGGGAAGCGCCGCGGTTTCGGCAGGGACGAGCCGTAGCCGCGCAAGGTCAGCCCGAAAACCTGATGGCTCCTGGACAGCCAGTCGATCACTTCGCCAAGCTCGTCGCGAGCGGTGCCGAGCAGCCCGTGGACCACAACGACCGGCTCGCCCTCACCCCTTTCCTCGAAATGGAGGGTAGCCCCCGTAGGAAGTTCTATCATTTCGCCATGCATAATCGTATCTCCATCTGGCCTTCACTGTAACAGTTGCGGCTAGAAAGACAAACCCACCGATACAACGGTGGTGAGGACCCGGAGAGGTGAAGCGCCGGATGGTTGCAGCGAAACTCAGCAGGCTGTAAACTCACTGCCATGGTCATCGATGCTCATGCCCACGCTGATGAAAACGATATCTGGGGTTGGTATGATCCACCGCAGAAGCTTATCGCTCTGATGGACGAGGCGGGAATCGATATCTCGGTGGTGACCTCATACTCCGATGAACCCGGACCGTCCCCAGGGCTCCAGAACCTCGAGGGCTACCTGGAGGCCTATCCCAAACGTCTGATCGGCTTTGCCAGGATCGACCCGAAGTTCGGACAAAGCTCCGTGGAGCTGCTGCAGCGGGTAATCGGAGGAAACCCGCTGATGCGGGGTTTGAAGCTCCACCCCATTTCCAACCTGGTCAAGCCCTACGCCGAGCGCTGCGTACAGCTGATTCGCACCGCCGGGCAGCTGGGCGTACCCGTGTTCATCCATTGCGGCGACGCGGTGCCGGCCCTTCCCCTGCAGATCGGCAAGGCCGCCGCCCTGTGCCCGGATACCACGATCATCTGTCACCTCGGGGGCTACTTTCACGCCGAGGAAATCATCCGGGTCGCTGAGCGTTGGTCCAACCTGGTGCTGGACACATCCTCCTGTCCCTATCCGCTGTCGATTCGCCGGGCTATCGAGGCCCTCGGTTCCGAGCGCGTCGTCTTCGCTTCCGACAGCCCCGCAGGAGATCCGATCTCGGAACTGGAGAAGATCCGCATGCTAGGGCTACCGCAGGAGATCGAACAGCGGGTGCTGTGGCGCAACATCGCCGGCATGCTGCAGCTCAAGATCACGGTGGATGAAACATGATCGACGCCCACGTGTTTGTAGGTCAGTCCCTCTATGAGAACTCCCTGGAGCCCGGCAGGCTGCTGGAAACCATGGAGGCTTTGGGTGTAAGCGCTGCAGTGATCAGGCCTCTGAAGCCGCCGGACTTCGATATGGACGCGGCCAACCGACGCGTGGCCGCACTTCAGGCCGGCGAGCCTCGTCTGCTAGGCTTCGCCCGGGTCAACCCCCTGGAGCGCCGCGCACCGCAGCAGGCGCGCCGGGCCGTGGAGGAGTACGGACTTAAAGGGTTGCACCTCCACCCGTGGGAAGAGAATTGCCCGATCAACTCGCCCAAAGTCGACGGGGTTGTCCGGGCGCTGGAGGGGAAGGTACCGGTTTATATATCCGCCGGCTTTCCGGTGGTTTCCCACCCGCTCCAGGTCCAGGAGCTGGCAGAGCGCCACCCGGACACACTGTTCATAGCGGCTCACGGAGGGCAGCAGGACAATTCCGGCATGAGTTTCGAGGATTCCCTGCTGGTTGCCCGGGAGACCCCGAATGTCCTCTTCGACGTGGCCGGTGTGTACCGCCGGGATTTCATCGAGCTGCTGGTCGAAACGGCCGGGTCCGAGCGCGTTCTGTTCGGCAGCTGTACTCCGTACATGGACATGGCCCTGGAAATCGTGCGGGTGCGGGCCACCCACCTTTCGCAGGAGGCCAAGCAAGACATCTTTCACGACAACATAGCCCGCCTGTTGGGTATCGAAGGACACTGATCGCGAGTCAGGCGCATCCGGGCGTATCGGCCTACAGCGCCGGAACTCACGTTCCTTGACAGTGAAGCGGGAGCAGTGAATAATTGAAAGCCGAGGATCGACCTCACCTGATCCCAGGTATGAAGCGTCCTCGGAAAATAAAACCAATACTGAGGAGATTGTCATGAAAAAAACCCTTGTGTTCGTCCTTGTGTTGCTGATCGCCCTGGCCGCTGCGGCATCCGCCGGCGGCAATGGCGAGAAGGAGCCGACCGCAGAGCCGAGTGCGGCGGCCGCCACAGGTCCCCGGGCAGGCGGCACCCTGACCTTCGGTGTCTACAGGCCGATTCCGAACCTCGCCTACTACCAGGCCTACGATGCCTCCAACAACCTGACGGCAGTAGCCATCTGGGACACGGTCCTGCGCTTCAACGAGAGCGGTGAGATCGTCCCCGGACTGGCCGAATCCTGGGATGTCAAGGACGGCAACACCATTATTCTGCACCTCCGCGACGGGGTGAAGTTCCACGACGGCACAACCATGGAAGCCGTGGACGTCGTGGCCAGCCTCGAGTTCGCGCGGAACCCCGACGCCAAGAGCCCGATGGCCTGGATGCTGGATCCGATCGAAAGCCTGGAGGCCTTGGATGCGAAGACCGTGCAGATCAAGACGGGGGCGGTGATCGATGTGCTGAACGCACTGGCCACCCCTGTGGCGGGAGTGAGCAGCCGGGAGGCGATCGCCAAGTACGGAATCGGCCTGGGTGAAAACCCCATCGGCGCCGGTCCCTTCAAGCTGGAGCGCTGGGATAGGGGCAGCCAGGTGGTCCTGACCCGTTTCGATGACTACTGGGAAGAGGGAAAACCCTATCTGGACAAGGTTGTCTTCAAGATCATCCTCGAGGAGTTTACCCGCCTGAGCAGCCTGCGCATGGGCGATCTGGACATGGTCTACAACCTCTCCTTCGCCAACGTCGAGCAGGTAGAGGGCCAGAAGGGATTCAACACGAACATCTTCGGTACCTACATCGTTTACT
Source organism: uncultured Spirochaetaceae bacterium (assembly GCA_964588355.1). Classification (GTDB taxonomy): domain Bacteria; phylum Spirochaetota; class Spirochaetia; order SZUA-6; family DRHE01; genus JAFGQJ01. Next base: position 6,291 of record CAZPPB010000102.1, on the reverse strand, counting down.
ACCTGGCCCTGAACATGAAGAAGGAGCCCTTCAGTGACGTTCGGGTGCGCCAGGCCCTGAACTACGCCATCGATCGAAATGCCATCACCAAAGCGGTCACCCGCGGCTATGCCGCGCCGGCCATCACGGATATCGCACCGGAAATGGCCGGTTCCCTCGCGGGCATTCGCCAGCCCTACGCGTACGACCCGGACAAGGCCAAGGACCTGCTCGAACAGGCGGGTTACCCGAACGGTTTCTCCATGAAACTGCTGATCGGCTCCAACTCTCCCGACGCCGAAACAGGGGTAGTGCTCCAGGAGTACTACAAGAAAATCGGCGTCGACGTGGAGCTGGTATCCGAAGAGTCCAGCACCCTGTGGAATCACCTCCAGGCGGGCAACTACGAAGACGCCGCCATGAGCTTCTGGTACCCGGACTTTCCCGATGCTGCGGGAACCCTGGTGCCTTTCTGCTACTCGACCAATACCCCGCCGGACGGCTGCTGCAACTTCTCCTACTACGCCAATCCGGAGGTGGATAAGCTCCTGGATCAGGCCGCCGCGGAAACGGACCTGGAGCGCAGGGCCGAGCTGTTTCAGGAGGTCAACAAGATTGTCTATGATGATGCTCCCCGGGTGTGGATCTACCATATCAAGGAAGCAATGCCCTCCGCGGTCAAGGTCAAAGGACTGAACCCAGGGCCGATGTTCTTCTTCCAGCACTTCCTTCAGGACGTTTGGCTGGCTGAATAGATCATCCGGTCGATCATTTTTTCTCCCCCGGCGGGACATCCTCTACAGGATTTCCCGTCGGGCTCCGTTTTAAACAAACCCTCCGTTCCAAGGAAGAAAGGAGCGCCGTAGATTGAGCGCAGAGCTCCTCGTGTTCATCATTCGCAGAATCATCACCGCCACCCTGACGGTGGTAGCCGTTTCGCTGGTGATTTTCCTGCTGCTTCAGGCCGCGCCGGGCGATCCGGTTACGACCCTGACAGCCGGGCACAAGGTGCCTCCTGAGCGCATCGAGATGATTCGCAGGTCCCTGAACCTCGACAAACCCTTCTATGTGCAGTACTGGCTGTGGCTCAGTGGGATTTTTCGGGGAGACTTCGGAATGTCCTTCTTCCGGGACGTGAAGGTCAGCCGGCTCATCGTGGAGCGCCTTCCCGTGTCGCTGCAGCTGGTGGTTCTCAGCGGTCTGCTGACCCTGCTGCTGGCCATACCGACCGGAGCGGCGGCCGCCCTGCGGGAGGGCCGCCCCATCGATCACATTTTGATCACCCTATCGATCATCACCGCCTCGACCCCGGTTTTCGTGGTGGGGCTGCTGCTGATCATCATCTTTTCCCTGTGGCTCGGCTGGCTGCCGCCCATGGGACTGGAGGGATTCCTGGACGTGAAGCGCCTGATCCTGCCCTGCTCCGCCCTGTCCCTGACCTTCGTGGGGCTGCTGTTCCGCATGCTTCGGGCCAGCATGATCGACGAATTGGACAAGGATTACGTGGTCAAGGATCGGGCCATGGGCCTGCCCCGCGCCAAGATCGTTATCCGGGTCTTCAAGAACTCCCTGGCCCCGGTACTGACGATCTCGGGATTCATGATCGGTTCCTATATCGTTTTCGCCGTATTGATCGAGTATGTTTTCGGTCTCGGCGGAATCGGCAGCCTGCTGGTGGACGCCACCCTGCGTCAGGATTTCCCGATCGTGCTCGGTGTGACTGTGTTCATCTCTATAGTGTTCGTCGTTTCCAACTTTCTCGTCGACCTGCTCTACGGGATCCTAGATCCCCGGATCCGCTATACCGCCCGGAGGTGAAGATGCAGCAGACCCGCTTCCTGTCACGACAGCTGCGAAAGGCCTTCGCCAGGGTGCGCTCCAGCACCCTCACCTCCGCCGGCCTGGTGATCATCGGGCTTTTCACCGTGCTGGCGATCTTCGCCCCCCTCATCGCCCCGCACGATCCCTACACCATCGACCTGGAGGCCACCTATCAACCTCCCTCCTGGCGCCACCCCTTCGGAACCGACAACGTGGGCCGCGACGTGTTCAGCAGGGTCATCTACGGAAGCCGGATCGCCTTCACCATCACGGTCATCGTGGTCCTGCTGGAGCTGGCCATCAGCGTTCCCCTTGCCCTGGTTTCCTCATACATCGGTGGTGCTTTCGACGAGGCGGTGATGCGGGTTATGGACATGATCATATCGATCCCGCACCTGCTGCTGGCCATCGTGATCGTGGCCATGCTCGGTCCCGGCATGCGCAACGCGATCCTGGCGATTTCAATCAGCTACATGCCGATGCTCGCCCGACTGGTGCGAAGCGTGGCCCTGTCCATCAAAGAGGAGCCCTACATCGAGGCTTGCAGGGCGCTGCGATTCAGTTCGGTGCGGATCGTCTTTGCTCACATCTTGCCGAACATCGTCTCGGTGATTATCGTTCAGCTTTCCCTGGACCTGGGCTATGCCCTCATCGACATGGCCGCGCTGAGCTTCATCGGTCTGGGCGTACAGCCGCCCCGAGCTTCCTGGGGAGCGATGCTGGCCCTGGGCAAGAGCTATCTCCTGCTCAGCCCCTGGATGACCATCTTTCCCGGCATCTGTATCGCCCTGCTGGTCTTCGGGTTTAATCTGTTCGGGATCGGCCTGGGCAACATCCTCAACCCGCGCCGGCGCGAGCGATAGGAAGGAGGCAAGAGGTGTCGAAACAGAGTTTGCTGGAGATCGACAGGCTTTCAACCCATTTCCTGCTGAAGCACAGCACCGTACGGGCAGTCGAAGAGGTCGAGTTGCATGTCCGCCGGGGAGAGACCGTGGGACTGGCCGGAGAGAGCGGCTGCGGGAAGTCCACCCTTGCCCGCGCCGTTCTGCAGCTGGTGCCCCCTCCCGGGCGGACCGTTGCCGGGGAGATCCGCTTCGACGGCCGAGATCTCCTGCGACTGCCGGAGCGGGAACTGCGCCGCATCCGCGGCTCCCGCCTGGCTCTGATCTTCCAGGACCCCTCGAGCTTCCTCAATCCCACCGTGTCGATCGGACGGCAGATATGCGATGTCATCACGGCCCACGGGAACGTCGAGCTAAGGGAGGCGCGGGAGCGGACCATTGGACTGCTGGACAGTCTCGGCATACCCGAGTCACGGCGCCGCTTCGGGAGCTTTCCTCATGAGCTTTCCGGCGGAATGAAACAGCGAGTGCTGATCGCCATGGCCGTCTGCACCGACCCTCAACTGGTCATCGCCGATGAACCCACCACAGCCCTGGACGTGACCATCCAGCGGCAGATTCTCGAGCTGATCAAGGACAAGGTCATCCGCGGCGGTTCAGCCCTGCTATTCATAACCCACGATTTGAGCATCCTGGCGGAGATCTGCGACCGTATATACACCATGTATGCCGGCAGGGTGGTGGAGCACGGCAGTACTATGGATTTCTTTACCAATCCCCTGCACCCCTACACGCAAAAACTGCTCTCCGCCATCCCTCGTTACGACGTCAAGAGGCCGCTGTCGGAGATCCGGGGAACTCCACCGCGGCTGGACAGTCTTCCGGCAGGCTGCAGCTTCCAGCCTCGCTGTGATCTGGCCGGGCCGCGCTGCCTGCGGGAATCACCTTGCCTCCGGGAGCTGGAACCGGAGCATTGGGTGAGCTGTCACTATGTCTGACCCGCGCCGCCGGAAGGGGAGGCAGCACCCCGAAGGCACCGCTGCAGACCCCCGGCTCCACCGGGAGTCTCAGGCCTCCGCACCTGGGGCGGTACAACCGGTGCTGGAGACGATCGATCTGGAAAAACGTTTCCTGTACACGAAAAATGCTCTCACCCGCCTTATATCCGGTACCCGGTGGGTGCGCGCCGTGGACGGGGTCGATCTGGCGCTGTACCCGGGGGAGGTCCTGGCCCTGGTCGGAGAGAGCGGCTGCGGCAAGACAACCCTGGCCAAGCTGATTCTGGGGCTGCTGACGCCGAGCCGGGGAGAAATCCGGGTGTTTGGCAGGAGCCCCTGGGAATACGGGGCTCGGCTTGCCACGATCCTGCAAATAGTGTTTCAGCAGGGCCGCTCTTCACTCAACCCGCGCATCACCGTCGGGGCCCTGCTGAGGGAGGCTATTCGGGTTCACAAGACGGCTCCGGACGTGGCGCCTGCCGTGGACCGGCTGCTTCGCCTGGTCAATCTCGGTCAGGAACACACGGAGCGCTTCGCCCACGAGCTTTCCGGCGGCGAGGCGCAGCGAGTGGTGATTGCCCGCGCCCTGGCCCTCAACCCCTCGATTCTGATCGCCGACGAACCTACCTCGGCGCTGGATGTTTCCATCCAGGCCCGCATATTGAACCTGCTGGCCCGTCTGCGTAGGGAGCTGGATCTCACCATGCTGCTCATCACCCACAACCTGGGCAGCGTGCGGCAGATCGCCGATCGCGTGTCGGTGATGTACCTTGGGGTACTGGTCGAGCAGGCCGCCACAGACGATCTGTTCGAGAGACCTCATCACCCCTACACCGAAGCCCTGTTCGCCGCCGTGCCGATTCCGGATCCGACGGTGCAACGGAAGATCATCGTGCTCAAGGGTGAAACCCCCAGTCCCGTGGACATCCCCTCCGGCTGCCGATTTCACCCCCGCTGCCCGTACGCCCGGGAGGCCTGCCGGCAGAACGAACCGGTCTACAGGGAGCTGTCGCCCGGCCGTTGGGTGGCCTGCCACTTCCCCTTGAGCGGGCAGCCGCCGGTTTCCCCTTCATCGTAAAATCATTATTCGAGCGGCAATATGCGGATGTACGACCAGTCACTCCGCATCGAAGCGATAACCCCTGCCCCGTACTGTAATCAGGTGGCGAGGGCGGGATTTCTCTCCCAGCTTTCGCCGCAACCAGGCAACGTGGACGTCCACAGTACGGGTTGTCGTCACCGAGTCGTAATCCCAGACCTCATCCATCAACTCGTACCTGTTGAGTACTCGTCCGGGATTGCGGACGAAGAACTCCAGCAGGCGGTATTCCTGTGTATTGAGAGGGATTGGCGTGGAGCCGCGACGCAATTCCTGTCGATTGGTGTCCAGGGAAAACCTGCCGAAATTGTAGATCCCGCTTTCGGTTTTGTTTCCGGGTGTTTGCGTGCGACGAAGCAAAGCCAGAACTCGAGCCAGCAGTTCCTCCATCTCGAAGGGCTTGCGCAGGTAGTCATCCGCCCCGCTGCGCAGCCCGGTCACCGTATCCAGGGTTGTGCTCCTGGCTGTGAGCATGAGAATCGGGGTGGACACCCCGGAATCCCTGAGGTTCTTGCAGACCTGAAAGCCGTCCCGCTGCGGCAGCATCACATCCAGGATGATCAGGTCATAGCGTCCGGATCCGGCCTCCTTCTCACCGCTCCTGCCGTCTCGTCGGGAGGAAACCCGATAACCTTCGCTGCGCAGGCGGTCCTCCAGGTTGAGGACCAGGCCCTCCTCATCCTCGATGATCAGAATCTTCTGCGTGGTTTTTCCCAACCGGAGTTCCGGGTAGTTCTACCACAAAGCGGTACCCTTTCTGTATCTGTCCGATCGTGTTTTCATAGGGGCTTTCCAAGGTGATACTGCCGCCGAGAATCCGGACGACCCGCGTTACCAGATGCAGGCCCAACCCGCTGCCCGGCCGCTGTGCGCGCACGCTCGCCTCCCCGCGTACGAAAGGTTCGAAGATGCGGCGCTGCTCTCTGGACAGGATCCCGGGACCGTTATCTTCAACCGTGATGATCAATCCGTGGTGAAAGACTCTCTGATCCACGATAAGGCGGATCTCCGCCTCATTATCCTCTCCTCCATCGGCGCCCACCCCATGACGGATCGCATTCAGCAGAAGATTCTCCAGGATCAACCGCAGAGCTACGGGATCCGAGTGCATCGATGTGGGGGTGGTTTTCTCTATGAGGCGAATCGTGCAGTGTGCCTCTTTGGCCGGTTCCCGGAGGGAGGTGAGCACCTCAGCGATCAGTTTCCCGATATCTACGGGGACCAATGCCCCGGATCCGGGGACGCGCTTCTCCAATCCGGAGTACAGCAGGATGTTCTCCACCATACCGGCCAGACGCCGGGTCTCCCTGTGTATGATCTCCCCGTATTGGGATACCCGGGACGCATCCAGTTTTTCCCTTTGATAAAGGCAATTATCAGTACGATGTAGAAAGGGCCGAAGAGATACGCGGAGATGGCGGTCATCACCCGCAGGAACAAGGGATTGGCAATTAGCAGGGGATCGTTCCCGAGAGCGTACACATTGTACACCGCCCGCGCCCAGAAGTAGCCGCTTTCAGGATCGGGCCTCATCACGGCATTTACCAGATCT
>CAZPPB010000101.1:0-14217 GCA_964588355.1 uncultured Spirochaetaceae bacterium | reverse complement strand
TCAGCCGGCCTTGCCATCAGAGCCGAGCACGGCGATCAATTCCTTCATGTCCGCCTTGAGGTGATCCTTCACCTCCCTCATGATCCGCCAGGGATGCCAGAGGTGCTCCATGGAGTCGGTGAGCTGGTAGAAGTAGTTGATGTAGTTGTAGCGGAAGGGTTCGCCGAAGTTGATCTTGGCCATCCCGCTGCCTGCCAACCGGGACAGATCCTCCAGGGAGATCCCGCCGGTACCGTGCTGGACCAGGGGCACCGACAGGGCTTTGCGCAGTTCCCCGAGCAGCTCGAAATCGATCCCCCTCTGGCGTTTGAACACTCCGTGGGTCGTGCCCACGGAAACGGCCAAAAGATCCACTCCCGTCTCCTCGACCAGGCGGGTTGCCTCTTCGAGCTTCGTGAAGGCCGGCGGGATCGTGGGCTCCTCCGGGGGCTCCACCCGGCCAATCTGTGGCTGCTTGGGCGGCTCGTTTCCCTTGACGTAACCCACCTCGGCCTCTACAGCCACGTCGAGGGGGCGCGCCGCCTGGATCACCGTGGCGGTCATGGCGATGTTCTGTTCCAGCGGCTCGTGGGAGGCATCCAGCATCACCCCGGTGAATCCCGCACGGATGGCTCTCATCACGGAGGCGATGCTCTTGCCGTGGTCCAGGTGAAGGGCCACCGGCACGGTGATCTCCAGCTCGTCGCAGAGGAAGCGGGCCAGGGAGACGAAGTACTCGAAGCCCCGATAGGCGCAGTTGGGCTCGTAGACCTGGAGGATCAGGGGTGAGGAGGTTTCCTGGGCGGCCTCCAGGGCGGCTCTGGCGATGTCGTAGGAGCCGCCGTTGGTGTTGAAGGCGGGCACGGCGTATCCCCCCGCCTGAGCGTCTTTGACCATGGCTGTGGGATTGAAGAATTTCACGATTCGACTCCTATCTGTTCGACTCGTATCTGTTTTGGATCCGTCATGGTTACTCTCTCGATTCTTCTCCGGTGGCTTGGGCCACGTTGAGAAGGGGGGCAGCGGCTGCCAGCTCGGTCATGATGATGCTGTAGTTCGGGTGCTCCTGAATCAGAGACCCGGGGAAGGCACTCGATACCTCCCCCAGCAGAGCCCGCCGCCAAAGACCGGCGTGCCAGCTGCGCATGAAGGTGAGGCGGACCCGTTTGGACTTCAGCATCTCGTACATTCCGAGGGTAATAGCCCGCTTGGGCAGGATCTCCAGGTTGCCGTTCGTACCCCCCATGGCCATCTGAGCTCTGGACATGGGGCTGATCGTCAGTTTGCGGGTCCTGCAGTTACGGAAGCTCTCCAGATCCTCCGCTTCCCCCAGCATCGCCGGCGGATCGTTGAAGGCGAAATGGCCGGTAATGCCCAGACCGCCCCAGCAGATGTCCGCACCCCCGATCCGATCGATCAGCTTGGTGATCTCTTCCGGTCTGTCCGGATCGGGGAAGATGATGTTTTCCGGTTCCGGGCGCTCATCCGGATCGAGCAGGGAGAAGAAGGTCTGCTCCATGAAGCGGCGGAAGCTCAGGGGATGGTCGGCGGCAATGAGGCGGTCCTGTTCGTCGAGGTACTCGTCCATGTTGATGGTGCGCAGGTGCCTGCAGCTCAAGGAGCGGCGCTTGACCTCGGCGGCGAAGTAGCTGTAGTCCAGGGGACCGACCGGAGTGATCACGGTGAGCAACTCACCGGCTCTCTGCTTCTCCTCCAGGGCATCGGCAAACTCCGCAGCCACCGCCGCGTTCATGGCGTCGAGGTTCGCCACCACGCTGACCCGGTCTTTGAGGGGCCGGGGAAGATTCTCTACTGTTAGGGAATATATATCCATGACTCGATCCTTATTTCAAACCGGCCAGCGCATCTTCCCGGGTAACGATCCCGCCCCGGTCGCTCGATTGCTGGGCTGCGATGGAGATCAGCAGGCTTTCGAAACCCCGCTCCGCCTCCTCCTGGTTCACATCCAGATTCTCCTGGATGATCCGGGCGAAGCGGTGGTGGGATAAGTCGAAGCCCAGGTGGCCCAAGTGCGCCCGGGAGGGGTTGGCCACGAACTCGGTGCGGTTCTGTTCGGCGCCGTTGTACAGCAGGTAGCGCCCCGCCTCATCGGTGTCCGCCACGATCTTGCCCAGGTCCCCGACCAGCCCGAACTGGTTGTGCTTCGGCTGATCGGTGAAGTAGGTGTAGTTGATGCTGGCCCGCACCCCGTTTTCGTACTCGATGATGCAAACAGCGTTGTCGTCGATCTCCTGCTGGGCCCCCAGCACGTCCAGACCGCCGAAGGTGCAGATCTTCCTGAAGGGGGCTTCAGAATTGAACAGGTGGAACAGATCGAACCAGTGACACACCTCCGCCACCAGGGCGCCGCCGCTGGTCGTCCACTTGGCGTAGGCCGGGCGGAAGGGCATGCGGAACATGTTCCACCACATGAGGCGCAAATCGCCGATGGCTCCGGACTCGATCTGCCGGCGGATCGCCTGCATCACCGGGGAATAGCGAAACTCGTAGTTCACCATGAACTTGGATTTTGCCGTTTCGGCGACCTTTTTCAGCTCCCACCCGTCCTCGAGGGTCAGGCCGAAGGGCTTGGAGGCGAACACGTGCTTGTTCTTCTTCAGGGCCCGGATCGGGTACTCCGCATTCAGCGGGATCGGCACGGCCACGATCACCGCCTCCAGACCGGGGTGATCCAGAAACTTGTCGTAGTCGGTGAAGAAATCGACCTCCCGGAAGTCCTTCTTGGCCCGGCACTGGCGGATGAGAAGTTCCCGGGGTTCGGTGAAGGTGACGCTGTCGATCTGTTCGGCGATCTCCGCGCCGCAGAGGTACTCGTAACTTTCCCGGGTCCGGCTACAGAGGGCGACCAGCTCGAAGACCGGATTGTCCAGGACCTCCTTGACGCTGGCCATGCCGTGTTTCAGCCCCACGACCCCGACTTTTATGGTTTTCATGCGTTGGGCTCCTCCTTTCGATAGTCACTCAGGATTCGATCCAGTCGACCCCAACCTGGCGGGCAAATCGTTTCAACTTGCTGCGGTGATGACCCGGGGCGATCAGCAGGTGGTGGGGCAGGCCCTGATGGATCATCTCATCGAACCACTCCATCACGTCCACCCCCTTGATTTCCGCGACTCCGTTGTTGCCGAGCAGATGCCGTTTAGGGGGGATGGTGCGGCCTTCCAACGCTGTCAGTTTGTACCGCCCGTCGCAGCTCCACAGGCGGAAGAGGGTGATGGGCAGGTCCGTCTGCAGGGTCGCTTCGATGACCGCGGGCTTGTGGATGTTGAAGTGCTTGGCGACCCGGGGACCCCGTTCACTGCCGATCGGTTCACAGAGGTCCAGGGGAACGGCTCCGGTATGCCAGATCGCGATCGATGTGTGGTCGTGTTCCAGCCAATCCGACAGGTACACCGGTCCCATACCCAACTCTCCGGCGGCCAGAGCCATCACCGCAGCGTCCACATCTCCCTCCTGGGTCATGGCGACGCGCTGCGAGATCAGGCGGGAGATGGCCACGTAGGGCCACTGCCCCGTGATGTTGGGGATTTCCGGCCAGCAGCGGCTGGCCAGGGCATCCAGGTGCTCCTCCGTCATGATGCGCTTGAAGGCCAGGTAGAAGCGGGAGGCGGTAGCCAGATCCTCCGGCTCCACGTCTTTCAGGGGGATGCCCTGTTTTTGGAAGGCGGCCACGTCGTCTGCCACCTCCTTTTCGCCGAAGGAGTCGAAGACGGAGAGAAACTCGTGAAGACTCATGTGGTGCAGCTGCACCCCCAGGGCTCTGCACAGCTGATCCGGATCCACGGCCAGGTTGACGAAACCCGGAGCATGCTGGCCGATGAGCCCGACTTTGGCGCCGGCCAACCTCACCGCGGCGCCCACCAGGGCCAGAGCAAGATCCAGCTGAGCCTTGGTCTGCTCTTCCTCCGGATGCCCGTATACCAGCTCGAAGGGCCGTCCGAGCTGACGGAACAGGGAAGCGAAGATGTGGGTCCCAACCAGAGAGTTGGCGCTGATCATCTCCCCGGTCTGCTTCTCCGTGGTGGCCCAGAAGATCAGGGGGTCCTTCCACAGCTGGGCAAGCACCGGGGCCAGGCGTCCGTCGCTCACCGTCGGCTGGGTGACAACCAGGGTTCGGGCGCCGGCCTGACGGCAGGCAGCCACCGCCTCCCGCAAACCGGCATCGTCGGCAATGTTGTCGCTCGGTATGATGCACTCGTAGTGATTACTTTTAAGAAAACCCCGAATGGCCGTCTGCACGGCTTTGCCCCATTCGGGATCGAATCCCGGTCTCTTTCGTCCCAGGAACAGCACTCCGAATATCAATTTATGATCCGTTTTGTCGTTCATTCCGGTCTCCGCTTGCGTTGAATATGAACCTGAGCAAAAGGGGCTTTGCCCGGCGTATTTCCTTGCTGTGAACCCTATCCTATGGAATCGGAGGGGCAAAGTCAATAAAATTAATTACTTGTTGTAAAAAAGTTGTGTGAATTCTTGACAGATCGATCAGGAATGTTGAACAATGCATTTGCTTGAAATGAAAGGAGGTGATTCGCTGTATAAACTTTGACAAGTACTCCGAAGTGTTTTGGAATCGAAACTGAAAAGGGTTCTCTGCGTTGCAGAGAAGGAAATAAGAAAAGAGTTGGTATGGAGGAATGTATGAGAACTAGAACCATCATCGTCTCGATCGTTGTCGGGCTTGTTCTGCTAAATGCAGGCGTGATTTTTGCCGGTGGGCAGGATGATACGGGCGGAGTTGTAACAATCGATTTTGTCAACTGGGTAACTGCGGAGGAGTCAACACGCACCCCGGTCGATGACATTATCGAGGACTTCGAAAGTAAAAATCCCAATATCGATGTCAATCCGGTTCCCGTAGGATTCAGTGATATCTTGAATCAACTTACCATCATGTACAATTCCGGTGATTCGCCGGATGTGGCGCAGGCGGCGGGGCCCAACATAACGATACTGGCTCTGATGGGAGCGCTGGCCTCGGCTGATGCTGTATTCCCCAAGGATTTTCAGAGCGACCTCGTAAAGAGCGCGTATGACTTGACCATGGTCGAGGGAACGCACTACGGGATCCCCTGGGCGCCGGGTCCGGACGGATTGTTTTACAACAAGGACCTTTTGGCTCAGGCGGGAATGGACCCGAACGATCCGCCCGAGACGATCTACGATTTTCAAGACCAGATCGCCAAGGCGAGGGGTCCTCTTCCCAGCGAAATCGTTATTTTCGGCTTCGATACCACCGTCAGGATGTTTGGTTTCGAGATGACCTATCCCTTCCTCCGGGCCTTCGGCGCCACGCCTTTCAAGGGAGCTGAAAAGGCCAACTTCAACACCCCGGAGGTCAAAGACTACATGCAGTGGCTGCGGACATCCGTCGAGAATAAATACACGCTGCCCGGAAAGAAAATCGGTGAGTTCAGGCCGATTGCGGCCCAAGGCCGCCTCGTATACATGATCGATCCTTCTTTCGTCAAGGGGATCGTTCTGAGCATCAACGACCAGCTCACCGAAGAGCAGTTCAACAAATCCTGGGGTGTGGCCGCCCTGCCTGGAGACAAGAACGGAAACCACTACACCTACGCATCCGACCATCAGCTGTGTGTTTTCGAGGAATCCGAGCACAAGGATGAAGCGGCCAAGCTGGCCATGCACCTGGTCAACAGCGACTACGCCTTGAGGAACTATCTCCTGAAGATTGGATACACACCCGCTACCAAGAGCGCTCTGCAACGGGTGCCCGAGTTTAATAAAGACCCGATCATCAAGGCGTTCGTGGAGAACGTCAACGATACCGTGGTCAAGATCCCCTACGGGCCTGACTACGGTGATATCGTCATTCCCTTTATGGCCGGAGTTCAGGAAGTCATCACGACGGACAAGTCGATCGACCAGATCTTGGTCGGGGTGCAGGAGCAGATCGCAAACATCAAGTGATGCAGGCATCCAGCAAAAAGATAGAAAGGACGAGGCGTTGGCGGCGCAACGCCTCGTCCACTTTCACTGCTATCCGATTTCTGGCCCCCGCCATTCTGGTGATGGGGGTCGTCATCCTCTTCCCAATAATAAACGCCGCGCGGCTGTCTTTCTTCAACTACGAACTGACCAAGCCCAGAGAGATTGCCTTCAATCTATTCAGTAATTATGCCTACATGGTTCAGGACAAACTCTTTTGGCAGGCTATGAAAAACACAGTCGTATTCACCTTTTTTACGGTTGTGATCGGCCTGGTTCTGGGTTTGATCCTTGCCCTTGTGATATACGAGCTGCCCCGGAGATTCCACGGCTTGCGCGGGGCACTTCTGGTTCCCTGGGTGATCCCTGGAATCGTGATCGGATACCTGTTCATGTACATGTTCGATGTGGAGATCGGGGTGGTGAACTACGTGTTCCAGCAGATCGGCTTCATCAGGGAGTTCCTGCCGTGGTTGATGCGGGACGACCTGGCGATGATCGCCATCATCGCCACCCATGTCTGGAACCAGACACCTTTCTACATGCTGATGATCACGGCGGGATTGATGGCGATTCCCGATGAGGCCAGAGAGGCCTCGTTCCTGGAGGGAGCCAACAGGTTGCAGGAGTTCCGCTTCATCACCTTTCCCTACCTGCATCAAATCATCGTGATTTCGAGCCTACTGATGGTGATCCGGAATTTCAACTTTTTCCCGATCATCTTTACCATGACCGGCGGGGGACCCGCCTATGCCACCACCACGGCGGTACTGTATATCTACCGGTTGGCCTTCGAACGCTTCGATATCGGGTATGCCTCCGCGGTGGGCACGTTCTGGGTTCTCATTTTGATTATCGTTTCCGCCTTGTATATCAGAACATTGAAGGAGCGTTTCTAGACGGCGGTCTGGAGGACTATGGTGCGATCAAGACGAAACAGTATAGCGGCCTACGTTGTCATCGTGGCAATCCTGGTCGTTTTTCTGGTCTGGACCCTGTTCCCCATCTACTGGATGTTTATTACAAGCATCAAGAAGACGGTGCACGTGTTCGACCTTCCTCCGGAGATCTTCCCTTCCACTCCCACCTTCGAGCACTATCTGGAGCTGGACCAGGGTTCGATCAAGGTATCGATCTTCTTCATGAACAGCGTGATCAACTCTATCGGCACGGTGCTGCTGGCGATCGTCCTGGCCGTGTTGGCAGCATATGCGCTGTCCCGGGTGAAGTTCCGTTTTCGCAAAGCCGTGTCCGTGGGGATCCTCACGACCCAGATGTTTCCGCTGGTGGTTTTGCTCATTCCCCTCTACCTGCTGTATAAGAATCTGCACCTCCTCAACACCTATCAGGGCCTCATTCTGGCATTCACCTCCTTCACCCTTCCCTTCAGTATCTGGATGCTCAAGGGATTTATCGACTCGGTGCCGATCGAAGTCGAAGAGAGCGCCTTTATGGATGGATGTACGCGGCTTCAGATACTTACGAGGATCCTCGTGCCCCTGATTATTCCGGGGATCGTGGCCACGGGGGTGTTCGCTTTTTTGGATGCCTGGAACAACCTGCTGTTCCCATTGATGCTGGTCAGCAAACCGAGCATGAAGACCCTTCCCCCCGGCATGATCCTGGCCTTTGCCGGGGAGTTCAAGCACGACTGGGGTGGGATGATGGCCACCTCGGTCATCGTGAGCCTGCCCGTGGTAGTGGCCTTTGTTGTGGTCCAGCGCTTCCTGGTCGAAGGTCTGACCCGGGGAGCGATCAAGGGCTAGGATAGGACCGATTCAGCTCACGCTGCGGTACAGCAGCTCCCGGGTTCGTTCGGTGGGCAGGCAGGCGCGGCCGCTGGTGATCGGCTCCCGGCTCTGGGCGATGCAATCCCTGAAGTGCTCCAGCTGCAGAACGTAGTGATTCCTGTAGGTGATCGGGATCTGTTCCCGTCCGGCTTCGGTGATCCGCTCCACCGTTCCGTCGGTGTAGGGGCCGAGGGTGCGTCGGGCGAACAGACTTGCCTTGTCTCCGTATACCTGGATGATGTTGTCGTGAAGCGGGACGCGCCAGCTGGCGAACACGGTGGCCAGCAGGCCGCCGTGGAAGCGGAAGTTGGCCAGGGCGTCGGTTTCCGCCCCCTGGGTAGGTTCTTCCCGGATCTGCAGCTGACAGCTCTCGATTTCATCGCCGACCAGGTACAACAGCAGGTCGAGTGGATGGGAACCAAGATCCGTGAACGCGCCGCCGCCGCTCACCCCCGGTCTGATGAACCACTTTCTGTGTTCCGGCATATCGGGGGACAGGAAGTCGATGAACACGGTACGCTCCAGGTGAACGTATCTCAAGGTTCCCAATACCCCCGAGTCGATCTGCTTCTTGAGCAGCTGGTGGGCCGGATGGAAGCGCATCATGTAACCGATCTGCAGCACCACGCCGTTCGCCTCGGCCGCCTCGACCATGGCCTGGCACTCGGCAACGGCCAGAGCCATCGGCTTTTCGCAGAGAACGTGCTTGCCCGCTCGAGCTGCGGCCATGCTCAACGGTGCATGGCTGTCCACCGGGGTGTTGATGTACACGGCCTGGATATCCCCGCGTCCCAGCAGTTCGTTCAGGTCGGTTGTGCACTCGATCCGGGGAGACTCCTTCCGGAATTGCTCCAGGCGCTCGGCGTTCCTGCTGTGGGCGGCGACAAAGTGCACATCCCGGACCTGCCCCTGGACCGCTTTCAAAAATCTACGGGCCATGGCACCCGTGCCGATCAGGGCGATGTTCATGGCTGCCTCCCTGGATCGTTGTATCGCATTTTCTCTACAGTTTGCATGATCATAGGCCCAGCCTCCGGAACAAGACGGCTGCCCCGAGACAGACGGGTTTCATAGGCCCCCTCAGTAAACGATTCGGGCAGCGGAATGTAGCCGGCCGATCCATTGGCGTTGCCGAAGACCAGGCAGTGGGGCATCGGCGAGGTCTTTTTCAGCTCCAGTCCGTACTCGACGAAGATCTCTCCGGGCGCTCCGATGATCTCCACCTCTCCCAGGGTGATGCGCTGGACCTCCACCTGTTCACTGTCGGGATTCCGGCTCAGCTGCGCCTCCTCCTCTAGAAAGATCAGTTCTTTTTCGAGATCCGATCTCTCCTCCTCACCATCTGCGCGGCTGCGCACCAGTTGGCTTCGCACCTGCTCGATCTGTTCTTCGATTTCCTCATGGCTGCGGCCGCTGCGTCTCGGGAGCTCGAGCCAGGTGTGCTGCAAGTGAACAGTCACCTCGGGGAGGGAGATTGGGGATTCCAGCGCTCCGGCAAGTTTCCCGGCGATCGTGGTGCCGATCCGCTCGGCCTCCTGGAAGGTAGAGATCCAGATCCCCGGTCTCTCGATCTGATTGATGTTGCCGAATGCTCCATTGAAGAACAGAACCACGGGTTCGCCGGGAAGCGCCTCTTGCAGGGCATCCACCAGATAGCCCGGCCAGTCCCGGGTGAATAGCAGGTTCTCCTGGTCCATAACCGTGGCGTGGAGGGTGAAGCTGGCCACGGCTCCCCGGATCTCCCCGTCGCGAGCGAACAGCAGGATCGAGGCGCCCGCATCTGCGGGTCCCCGCTCAGCGATTCGGGATTCCTCGATCCGCTCCAGATTGAGCCGCACGGATCCGTCGCGGAGGAGGAGCCGGCGGTTGAAGGCCAGCCCTGAAACATCGCAGCGGGCCAGGGCTACGCTCAGTGATTCGAGGCGGTCCATGGCCCGGGCAACGCAGTCGGCTACCCTGCCGTAAAGCCCCCGGCAGTAGCGCTCCAGCTCTTCCCCGGAACCGTGAAGATTCAGGGTGTCCGGGCCGGAATGGGTATGGGTGCAGGCCAGCAGCACCTGCTCCGGCTGCAGGCCACATCGCTCTGCGATCCTGTGCTTGATGGCCGCAGCGTGCCCGTACTCCAGGCCGATCAGATCCAGGGAAACCATGGCTAAGGTCGAGCGCCCGCCATCGAGCACAGCGCAGCGCACCTGCAGGTCGTCATGGGTGCCGGCAGCCGGTTCCCGGCGCAGACGATAGCCGCTCATCGGTACACCGACCTGGGGTGTAATTACCGCTGCGGCGAATCCCGCCCTCATGACCGCCACCGGAACTCAGGCTGCATACGCATCCAGGACTTTCTCGATAGCGGCGATCACGTCATCCAGGTCCGGCTTTTCGATGGTCGGATGCACCTGGAGCACGAAAACCTCGCTCCCCAGTAGTTTGGCGTTGGCAAGCTCCGTGTGTCCGTAGTCCGCCCGGCCTTTGTACCAGGGACAGCCGAAGGGACAGTTGGTGCGGCCGTAGCCCGCCAGTTCCTGGAACGCCTGCTCCCGGTAGTTCTCGCTCGAGGTGCCCAGTCCGATCGGAACCCCCTCGGCCCGGACCGCTTTGACGAAGGTATCCCGGTCCGTTTTCAACTTGCCCGGATCCAGTCGCACGTAGTACTTGTAGTAGGCGTGCTGGAAATCCTCGCTTTCGAAGGGCGGGGTCAGAGCTTCGTGCTTGGAAAGGTGCTCGGTCAGATAGCGGGCGTTTTCCCGCCGCCTGCGGAGGTTCCATTCGATTTTATCGAGGGCTTTCAAGCCGATGGCCGCCTGCATCTCGGTCATGCGGTAGTTGTAGCCCATGCGGTGGTGGATGTAGGTGTAGAGGGCCTCTAGTTCGAGCAGGTTGCGGCGTTCGAGCTCTTCGTAGCCGTGGTCCTTGACCGAGCGGGCGATGGCGGCCATCTCATCGGAGTTGGTGACCACCATCCCCCCTTCGCCCCCGGTAGTGAAGATCTTGTCATTGCAGAAGCTGAAGGCGGCGATGTGGCCCAGGGTGCCCGTGCTCCTTCCCTTGTAACGTGCTCCCTGGGCCTGGGCGGCGTCTTCGATCACGGTCAGATCGAACTCGGCGGCCAGCTCCATGATCGGGTCCATGTCGCAGGGAAGACCTGCCAGGTGAACGCAGATGATCCCCCTGGTTCGTTCGGTGATACGCTCCCGGATCGAGGATACGTCGATGTTCTGGGTGCGCGGATCGATATCGGCAAAAATCGGAACGGCGTTCTGGTGCAGGATGGAAAAGGAGGTGGCTATGAAGGTCCGGGGAGGCACGATCACCTCGTCCCCCGGGCCGATCTGCGCGGCGGCCAGAGCCACGTGCAGAGCCGCGGTCCCGTTCATCACCGCGATCCCGTGCTTGGCACCGCAGAAGCGGGCAAAGCGCTCCTGGAACTCCCGACCCCGGGTTCCGGTCCAGTAGTTGACCCGCCCTTCCTGCAGGACCTTCCGGACCTCTTCGATCTCGTCGTCGAAAAAGTGGGGCCAGGGAGGAAACGGTTGCGCGCGTACCTTCGGTCCTCCGTTGACGGCAAGTTCGCTCATGCTTCTGCTCCTCCGCTCTGTTGCTCTGAGTGGTCGTTCGTTGTTGGCCTAGGTTTCTACAGAACCGATCCAGATCGGGCTGGACCAGGCTCTGTTTCCGTCCGTCTGGCTCACCCGGACGTAGTAGAAGTCCTCTCCGGGGATGGATCGCCTGTCCGCCGCATCCTCCCACTCGAGCCGGATCACCTTGCCGGACCCCGACTGAGAATGAACCACCTCGTTGTTCTTCAGGATCTCGAGGCTGTTGAGGTTGCCCGTGCCGGCGGCCAGCACGTTGAGCTCCCGCTTCCCCGGTTGCTCCTCCCGGACCACCTCCCCCATCCTGAAGCCGTTGAGCCGGACGTCGAGCAGGATCCGGGCTCCTGTGGTAGCGTAACAGCGGCGCGTCCGCAAAGCCTCGAACAGATCCTCCCGGGTGAGTTTCCTGGCCCAGACCGCGGCCAGCCCTCCTCCCTCGTTCCCCGGCGTACCGGTGTGGGTATCCGAGCTGGCGATAACCCCGAGCTTGTACCCCCGCTGCCAGGCTCTCTGCACAGAGTGCTCTCCCCCCTGTTCCGAAGAGCCCCAGGTGGAGTAGATCTCCGCCAGGGGTTGGAGCTCGGGATCGTGGAAGGACCAGTCGGTCTTTCCCCCGTACTTGCTGTGGTGGGGGATCGTGATGACTGCTTTTCCACGCAGCTGCCGCCAGAGCTTGTCCGGCGTGTTGGCCGATTCCAGGTGCGCTCCGAACCACCGTCCCTCTCCACCCTGATAATAGACGCACTTGTCGCCGAAGCGTTCCCAGCTGCCCCACTCGAAGGCCAGGAAGGTGACGAAACGCCCCGGGTCGTAGTACTCGGCGGCTTTCTTCTGGACGATGGGCCAGAAATCATCGATCCGATAGCGCTTGGCCTCTTCCATGTGGTTGGTCAGAGCCGAAAAATCGAGCAGCCGTACATCCCGGGCCCATGTATAGTATTCATCCGCGCTTCCCGCGCCGTCGCAGTGGGCGTTGTGCCCGTGGATGTCCCCGAAAAACAGGTTGAACTCCTCGGCGTGGTTATCCTGCACCAGAATCGGGTTGGACAGCCCCGAGGCTCCCAAGGCCTGATCACAGACGGTGATGTACTGCACTCCGGGCCGGTTGAGGGTGACCTCGATCTGCGAGGCGGGTTCACCGGTGCCGTGGCCGGTCCCGCCGTCATCCCGATCGGCCGGTCCCGCCCCCGATCGCACCTTCAGCTCGGCCGATGGGTCGGAGCTGGTGAAGGTGACCGACCCTGTCTCCGCCCAGAAACCATCCCCGGCCCCCAAGCCGTCCGCGGCTGGATTGCCGGTTCCGTCTACGGCCAAAACCCGGAGGTCGAAGGGCTTGCCCGCCTCCTGCACGGGGGAAGCCACTACGTGATACCCTGCGGTGGCGCCACCGGTGACCCGCAGGACCGGAAACTCGGCGATCCGGCTGTACAGGCCCGTGTTGGCGCGATCCAGGGCCACGGCAAAGGGATACCCCTGGGCATACCGAGGCATGACCGCCGGGCTCTCACGTGGATCCCCCAACAGGATCTCCACCACCTCGCCCTCTTCAAGGGCATAGAGCCGGTTCATGACGTCTATGATGCCGGCGGAGAAGCTGATGTCCAGATCGGCGGGAGAGGTGCTGCAGTGCGCCGAGATGACCGGCACCCGGGCCCTGTAACGTTTTCCCGGTACGTATACCTCCAGACCTTCCAGGGGGCATTCCACGGCGATATGACCGTACGCCTCGATGCCGCCTTTTCCCACCTCAATCGTCAATCGTAGGACAGTCCGGTCCCCCGCCGTGACCGTTGCCGGTTCAAGGATGGCCCGGCCCGCTACGGGGGGCTCGTTTATGAAGCGCCGGAAGTCCCGCCACCACTCCTTGGTGCCGTCCTGAAGTCCCCGCCACTCTTTTCTGACGCCCTGCTGGATCGACGGGTAGATTATTTTTTCGTTCCTGTTTTCGGACATGATCGTTTGGTTGCGACTAAAACTTCAAGGCTCCGGCTGTGATTCCCCGGGTAAACCACTTCTGGAAGATGATGAAGATCAGCAGCGAGGGGATGAAGATCAGCAGTGCGGCGGCCGCGGCTACGGGAAAGGTCCACTCGGCGAAGGCGGGATTCGGCTCCAGCATCTTCATGCCGATGGAGATGGGCAGGCTCTTGGGCGTGGAGGTGACGGTGAAGGCCAGGATGAACTCTCCCCACATGGGAACGAAGGCGAAGATGGCCACCACCACCCAGCCGCTGGAGGTGATGGGCAGCAGGACCCGCCAGAAAGCCCCCAGACGGGAACAGCCGTCGATGGTGGCGGCATCGTCCAGGTCTTTGGGCACGGACAGGAAGACCTGGCGCATGATCAACGTTCCCAGGCGCAGCCAGATCGCCGTGTACGGCAGAATCAGTCCGAGCAGGGTGTCGGTCAGGCGCAGGCGAAAGAGGATGTCGTACAGGGCGGGCAGGCTGATCGTGTACGGGAAGAAGATCGTGGCGATCACCGCCCAGAAGATCAGGTTCCGGCCAGGAAAGCGGATGCGGGCGAAGGCGTAGCCTGCCAGGGCGGAGATGATCACGATCGATCCCACGGCTACGAAGGTGATGATGACGCTGTTTCGGTAGTAGACGGCCATCTGGGGCAGCTCGGAAAATACTCGGTTGAAATTCACCAGAGTCAGCTTTTTCGGCAGAAGCGAGGCGGACACCTTGTAGGTTTCCTGCACCGGCCGCAGCGCGATGCTGAGCAGCCAGAGAAGCAGGAACATGGCCACGAACACGGCGGCCAGGAGAAGCAGGTGGATCACGGTCTTTGAGATATTTTCTTTCAATCGTGCAGCGCTGATCATCGTTTCCCTCCTCAACCGTACACCGACTCTTCTCTGAGGAACTTCCAGGCCAGGACCC
>CAZPPB010000100.1:0-14701 GCA_964588355.1 uncultured Spirochaetaceae bacterium | reverse complement strand
TCTGGAGAAGCTGTCGCGACAAAGCGGGGAGACCGCCAATCTGGTCTTCCTGGATCGGAATCACGCCGTGTACGTCGACCAGGTTGTCAGTGACAGTATCATCCGTGGGGTGCCAGCGGTGGGTTCTCCGCTCGGTCTTTACTGCACGGCGGCGGGCAAGGTTCTTCTCAGCTGCCAAACCGAAGATGTCATCGCTGAGATATTGCCGCAGATCGATCTGACCGCGTTGACGGAGAAAACGATCACGGAGCAGCATGCGCTGCGTCTCGAGCTGGAGAAGATCCGCAAGCAGGGGTGGGCTGTGGACGACGAGGAGAGCGAATTGGGGGGGCGCTGTGTAGCGGCGCCCATATTCGAGCAAAAAGGGACTTTGGTCGCCTCGATCTCGGTCGTGGGTCCGGCCACCAGGGTCAATCCGGATACTATTCCCGCTCTCTCGGCCCTCCTGGTGAAAACCGCCGCGGAAATTTCCCGGGCCCTGGGGCACTCCGGCGATTCCTTTATTTGAACTCTTTCCCTACCTTCTTTATCAT
This sequence comes from uncultured Spirochaetaceae bacterium, assembly GCA_964588355.1. GTDB lineage: Bacteria > Spirochaetota > Spirochaetia > SZUA-6 > DRHE01 > JAFGQJ01. The sequence goes on along the minus strand of CAZPPB010000100.1, from coordinate 14,168 downwards.
CTTTAGGAATCTGTGCCGGAGACGGCAAGATCTACACCGTCGAGATGGAGGATGTAGAGAGGATCGCAGAGCAGACCGTCGAGCGGACCGAGGAAAGCGCCGCCGTGGAAAGGGTCGCGGCCGGGGAGGATCCTCCTCTGTCCCACCTCTATTTCAGCATCAACCTGCTCGGCTTCCTCCATTGGGGGCCCACCTGGGGGTATCCTACGATTTCTGGTGGGATGAGGTGATGATCTTCGCCATGGCCGAGCTGTCCTTCGGCTGGGACCTGGGGGGCTGATCAGATCCGGCTGTTCATCAGGTAGTAGGGGTCCTGATCCCCCCTCTCGATCTCCTCGTACCAGGGCCGGAAATGTTCGGCGATCGCCCGGCGCAGAGGCCGCATCGGCCGGTTGCCTGTCTCGAACTGCTCACGATAGTCCGCGGGGATCGACTCTCGAAGTTTCCTGACCACCTCCTCCCGGTCTATGCGGGTGAATCGCCCCCGGTCCAGCAGCACCTCCCCGTCGACCAACACGCTGCGGATGTAAGCGCTCTTGCCCCGGTACAGGAGCAGATCCAGCGGGTCATGACCCTCGTAGCTGTAGGGTTCGCTCATCGCCTCCATATCCAGGAGAACCGCATCCGCCCGTTTGCCCCGCTCCAGGGTGCCGACCCAGCCGTCGAACCCCAGTACCGCCGCGCCGTTGCGGGTGCCCATGCGGAATACATCCCGGGAGCTCAAGCAGGGGCTGTCGAGCCGGTGCGAGGCCAGGCGATGGAGCTTGGCCGCTATCCTCAGCTCGGCCAGATAGTCCTTGTCGTCGCCCACCTCCTTTTCGTCCATGCCGACGGCCACCACCACCCCTCTGCGGTCCAGCTCGAAAACGGGGCTGATCCCGTTTCGAACCCTGAGGTTGCATCCGGGATGATGCGTGACGGAGGCCCCGGATGAGGCGAGCAGTTCGATGTCGCCTTCGGAAACCCAGACGCAGTGGCCGCAGGTGACGTCCGGGCCCAGAAAACCGAGGTCGGCCAGGTAGGCGATCAGGGACTTGCCGTAGAGCTTCTGTCCGTACAGCTGCTGCAGCCGGGTCTGCTGCACGTGGGTGTGGATCCGCAGGCCCAGCTCGGTCGCCTCTTCGCGGATCCGCTGCAGGGCCTCCTGCCGCACCCACTGGGGTGAAACCGGTCCGTGCATGATCCGGATCTGCGGACCGCTGTACTGGCCGTGAAGCGACCGTACCGAGTCGAAGTACTGCTGTTCTCCAAAAGCCGCTGAACGCACCCGAACCTGCTCGCAGAGCTCCCGCAGCTCCGACGGCAGGGATTCGACGAATTCAGCGTCATCGCCGTAGGTGAACAGATTCTCCGTGCTCAGACTGGGGGCGAAGGCCACCCGCACACCGCAGCGCTTGTAGGCTTCCAGCACCGCGGCGAACTCCTCCCGATATCCCCTGGGATTCACCAGACCGTGGTTGTGCATGGTCGTAGTTACCCCGCTTGCCAGCAGCTGCAGACACGTCCAGCAGGTGTCCAGGTGGGGGTCGATGGGGGGATAACTTCTCCACTTCCAGGTCTCCAGGGTGTCGTCCAGCTGGCCTCTCTGGAAATCGGTCAGCCCCTTTCCGTGGCTGTGGGCGTTCACCAGGCCGGGAATGATGAGGGTCTCCGCCGAGCCGAGGGTCTGATCTGCCTTGTACTTTGCGGTGATCTCCCCGTAGGAGCCGTAGTCCACGATCCTGTCTTTTTCGACGTAGAGAGCGCCGGAGGGGATCACGGTCCGCTCGTCGATCACCAGGTGCTTCCCGTAGATGAGTTTTGATGACATAGCCGGGTTTTTCCCTTCGGATCTAGGCTTTCAGGGCGATCAGCTCGATCTCAACCAGCGCCTCGGGGTCGGGCAGCCTGGCTACCTCCACGCAGCTGCGCGCCGGTGGATCGCCTTGGAAGAAAGAACTGTAGGTTTTGTTCATGTCGGCGAACAGATCCATGTCGGTGATGAAGATGGTGGCCTTCAGCGCCAGGTCGAAGCTGCTGCCCGCCTTTTCCAGCTGGGCGGCGATGTTGGCCATGGTCTGGCGGGTCTGGCTGCCTACATCCCCCTTTGCGATCCGGCCGCTGGCCGGATCTCTGCCCACGCTTCCGGAGACAAACACGAAGGGACCGCCGCTCACCGCCGGGCTGTAGGGCAGATCCGGTTTGGCGGGTTTTGATACGATCTCTTTTCTGTAGGTTTCCATTTCATTCCTCCTGTGTCGGGATCATTTCACGGCAAATCCGTGAAAATTGCAAGGTGCGCTCGGCCGCTGCGGCTACACGAGGTCGGTGAGATAGTCGGGCCTGCGGCTGATCGGGGCCAGGAACTCTTCGAACTCCAGGAACAGGGCATCCAGATCTCCCGCCGCTTTCAAATGCGCAAGGGCGGCGATGGGATCTGCCTCCAGCCGTGCATAGACTTCGCGAACCCTGGGAAAGTGGGGGCGGAAGGCGCCGTTGCAGCGGGTCCAAACCGGAAACCAGTGATCGATCGATTCAGCTCCATCTTCCAGCAGGTGCAGAAGCAGGCAGGTGCTAAGGGCACTCTCCGTCTCTCCGGCCGAGCCCCGCACCCGCCCAGCGTCCACCCCGGTCCCGGCGGCCCAGGCCCGCCGCTGCTGCTCTGCGCCCTGGTGGCAGCCCATCAGATACAGGTCCGTGTTCCCGGGCAGGCGAAGATCCGGCGGCTTCAGCGCTCGAACCGAGCCCAGCTGGAAACCCGCCTGGATGGGGTTGCCGTGGCCGGAGATGAGCACTCTCCGCAGCACCCGCCGTCGGCTGAGATCCGCGGGAACCCCCGGCCAGTCCAGGAGGTGTGAGGCGGGGGATCTGTCGAGTTCCCGCAGCAGTTTTAGGATTCCGCGGAACTGCTTGTCCTCACTGCAGTGGATGAAGAGGCTGTGGGTGCCGAAGGGGACGCTCACGAACCTGTTTTCCCGGCCCCCTGGAACAGGGACCCGATGATTCGGTCCCGGGTGGTCTCCCGCATCGGAGCGAAGCGAACGTGAAGCACATCTCCGTTCTTCGAGGTTCTCAGCACCTCGGCGATCAGGTTGAACCGTTCCCCGGCCGCCGTTAAGGTAAGTTCAACCGCGTCCCCGGAGTTGTATCGTCGGCCCGGATTCTTCAAACTCGCCCCGTTGCCTCCCAGATCGTAAAAGGTCGAAAGGGTCGGCTGCTCCTCGGATCCGGGGTGGCGGATCCCCACCGGCTGGGATACCCGTCTGCGGTAGTACTTACGCCTCTGAAAGCGTTTGATGTCCTCCCCGTGCCGCAGGCGGATCGTCTGTTTCTGAACGGATAGGATCGTGCTGTTGAAGCTGAACAGGCCGGCGCGGTTCTGGAAGTAGACCCTGACCGCCTCCCCGCGGTGAAAGGAGGTGCCGGTTTCGATCAGTTGGACGACCAGCGAGTCGGGTTCCTGCTTTTGCACCCTGCCCTGGGCTTTGCGCTGCACCCGCTCCCGCCTGGCAACCGGCACGTTCGGATCTGCGGCCACCAAGAGCAGCCCCTGTCCCTCGGCAAGTTCCACGCTGGAAGCGGGAATCTGCTCGGGGCCCTGCAGCCGGAATCCGAGCCTGCTGCGCAGCTCGGGTAGGGAGCCGGCCGCAGCCTGGTCCTTAGCCCTGAGTTTGGCCGCACAGTAGTTGAATGTAGGCTGATTGATGAGAATCAGATACTTTTTCTCCGGGTCCTTGAGAAACCGGGCCAGACGCCGTACCAGGTCCTCCTCTGCGGGGGTGAGGGAGCGCTTCTCTACGATCTGGCGGTACCGACTTCGCGCCAGGCTGCGCTGCTGTCTGCGCACTTTCCGGCGCTGCAGGCGGTAGATGAGGATAAGAACGGCTATGAAAGCGAGTAAAGAGAGGACGACCAGGACGATTTCCAGAGGCCTGCGTTCGAATCCCCTTGAAACGGTCTCGAAAAAGGCGGATAATTTCTCCTGGTCGAAGACGATCATCTTTGCCTGTCAGTATACAGGATTATCGGCACATTAGCCCAGGCTAACCATCGAGGAGTTGTAAGTTTTGATCAGCCGCCGGGATTTTATATTCACTATAGGCTATGAGGGCAATATGGCCGTAGTGGACGGTACGCAGAAGAAGCGCTACGGATCTTTGAGCACGGAACAACTGGCCGAGAAGCAGATGTACAAACAGGCTATCTGTTCCGCTGTATACGAACAGTCCTCCGCCAAGGAGGGGGTTGAGCCGCTGCAGAGGGTGCTGGAGATCTACAATCGAAACGCCGAAATAAAAATAGGCAGCGTCGAGGAGCTCAAGCGAACCTTCGGGGTGCACGAGGTGCCCGAAGGGATCGCCAAAGTCACCGTTGTTTAGGCAGGTCGATCCCTTTTCCCGTTTACCTTGACGCTTGACGCTTTTTTGTGTTACTTTTCACAGAAATCTCAAACAGTAAAGGATACTAATAATGGCAAATTTCCTTTCCTCACTCCCTCTGTTGCAGACCGCGGCGAGCGGAGGCAATCCAATGGTCACTATGCTCGTGCCCTTGGGACTGATCATCGTGATTTTCTACTTCCTGATCATCCGGCCCCAGAGAAAGAAGCAGAAGGAAACCCAGAACATGCTCGCCACGCTGCGCCCCGGAGACAAGGTCGCTACCGCCGGTGGTATCAGAGGCAGTGTAAAGCATGTGAAGGAGAATACCGTTACCGTCAAGGTAGACAGCAACACCACGATCGAGTTCAATAAGAGCGCCGTCACCAGCATTCTGGAGCGAAAAGAGACCAAAGAGGTAACTGAAGACACCCAAGAGTAACGGGTAGTCGATACCACAGTCACGAATAATCGGCATCCTAGATCAACCCGTTTCGGAGATTACCATGCTTAAACGATACAGATTGCTGCTGATCCTCATTCTCATAGGTGTTGCTCTGGCCTTCCTCTACCCGACAATCAAATGGTACTTCCTCGTTCCCGAGGAAAAGCGGGAACTGTCCTATGCTTCGAGAAACCAGATCAAGCTCTACGCGGAGCGCAAGGCGGTGGATACACTGCGGGAGCTCCAAGGCTTGGAGCCCGAAGAACCGCTTCCGGAGGAGTACGCTTTTCTCACAGAAAAAGCGAGGGATAACTACAGGACCGAGGGCCGCTCCGTGCCCAGAGTGTGGACGGTGGAGCAGCTATTCCGCGGTTATCTGAGCCGGGAAGAGCTTCTTCTCACGCTGGAGGATCATTTTCGGGAGGAGATCATCGAGCTCAAGGAAGGGTCGATCAGAAGAATCAACCTCGGTTTGGACCTGCGTGGAGGTATGAGGGTTCTGATACGGGCGGATCTGGAGCAGCTGGAAGAGGAAGGCGGTCAGCCCCTGAGCGCGGCCGAACGGGAGGACGCCATGCGTCGGGCCCTGGAGATCCTCAACAACCGGGTCGATCAGTTCGGCGTGCGGGAGCCCCAGATCCGGCGGCAGGGGGATGACCTGATCCTGGTCGAGCTTCCGGGGGAGGCGGACCGGGAGGCGATGAACCGCTATGTTCAGGGCAAGGGAATACTGAATTTCCATCTGGTCGACGAGCAGGCCCTGGCTCTGTTCACCGAGTACCAGCAGTCCAATCCAGGAGCATTCATCGGTCCCAGCGGAGAGATCCTGCAGCCCGATATCCTGCCCGCTGGAACGACCCTGCGGGGGGTGTACACCAAGGATGCCTACGGGATCGACCAGTTGCGGGGCTTCACGGTGATCGAAAGCGAACCGGGTCTCTCGGGCAACTACATCCGGAATGCTCAAGTAAATGCGGATCCCATCACTGGAAGGCCGGTTGTCAACTTCTTTCTCACCGGGGAGGGTGGAGACATCTTCTACAAGCTCACGAGCGACAATGTCAACCGGACATTGGCGGTAGTACTGGGGGACAAGGTAAAAGCCCAGGCTCGGATCAACGAACCGATCCGCGACGCGGTGCGGGTCACAGGGTTTGAACGGGACGAAGCGGATGATCTGGCTCTGGTCCTGCGCACCGGGGCGCTGCCCGTGCCCCTGGAGGTGATCAATCAGCAGTCCGTTGGAGCGTCCCTCGGAGAGGACGCAATCCGTATCGGTCTGCAGGCGATCACCTACGGATTTGCCCTGGTTATCCTGTTCATGCTGATCTTCTACAAGGGCGCCGGCCTGATCGCCGATCTGGCGCTGGTCTTGAATCTATTTATAATGATCGGGGTTCTGTCGGTTCTCGGTTTTACCCTGACCCTGCCCAGCATAGCGGGCGTCATCCTGACGGTCGGTATGGCCGTGGATGCCAACGTTATCGTTTTCGAACGGATCAAGGAGGAGTACCGGACCGGCAAATCCGCCAAGGCGTCGGTGAAGGCGGGTTTCGACAAGGCGCTCTGGGCCATCCTGGACGCAAACATCACCACTTTTATTGCGGCGGTGGCTCTGTCGCTTCTGGGAAAAGGACCGGTCCAGGGTTTTGCCAATACCCTGGCAATCGGAATCGTCTCCTCTCTGATCACCGCCCTGTTCGTATCCCGATTGATCTTTGATTTTGCCACGGACGTGCTCCGGGTGTCCCGATTGAGCATCATGTGGCGGAGGGTGCAGGGATGAAACGGCACATCAATTTCCTCAAGCTGCGCTTCATCATGATAACTATTTCCCTGCTGCTTATCGGCGCCGGGGTGGCCGGGTACTTCCTGCGGGGAGGCTTGAACTTCGGCATCGACTTTACAGCGGGTCTGGTGCAGCAGATACGCATCGATCCTGCAGCTGTTCGGGCGGATATTGCGAATGTACGGGATGCCTTGAGCGAGATAGACGGGGTAGGCCTCCAGGTGGTGGGTCCGCCTGCGGAGCAGCAGTTCAGCGTAAAGGTGATTGCCCCGGGGGAGGACCCGGGCTTCCAGGTCAGAATGGAGGGACGGCTGTCGCAGCTGCTGGGAGATGCTTTCGGCCAGGAGAATGTGGAGATCCAGGCCAGCGACTTCGTCGGACCCCGTTACTCCAGGGAGCTGGCCGGGCAGACCGTGTCGATCGTTCTGGTGGCCATGCTGCTGATCCTGATCTACACGACCTTGCGCTTCAGGATCCGCTACGCAACCGCGGCGGTGTTGTGTCTGATTCACGATACCCTGATCATGTTGGGGGTCATTGCCATATTCCAGTTGGAAGTGACCACTATCACAATCGCCGCGATCATGACCATCATCGGCTATTCTTTGAACGACACGATAGTCATCTTCGACAGGGTGCGGGAGAATCAGGAATTGATGCGGGATTCCGATCTGGCGGTGATTCTGAATACCAGTATCACCCAGTCCATGAGCCGCACCTTGCTGACCTCCCTGACCACGCTGCTGGCGGTGGCCACGATCTTCATCTTCGGCACGGGGGATATCAGGAACTTCGCCTTGAGCCTCATGGTAGGTGTGGTGGTTGGAACCTATTCGACGGTTTTTATCGCTTCCCCCGTTGTGTTGGGCTGGAGCAGGCTGGTGGACAGACGACGTAAGCGGCGGGATGTCCAGATGTACGGCCGACAGGCCGCGGCGCCGGTCGCCCAGGTTCGGCGGGAGGAGGCTTCTGCGGCGGCGGCTGCCGAGACGGCCGGCACGGAGGTGAAAGAGAGCACCGTGAGGGAATCGGCGTCACCGAAAGCTCCGGTCAAGGTGACCCGGGTTCAGCCGAGCCGTAAGAAAAAGAAGAAAAAACGCTGACAAGAAGAGGACCTGAAGCATGCAAACAGAGGGGATCCAAAGCGCTGCCACTGCGGTACGCGTGCTGACGATGGATGCGGTGCAGAAGGCGAAGTCCGGACATCCCGGATTGCCGATGGGCTGCGCCGAGCTGGGCGTGCTCCTGTACGGGGAGATCCTCAAACACAACCCTCAGGACGCACGGTGGATCGACAGAGACCGATTCGTGCTATCTGCAGGACATGGGAGCATGCTGCTTTACTCTCTTCTTCATCTGTCCGGCTACCCCCTGAGGCTGGAGGATATCAAAGAGTTCCGCCAGCTTGGTTCCAAAACACCCGGACATCCGGAATACGGCCGGACCGTGGGGGTGGAGACGACCACCGGCCCGCTGGGCCAGGGAGTGGCCAATGCCGTGGGGTTGGCGATCGCCGAAAGAATGCTGGGGGCGGCCTTCAACACGGACAAGAAGGTGATCGATCACTACACCTACGCCCTGGCCGGAGACGGGGACATGATGGAGGGGATCAGCGCAGAAGCATCCTCCCTGGCCGGGCATCTGGGTCTGGGGAAGCTGATCGTCTTCTACGACTCGAACCGCATCACCATAGAGGGCTCTACTGATCTGTCCTTCTCAGAGGATGTGGCCGGGCGCTACCAGGCGTACGGTTGGCAGACCCTGGAGGGGGATGCCTACGACATCGAAGGCATCCTGAAGCTTGTCGAAACGGCCAAGCGGGAATCCTCCAAGCCGACTTTGATTCTGCTGCACTCCACCATAGCCAAGGGTTCGCCGAACATGGCCGGCTCGCATAATACCCACGGTGCACCTCTCGGTGAGGAGGAAGTGCAAGCCGCCAAGAGAGCCCTAGGTGTGCCGGAGCAACCGTTCTATATCCCCGAAGAGGCGCTGAGCTACTTCCGATCCAAACACGAGGGTTGGCAACAGAACTACCGCAGCTGGCAGGAGTTGTTCGCTGCCTGGTCCAATGAGAATCCAGAAAAGCGCAAGATTTGGGATCGTGTATTCGGCCCGACGGATTTGAGTGACGCCGTCTTTCCATCGTTCAAAGTGGGCGACATCATGGCCACCCGCAAAGCCAGCGGTGCGGTTCTGAATGCGATCGCCTCCTCCGTACCTCAACTGGTCGGCGGCTCCGCCGATCTGGCACCTTCCAACAACACCCTGCTCAAGGATTTCAGCAGTTTCCAGGCCGACACCCCGGAGGGCCGAAACATGCATTTCGGGATCCGGGAGCATGGTATGGGCGGGATCGTGAACGGCATGGCCCTGCATGGCGGCTTGCGGCCCTACTGTGCAACCTTCATGGTGTTCTCCGACTACATGCGCCCCTCGATCCGTCTGGCGGCGCTGATGGGACTTCCCGTCATCTATGTTTTCACCCATGACTCGGTCTTCGTAGGAGAGGACGGTCCCACCCACGAGCCCGTCGAGCATCTGGCGGCGCTGCGGGCCATCCCGAACCTCCTGGTACTGCGTCCAGCGGATGCGCAGGAGACAGCTCAGGCCTGGCGCATGGCGCTGGAACGGACAGACGGTCCCACGGCCCTTTCCCTGACGCGGCAGAATCTCACGGTGTTCAGCAAGGAAGACAGCAAGTGGGCGCAGCACTGCACCTACGGCGCCTATATCGCTTCGGAAGCGGCTTCCGCAGCGGAGCCGCAGCTGGTACTCGTGGCAACCGGATCGGAGGTGAACCTGGCTCTGGAGGCGAAAGAGGCTCTGGGAAGCGCGGGCAAGAAGGCGCGGGTGGTATCCATGCCCTGTCGGGAGCTGTTCCTGCGGGCACCGGAGGAGTATCGCAAAAGCCTGATTCCGGATTCCGCGTTACCGGTGCTGCTGGAATCGGGGATTTCTCAGGGATGGGCAGCTGTGGTGGGAGCAGATGCCGAGATGGTTACGATCGAACGTTTCGGAGAATCCGCTCCGGCGGACAAGATAGCCGAGCTTCTCGGCTTTACCCCTGAAGCTGTGGCGCAGCGGATCAAAGCGCTGCTGTCCTGATCCTGGAACAGGTGGGTCTCGAACCCACGACTTGATCAAAAAATCCCGATCCTCCTGACGGCCAAAGACAGGGACCCTCAATCGCCGTCCCGTATTCTCTGTTCCCTTTTTGATTATCTGCAGTTTTACCCCGCTGTATTAGCCGACGGGGTTGGATCGGGCCAAACGGGACCGATCCACCTCTCTTGACTACCGCTTCGAAATCAACAGACTTGTAAGTAGGACCGGTATTCGTGGTTTTGCATCCCGGCAGTAGAAACACATCAGTCGCGGCCCGCAGATGAGGGGGGGAGGGATGAATGTATTCGTTACCGGCGGTTCGGGATTCATAGGTGCGGCAGTGCTGAAGAATCTTACAGCTCTGAACCACACGGTTACCGTCCTGCTTCTGCCTGATGAAGCCGAAGAAGCCGTGCAAGGAGTCAAGATAGTACGTGGTGACATAACCGATTCCACCGGTATCAACGGCGTTCTAAAGGGGCAGGACGCCCTGATCCACCTCGCCGGATCAGTAGGTTACCAAAGTTGGAAGAACTGCATAGCCATCAATCAGGAGGGAACTCGGAACATCGTCGAGGAGGTGCGGAAACAGGGTACCAAACGGGTTGTTCATATGAGCTCGGTATCGGTATACGGCCGAGTCCCGGATGTGCTGATCGATGAGGATTTTCCATATCGAAAGATCGGTGATCCTTACGGAGATACGAAGATCGAAGGGGAGAAAATCGTCAGGCGGCTACTGGAAGCCGGAAACACCCAGGTAACGATCCTTCGTCCGACCGCCGTTTACGGACCGGGGGATAAGAAATTTCTGCCGAAGCTCGTGGAAAACCTGGGATCGGGGCGATTCAAAATGATCGGTTCCGGCGAACAGAGCGTGGATTTGGTGCACGTGCAGGATGTAGCGGATTTTGCCGTGCGCGTGCTGCAAAATGAACGGGCGTACGGAAAAACCTACAATGTAGCAAATCCCAGGAATCCGTCTTGGAACGAATTCCTGGACATGGCCACCGAAGAGCTCGGCGTACCGGCGGTGAAGGGGCATATACCGTTTCCTCTTGCCCATGCCCTGGCCTCCCTCATGGAGACTGCGGCCAAGATGAGGAGAAAGCCCCCGCGGCTGAGCAGGTACTCCGTACGCCTGGTCGGACGCCAGTACAACTACAGCATTGAGCGAATCAGAGAAGATTTCGGTTGGGTCCCCTCAACAGACCTGCTCGAAGGAATGCGGGCCTGTATCCGGGCGCTGCAATCCGGAACTTGAGGCTGGAGAATCAGGCCACGGTGACCGATTTGTCCAGGTAGATATCCTGTATCGTATTGAGCAGCTGAATCCCGTCGGACATCGGCTTCTGAAAGGCCTTTCGCCCCGAGATCAGTCCCGTGCCGCCGGCCCGCTTGTTGATCACCGCGGTCCTGGCCGCCTGGGCCAGGTCGTTCTGCCCGGAGGCGCCTCCTGAGTTGATCAGCCCGGCGCGCCCCATGTAGCAGTTGACCACCTGGTAGCGGGTCAGATCGATGGGGTGATCGCTGGTCAGCTCGGAATACACCTTGTCGTGGGTTCTGCCGAACTTCAGCGCCGTGTAGCCGCCGTTGCACTCGGGTTGTTTCTGCTTGACGATGTCCGCCTGGATCGTGACCCCGAGGTGATTAGCCTGGCCGGTGAGATCCGCCGACAGGTGGTAGTCCGCCTCTTTGGTCTTGAAGGCGGGGTTCCTCAGGTAGGTCCAGAGCACCGTGAACATGCCCAGCTCGTGGGCGTATTCGAACGCATCGGTGACCTCCTGGATTTGCCGGGTGGCTTCATCCGAACCGTAGTAGATCGTGGCGCCCACCGCCACCGCACCCATCTCGAAGGCCTGATCCACGCTTGCGAAAAGCACCTGGTCGTATTTGCTCGGGTAGGTGAGAAGCTCGTTGTGGTTGATCTTGACGATGAAGGGGATCCTGTGTGCCCATTTGCGGGCCACCGAACCCAGAACTCCCAGGGTGGAGGCCACGGCGTTGCAGCCGCCCTCCACGGCCAGCTTCACGATATTTTCCGGATCGAAGTACAAGGGGTTCGGCGCGAAAGAGGCGCCCGCCGAATGCTCGATACCCTGATCCACCGGCAGTATGGACAGGTAACCGCTTGCGGCCAGGCGGCCGTGGTCGAAAACGCTTCTCATATTCCGCAGGACCGAGATCGGCCGATCGCTGATGGTCAGCACACGGTCGATGAAATCGGGTCCCGGCAGGTGCAGCTGCGCTTTGGCAACCGTCTTGCAGGTATGCTCGAGCAGATCCTTGCTCTCCTTGCCCAACAATTTCTCTAAATCAGCCATAGAACGCTCCTGTCTTGTTTACGGTTATTTTCCGGTCTTGGAGCGGCCGGATTCCCCATGAGAATCCTGGCCGTCTTCGGCCAGATTGTAATAGAAATGAACCAACCCCTCCATCCCCCTGAACCACGTTGCCAGATCGAGCTTCTCGTTCGGTGAATGGGCGTTGTCATCCGGCAGGGCGAAGCCGGTTTGAACCGAATCGACACCCAGCAGTTCCTGCAGGTAAGCGCCGACCGGTACGGTCCCACCCTCCCGACGGAACAGGGGCCGTTTCCCCCATACGGCCTGGTAGGCCGAGCTCAGCGCGGAGACCCCCCGTGAATCCCGCGGGCTGAGAACCGGAGGAGCGCTGGCCAGCGGCTCCAGCTCCCAGGTTACGGTATCGGGGAGGTGTTCCTCCAGAAATCTCTCCAGCTGTTCGCCGACCTCTTCTGGTTTCTGATCCGCCACCAGGCGGCAGGACAGCTTGGCCATGGCCGCAGCGGGCAGCACGGTCTTGCTTCCTTCTGCGGTAAAGCCGGAAAGCAAACCGTTTACCTCCAGAGTAGGCCGGGCGCCGATCCGTTCGGCCACCGAGAACTCCCGCTCCCCCCAGAGTCGTTTTACGCCCGCGTTTTTCATGTAGAAGGCTTCGTCAACGGGCAGCCGGGCCAGCTCCTCCCTCTCCTCGGCCTCCAGTTTCCGGACACGATCGTAGAACCCGGGGATCCTCACCCTTCCGTTTTCGTCGTGCAGATCTGCGATCAGCTCGCAGAGCACTTGAGCCGGATTGTGGATCACCCCCCCGAAGGAACCGGAGTGCAGATCCTGAGAGGGTCCGCGCAGGCGCAGCTCGAAGTAGGCCAGACCCCGCAGGGCGTAGGTTATGGTAGGGAGTTCGGGTCCCAGCATTCCCGTGTCCGGGTTCAGACAGAGGTCGCAGGCCAGGATGTCCCGGTGGCTCTTGATGAACTCGTACAGATTAGGGGAACCGACCTCCTCCTCCCCTTCGAGCAGAAATTTAAAGCGGATAGGAAGGTTCCCCGCGTGCTGCACCGCCTGCAGCGCGTTCACAGCCGCCATGATCTGGCCTTTCATGTCCGATGCGCCCCGGGCGAACAGACTGTCCCCCTGCCGGCGCGGCTCAAATGGATCCCCGTCCCACTCCTCCAGGGGGTCGACAGGCTGCACGTCGTAGTGTCCGTAGATGAGCAGCGTCGGTGCGGCGCAAGCCTCGGCCCCGGACGACCCGTAGACCACCGGCGCCCCGGCAGTCGGAATGATCTCCACCTCCTGCAGATCCAGCGCTCTAAGGTGATCCGCCAGCCACTCGGCGGTTTTGCCGACATCCTCCCGATGCGCCGCCTCGGTGGAGATGGAGGGGATCCGGATCAACTCCCCCAGCTTGTTCAACAAATCATCCCGACTATTCCGCAGGTGTTCGATTGCCGCTTCTCTGTTTTGTTTCATTGGTCGATCGTTCCTTCTTTGATGCGCACCCCGAACTTCCTCTCGGGTACGCTGAGACAAAAGTACTCGAGAATCGCAGTATTGTAAATTGGTTGACTGTGCCTGAATCTATATTTATTTTTTGAGCACGGAACCAAAACGGCGATAGAGGAGAACACAGTGGCACAAATACGACCCGGAGCCGCTGCTCCGGCATTTTCCCTGATCGACCAGGATGGAAACACGGTAAGCTTGGGTGAGCTCACCGGCAAGAAGCTGCTCCTGTACTTCTATCCCAAGGCGGACACCCCGGGCTGCACAGCCCAGGCCTGCAGCATCCGCGACGAGATGCCTAATCTGTCCGGTTTGGGGATCGCAGCGATCGGGATCAGCCCGGACAAGCCGGAAAAGCTGAAAGATTTCAAGGACAAGTACAATCTCAACTTCCCGCTGCTCTCCGACCCGCAGCACAAGACCGCCGATGCTTACGGCACCTGGGGCAAGAAGTCGATGTACGGGAAGGAGTACGAGGGCATCATCCGCTCTTCTTTCCTGCTGGACGAGGAGGGAAAGGTGATGCAGGCCTGGTACAAGGTTAGTCCCAAAGATACGGTTCCCTTCGCCAAGGGGGCGCTGGCCGGCTGACAGCTGCATCGGCGTGCGCCGTCTTGACACGGCGGAGGAAAATCTCTATTGTTTTGCGAGTCAAGACAATA
>CAZPPB010000099.1:0-14728 GCA_964588355.1 uncultured Spirochaetaceae bacterium | reverse complement strand
GCTTCGTCAGCTCCAAATATCTGGCCCACTTCTTCCGCGTGGATGACACCCAGGTGCGCAAAGACGTCTCGGTGATCGGCTACAAGGGAAAACCCAAATCCGGATATTCGGTTTCAGGTCTGAAACAGGCTATCGGGGATTTCCTCGGCATCAACACGCAGAACACCGCCATCCTGATCGGAGCGGGCAAGCTGGGATCCGCCCTGATCGAGTATCCCGGCTTGAGCGAGTACGGACTGAATCTGGTCGCCGTGTTCGACAACGATCCGGCGAAAGCCGATCAGAGGATCGGCGTTTTTACCGTACAGCCGCTGGGCGGACTGGATAAGGTCGTGCAGGACTTCGATGTGGGAATCGCGATCATAACCGTACCCAAAGAAGCGGCTCAGGGCGTGTGCAACCTGGTTGTAGAGCAGGAGATCAAGGCGATCTGGAACTTCGCTCCAACCCAGCTGAGCGCTCCGGCGGATGTGACAATCCGGAACGAAAACATGGCCGTGGGGCTGGCCCTGCTGTCCCATTACCTGAAAAAACGAGCCGCGGAAAGCGCCATCTTCGCCTGAAGCGGCTCTCACTTCCCCCGGCTGTTACTTTTCTTTTTGATTGGCCACCGTTTTCTTGAAGCTCTTGTACACGGCGTACAGGGGGAAGTCGAACTTCTTCGATTCCGCCAGCCGGGTGAAACCCTTGTTCAGTTCACCCGGAGTTCGCCCCATACCCCGCTTGAGCAGCCGCTCCTCCCGCTGCAGCTTCTTGAAGTTGAACCTGCTCTCCATAGCCCGCACAAACTGAATGGCCTCCTCCCGCACCTCCGGCCCGAGCTCCTGCCGAACCGGTTCCACGATCTGCCTGACCACCTCCTCCATGCCGCCGGTCTCGTTACGATGCAGGGCTTCTTCCACCTGCTTCACGAAAGCGCTTTCCCTGAAGGTAATCCGGTCGACGATCACCCGCAGATCGAGGCGTTTCTTGGTCGCCGCTTTGGAGTTCATGTCCCTGCGGCCCAGCAGCAGGAAGGCGGCCACGGCTGCCGCCAGACCGATGGCAATCTCGTCAATGACGGGGATGGGGTCCGGGACCACGAAGGACATGAGGAAATAGACGACCACGAAGACCGCGGCGGTGATCAGGAACTTGGGCACAAAGCGGGCGTCGCTGAGCCAGTTCTTGACTCCCGCTTCGATCTGTCTGTACAGCTCATTGCGGAACATGGTCAGGGCTTCGACCCTGGGCTCCATACCGTAGCGCCCCTCGACTTCGCTGTGCTCCAGAGCGCTCACCAGCTTCTCCGGGCTGCTGAAGGGGGTGAGGAACAGGGAGGTACCGTCCTTGCGGAAGATATGAAAAAGATAGATACGATCCTTCTCAGACATTACCCAGATTCACCTCGCGTTTTTGTTGCAGCCGATCCGCAGTCAGACAGCACACTCTCCATAAGCAAAACCGCCGAAAGCTCCTGCAAAAATACTTGTACCGGCCGCCGGTGTCAAGCTAATACAGGCGCGAGACACTCCGTACCGTAACCCAGAGGGCCCCCATCTCCTGCTCGGCCTTGCCGCACAGCAGCAGCACCCCTCCCCCGTCGATGCTGTGACGGAAGCGGGCGAACACGCCGGGAAAAAGCACGGCTTCGAACAGGGAGAACTCATCATCCAGGGTGATGTAAACCATGGTCCTGCCGCGGGCCGGGACTTCTTTTCCGCTGGCCACCAGCCCGACCAGGCTGACCTCCCGCCCCAGACGGCGGGGCAGATCGGTGGAACGGATCAGAGGGGGAAACCCGAGCTCCCGGGCCCGCTCCCGCGCCCTGGAGCGGAACAGGGAGACCGGATGCCTGGATATCATCAGCCCCAGGGTGCGCAGCTCGTCGAGCAGCTTCAGATCCTCCGGATAGTCGGCTGGGGACGGTGTCTGCTCAGCGAACAGCTGCCCCTCCCCCGAGCCCCTGCGCAGATAGCTCCACAGCAGGCGGGGCCGCGCCGACCCGGCGGCGATGCCGTCAAGCGCTCCTGAGCGCACCAGGATCCGGATTTCCTGCAGACCCGGCTGGAGCCGGCGGAAAAAATCGACCGGGTCGGTAAACGGACCTGCCCGCCGGCGTTCGCTCAGCAGCCGCTGCAAAAAGCGGCGGTTGAGCGAGCGCAGCTGACATAACCCCACCCGTATGCTGCAGTCTTCGACCGTGTAGGGGACCAGGCTGCGGTTGACGTCTGGAAGCAGGAGGGAGATCCCCAGGCGGCGGCATTCGTTGAGGTAGGTCTGACGGCAGTAGTAGCCGCCGCCGTTGTTGATCACCGACAGGAAGAACTGCAGGGGAAAGTGCCGCTTGAGATAGGCGAGCCTGCAGGCGACCAGCGCGTAGGAGGCGCTGTGGGCCTTGCAGAAGGAATAGCCGCGAAACGAGCAGATCATCTCCCAGAGCTCCTCCAGCACAGCTCGGGGGGTTCCGTTTGTGCTGCCCCGGTTGAAGAACAGGCGCCGGTAGGCCTCCAGGCCAGCCGAACCGTTGTTGCCTGCCAGGGTACGGCGCAGCCGGTCCGCCAGGGCGGGGCCGAAGGAGGCGGTGGCCCCTGTAACCCGGGCTATGTCCTCCTGGTAGACCATCAGGCCGTAGCTCTGTTCCAGAACCGGCGTGGGACAGCGGTACGGCGCCCCGTGAAGGCGCTGCAGGAAGCGCCTGACCGTTGCGTTGGCCGCCGGGCGGATGATCGAACCGGCCAGGACCAGATGCTCGAAATCCCCCCGCCCCATCTTGCGCAGAAGCTGGCGGCACGCCGGGGATTCCACGTAGAACAGCCCCAGGGTGTCCCCCCGGGCGATCATCCGCCGGGTCGGCTCGTCCGCAAGAGGATCCGGGGGCCCGGCCTGAGGCGGCCGGGTCCTCCGGCTGCCGGCCATCCGGGCCACATCCCGCAGCACGGCCAGCGAGCGGTTGCCCAGCAGATCGATCTTCACCAGGCGGGCGCAGGCCGCGCTGTCCCGGTCCCAGGCCATGACCGGGTACCCCAGCGGCGAGTTGTGAACCGGAGTGTAGTTGCTGATCGGCTGAGGGGTGATCACCACCCCGCCGCAGTGGGTACCCAGGTGGCGGGGAAGGCCGCGCACGGCCTGAGCGGCGCTCAGCAGGTACTGCGGAATGCGTTCGGTCTCACCGTAGCTGTAGAATCGCACCATCGTTTCGATCTCCCCCTCAGGAAGGCCGAAAGCTTTGGCCGCCTCCCGCATGGCCGAACGGGGACCGAAGGTGACGTGATCCGCCACCATGGCCACCCTGCCCCGGTAGCGGCCGAAGACCCGACGCAGCACGGCATCCCGCTCGTCCCAGGGAAAATCCAGGTCGATATCCGGAGGCTCGACCCGTTGTTCGTTGAGAAATCTATCGAAGTCCAGGTTGTAGCGCAGGGGATCCACATGGGTGATCCCCAGCAGGTAGCTCACCAGGCTGGCCGCGGCGCTTCCCCGCCCGCAGGTGCGGGAACAGCTGCCCAGGATCTCCCGCACCACCAGGAAGTAGCCGGCAAAACCGCGGCTGCGGATCACCCGCAGCTCGTGCTCCAGCCGCGCCTGCCAGACCGGCTTCCCGGTGCAGGCGCCTGCCCAGGGGCTGCCGGTCGCGGGCTGCGGGCAGGCAGGCACTGCCCCGTACCGGCGACCGGCGGCGCTGATGCAGAGTCTGCGGAGCAGCCGGCAGGACTGCTCCTCGCTCAAGTTTCGATAGCGGGGGAACACGTACTGTTCGGGCAGCAGACCGTCACAGCAGGCCTCCTCGGCCAGAGCCCGGGCATTTTCCAGAGCCTCCGGCACCGCGGAGAAGAACCGCTCCATCTGTGCACTGCCAGCCAGGCGAGCTTCGGACGGGATCCTCGAATCCGGGGGAAGCTGTTCCAGGCTGCAGCGCCTGGAGATCGAACGCAGCAGCTCCCCCGTCCGGACCTCCCCGGGGTCGCAGTACAGGGCCTGGTTCACCGCCAGCACGGGCAGGGCGCTGCGGCGGGCAAAAACCAGATGCTCCTGGAAAGGAAGGCCGTAGGTCAGCCGGGCGTACAGGCCCCGCCTCCCGGCCCTCAGCAGGGAGCTCAGCACCGCCGCATCCTCACTCGCCACGGCCAGACCCTCCCAGCCGCCGCCGGCCAGATCCTGAAGCGGGTCGCTGTCCGGAGGGCGGGATATGATCCGATTCAGCCGGACGAATCCCCGGCGGTCCAGGACGTAGGCGGTGCAGGCCGGCCTGCCTCCTCTCAGCAGGGTCATCCCCAGAATCGGCTTGATTCCCTCCCGCTCGGCGGCACGGAGAAAACGAACCATCCCGTAGAAGTTGTGCCGGTCCACCATTCCAACGGCACGGTGCCCCCGAGCTTTCGCCTCGCGGCAGATGCGTTCCGGCGTGATTACCCCGAAGCCGAAGGAGTAGCAGGAACCTACGTGAAGGGGTGTGTAGGAAGAGTTTTGCTCCATAGTACTAAACATAAGTATAGTACTATGAAATATTCAGGTCAACGTCTTTCTCAGCTTCCGAAAAAGCTTGCGATCCGAATCGACAAGATCGTAGGCTTCGACCTTCCGAGGCTCTACCCAGCGGATGGCCTCATGCTCCCGGAGCACAAAGGCGCCTGCAATGCGGGTGATCCGGAAGAGGAGGATCTCGAGATCCAGGCGGTTCTCCTTGAAGCGGGCGGAGCCCAGGCATTCCCCGATCCGTGCATCGATGCTGAACTCCTCCTCCAATTCACGGCGTAGGGCCTGTCTTGGGTCTTCTCCCGGATCCACCTTGCCGCCGGGCAGCTCCCACTTCCGGCCCATGTGCTTGCCTGCCTTGCGCAGGGCGAGGAGGATTTTGCCTTCTTTTTCGATGAGGGCTGCGGTAACCAGCTGCAACGGATCGTGATCCTCTCGGTTCAGAGGGGCAGTTGAACCAGGAAGGTTGTGCCCTCCTTTCCCGTCTCATAACTCAGCTTGCAGCCGAGCTCTTTGATCACGCTGTGTACGATGGACAGACCCAGACCTCCGTGCCCCTTGGAACTGGTGTAGGGTTCGAACAGGGTTGACTGCACGGTTTCGGGAATCCCGCCGCCCTGATCCCGGATCAGGACCTCTATACTCGGCGGCTCCCCATCCCGGTAACGGGTCTCGAAGTCCACGGTTCCGCCCTTTCCCATGGCTTCTACGGCGTTCTTCAGCAGATTGATGAATACCTGTTTGAGTTTGTTGGAATCGGAGCTTATCAGCGGGATATTCTGGTCCAGGTTCAGCTCCAGGGCGATTCCAGACCGCTGCCGCAGCGATTCCTGGGATATCCTGGCCAGGTCCCGGAGAATCCCGTTGATATCAACGGGTTCTTTGACGCTCTGCACGGCTTGAGAGAAGCTGGACAGCTCCCCGACTATCTGGGAAACCCGCCGAATCTCCTCCCGCACGATGCGTAGATCTTCCTGGGCGGACTCATTGTCGGAGAGCTTGCCGGCAAGGATGCTGAGGTAGTTGTTGATGATGCCCAGGGGATTGTGCGCCTCGTGCACCACCTTTCGGGCAAGAATGGAGGTGGCGGACATCCTCTCCTCCCGGATACGCTCGGCCTGCGCCTCCTTCACCTGAAAGCGATGCAGTGCCAGAGAGGCAAGGTTTAAAAACATGGTGAGGAGCTTGCGCTTGGAGTGCAGAGATTCCCGTTCGTTGCGCTTGAGTCCGCCGATCAATACGCCCAGGCGGTCCTCCCCCACCCACATGGGCAGGCAGAGCATGCCCTCTTCCCCGAGAAACCGAACCAGCTGTTCATCCAGGATACTGAGCACCGGGTCGTTGTCGAAGGTATCCAGGATCCTCTGCTGTATCAGGGCCTTCACCAGCAGACTGGTCTCCTCCCGGAACGGGATCGTCAGCTCCCGGATCACGTCATCCTGCTCCTCGCTGCCCATGGCCACACCCAGTAGGCTGTCCCCGCGGTACTGGAAGTAAAACAGGGAGCGCAGGTCCAACAGCAGCTGAAAACCCTGGCGGATTGTCTGGAGTATGCCTTTGGCATCTTCGGCTCCCAGGTAGGCTTCGGAGAAGCTCTGGAGCAGGGAAATATCCCGAACCCAGCCGGCAAGCTCCTCGTACTTCTTGCGGTCCTGCGGACCCAAACCCTGAGGCTCCGCCTCCGGAGTGCTGATCGCGATATCCAGTGATCTGGCTATTCCCTGGACCTCTTCCTCCGCCTGGCCGATCAGTTCCTCCAGTTCCGCCGGATTCAGGCCGAGGATCCTTTCACTGACGGAAATCCCCTCATCCCGCTCCTCGGCCGCGATCGGACAGAGTCGATTGGCCGTGTACACCATCTGCACCAGCGGCGAGGCGTGGAGTATCCGATCCGGTTGATCATGATGGTAGAGCACGGCGTCAGGCATAAAGGAGTGCAGGTCCCAGCGGCGGATCAGCCAGGCTCCGGCCTCCGCATGACCCAACCCGAATTCCTGCTCCCCCCGCAGCAGATCGGCTGTCCGGTAGGAGGAGTTTTTCAAGATGGTTTCATACTGCTGCTCGAAGTTGTTCCACAGGACGATTTTCCCGATATCGTGCATCAGTCCGGCCAGGAAAGCCTCATCCGGGGCGGGGTACTGGATGCGGATCGCCAGACGGCGCGCTATGGACGCACAGGACAGGGAATGCCACCAGAACATCTTGAGGTTGAAGGCCGATTTTCTGCCGGGCCTGTTGAAGACCTGGTACACCGAAGAGCTCAATGCGATGTTTTTCACCGCGTCCATTCCCAGCAGCAGCAGCGCCTGGTCAATGGAGGTGATTTTCTGTTTCAGGCTGTAGTAGGCGGAGTTGACCAGGCGGAGCAGTCGCTCGCTGATCGACGGATCCTTGTTGATGACCTTGGACAGATCCCTGATCCCCTTTTCATCCTGGTTGCAGATATCGATCAACTGCAGCAGGATGTGAGGCAGGGTGGGCAGAGATCTGGAAGTCTCGATGTTCGCTAAAAGGGGATTATCCATTGCGCTCTATCTATTCCCCTCGGCATTTCAACCCTTTGTTTCCCAAGTTTTTTTTAGCTGCCGTAGCGCCTGAAATAGACGTTGAGCAGCAATCCGACGCAGATCAGACCGGTCCAGAGGGAGGATCCGCCGTAAGAGAGAAAGAACAACGGAATTCCTGTTATCGGCATGATCCCCATGGCCATGCCGATGTTCACGATGACATGGAAGAAGAACATGGCCACAATCCCCGCTGCGACGCAGGAGGCGTATTCGTCCCGGGCGATATACAGGATCCGGATTCCCCTGAGCAGGATAATCAGAAACAGGCAGAACACGAGCAATCCGCCCAGAAAGCCCCACTCTTCGGCCAGGATGGAAAAGATGAAATCCGTGCTCTGCTGGGGAAGAAACTGGTAATGGCTCTGAGTCCCCTGGAGAAATCCCTTGCCGGCGATGCCGCCGGAACCCACGGCGGTAACCGACTGGATCAAATTCCATCCCGCTCCCTGGGGATCGATGCGGGGATTGAGGAACACGATAAAGCGCATGATCTGATACTCTCTCAAAACCCGTACGACCAGCAGAGCACCGGCGGTTGAGATCGCGAGCAGGGAGGATATGTAGAGGATCCAGTAGAAATACCTGCGTTTGAAGCCCCAGAAACCCCAGGCCGAAAGCAGCGTGATCAGCAGAAGCGCGGCCAGGAAGTAGCGGGCTACTTGAAAGTCGGTGATCACCGAAAGCAGGGTCGCCTCCCGCCCTATGATCCACTGCTCGTACGGGGGTGCTACCGCCAGGATGATCGTCAGCAGCCCCGCCGCGGCCAGGAAGAGGATATGGCGCAGTTTGGCGCCGGCGATAAAGGCCATGAACACGAAGATCGGGATGTACACCAAGGTGGTGCCCATGTCCGGCTGCAGGAGGATCAGACCGATCGGCAGCACCGCGATCGCCAAGCCGAGAAGGAAACGGGGAAGCTCCCGCACCCCCTTGCCGATGCCGGACAGGTAGCTGGCCAGAAAGAGGATCGTGGCTATTTTGGCAAACTCCGACGGCTGGATTCCGAACTCGCCGATCCCGATCCATGATCGGGCACCGTGTACCTCTCTGCCGATAAAGGGCGTGATCAGCAGGAGCAGCATCATGAAACCGTAGAAGTAGATGGACAGGCGGCGCAGACGGTTATAGTCGATCATGATCACTCCGGCCATCAGCAGCAGCCCGGTGCCGGCCCAGATCAGCTGTTTCACGTACTCGTTGGACAGCTGCATCCCGGTGAAGCTCATCCCGCTTGAATACACAAAGAGGATGCCCAGGATCATCAGGATCAGGGTTGCGCTGAGGAGGATGAAATCAAAGGCGAACAGGGATACCCGCTTCATCTGATCTCCTCGTAGGCGGTGGTGTCAACCGCCGGCTCGATACCGCTGAGCTGTGCGCCTTCGAAAGTGGCGTCCGGGCCAGCGGAGGACCGCTCGGCCGAAGCCGAACCGAAGGTGGCGTCCGCGCCTTCGAAAGTGGCGTCCGCGCCAGCACTCCGCTGCGAAGCTGCGGCGGCCCGCAGGGCTTGCTGCTGCTGGATGTACCACCAGGGCCTCAAGGTCTCCACAGCCTCCTCGTAGGTCTGTTCGGCGAAGATCCCCTGGAAGATCACGTTGGCCGCCTTGGGTGCCCACCACTCCCATTCATTTTCCGCCTCCACCATGACCACGACCACCACTCGTTCATCAGGATCGTCCGTGACAAAAGGCGCGTAGGCGGCGAACCAGGAGTGCCAGCGATCCTCGAAACCGGCCTCCCCGGTACCGGTCTTTCCGGCCAGCTCTACAGCATCCGTTGTGAGCACCACCTTCGCCGTACCCTCGGTGATCACCAGGCGCATGGCTTTCTGAACCGTCTGGAAGGTTTCCCGGCGGACCGGGCTGACCCGCAGGATCTCAGGCTCGATTTCCTCGATCAAATTCCCGGTCTGCGGATCCCGTACCTCCTTGAGCACGTGGGGACGGAAAACCCGGCCCTCGTTCACGATCATGGCAATCACGTTGGCCATCTGGATGGGAGTGACCAGCAGATAACCCTGGCCGATGGAGATGTTCAAGGTATCCCCGCCCAGCCAGATCATAGCCTGGGTCCGCTGCTTCCACTCCGGAGTGGGCAGGAAACCGGGGGCTTCTCCGGGCAGATCGATGCCGCTCGGCTCTCCCAAGCCGAACTCCCGGGAGTAGTACACGATGCGTTCGATCCCCAGCTCATCTCCGACCGTGTAGAAGTATACGTCGCAGGATTCGGCCAGACCGCCGAACAGTTCAAGAGCTCCGTGACCGACCTTGCTGTGGCAGTGAAATATCCTGTCGCCGTAGAATATCTCCCCGGTGCAGGTGATCTTGCGGGTGATCGGGAACACCTCCTCCTCCACCAGTGCCGTGGACATGATCACCTTGAAGGCCGAAGCCGGGGGATAGGAGGACTGGATGGCCCGGTTGATGAAGGGAAAGGTCGGGTCCAGGGAAAGCCGGGTGAACGCTTCAGCAGCCTTTTCGGTGAAGAACTGATTCGCGTCGTAGTAGGGGTAGGATACCATGGCCAGGATCTCCCCTGTGGAGGGTTTGAGAACCACCACAGAACCGAGCCGCTGCCCCAGGGCTTTCTGGCAGAGAAGCTGAACCCTTCTGTCGATCGTCAGGACCAGATTCTTACCGGCCTCCGGCGGAATATCCTCCTCGGATCTTCCCTTCAGATACTTCTCCCGCACGTCCACGGTCCGGAAGCGCTTTCCGTCTTTTCCCCGCAGCAGCAGATCGTACTGCTTCTCCACCCCGCTCTTTCCCAGCACAGCGGAGAAGTTGTAACCCTGGTTGTAGAGGACCTGGATTTCCTCACGATTTATGTCCCCCACGTACCCGATCACGTGGGACAGGGAATCCATGGCCAGATAGTTGCGGATCGGTTTGTTGTGCCAGGTCACGCCGGGGAAGTCCGCCAGGTGCTCGGCCAGGTAGGCGATCGTTTCGAAGCCCACCCCCCCCTTCAGCTCGATGGGCTGATAGAGGTGGTAGAACCTCGGGGGAACCTTGGCCTCGATATCCTCCGCGGTTATATCCAGGGCTTCGGCGATTCTTTCGAACAGCTGCGTGCGATTCTCAGGGCTTACTTCTCCGGGAATCAGATCGACGGCAAAGGAATCCTGGTTGACGACCAGAGGAAAATCGTAGTGGCGGTCGAAGATCTCCCCGCGCTGGGCCGGGATCGGAAGCTCCCGCCGAACCACGGCCCTGGCCCTCCGTTTGAATTCCCAGCCTCGGATCACCTGCAGGTAGAACAGCTGCCCGACCATCAATACGAACACCGCTGATACTAAAACTCCCAGGGTGATGGCGCGGTTCTTCGTCATGTCCATTCCTTGTTCTGAGGTTTGAGAACTTTGAGCAGGCCGAGCAGGGCAAAGATGAAAGGCGCCAATACTGCATTATAACCCATCTCGATCCAAAGCGGACCTGTGAACACGCCGAACCCCTCGGCGGGGATCGCCAGGAAGCTCACCAGAAGCGATGAGATCAGGGCTTTGAACGCAGTCGCCACGATCGTCAGCAGCACCGGCATGAGAATCGGATCCACGAAGATGCTTCCTACCGTCAGACCGTAGAGAAAACCCACCACCGTGCGGACCAAGGCATGGAAACCGAGGGGAGACAGACTCAACAGGTCTTCGATCACCCCTGCGGCGAACCCGCTCAGCTGTGCGGTCATACTGCCGCGGCGGATGGCTACAAATACGAGGATGATCAATCCCAGATCCGGTATCACACCGCGAATGGCCACCCAGTGCAGCATGGTGCTCTGCAGCACCACGGCCAGGGCAATCAACCCCGTGGACAGGAGAAAAGCCTTTAGGTCCCGACTCATTTCTGTTCCGTGTCGATGATATAGACGTACTCCAATCGGGAAAAATCCACTATAGGCTCGACCTCCAGCTCCAGGGAAGCCTCATAGCCCTTGGCAGTCATCTCCCTGACCCGACCGATATGTATCCCTTCGGGGAACAGCTGCCCCATCCCCGAACTGATGACCAGCTCTCCGTACTGCACCTCGTTCACCGCCAGCTTCTTCACGTAGCTCATGGTCAGTGTGTCCGCCCCGCTCGGGCTGCCCGCAACCAGTCCGTCGAACCTGGAACTCTGCAGCCGGGCTGCCACGTAGGAGCTGGGATCGGTGATTGGCTGCACTATCGACGAGGCAAGTGAGACCAGGACCACCCGTCCAACGAGTCCCCGCAGCCCGCCCTGAAAGGCGATCACCGGCATGCCCTCCCGCATTCCGTGTATGCTGCCCCGGTTGACGGTGATCGTGGAAAACTGATTGCTCGGGTCCCGGGCGATCACTTGAGCGGCGATGTAGCGAAAGGGCAAACTTTGAGCGAATCCGAGTTGTTCCCTGAGCTGCTCATTCTCCCGCCTCAGCTCAGTAAGGTTTCGGGAGACCCGCTCGTACTCCATCAATCTGTCCCGGGCATCTTCCAGCTCGCTGCGCAGGCGTTTCAGCTCCCGAATGGAGGTCACGGTGTCCGTGAACCAGTTGCCGACCGCGTGCACGGACAGCTGAAACACGCTGAAGAAGCTCTGCCCCACCTTCTTGGGCTGCAGAATAACATTGCGGTTGGAGAACAGTATCATGAGCAGACAGAGCAGGAGCAGGCAGGTAAAAGTGACCCCGGTTTTATTTTTGCGCACGAAGCTGGGAATACCCGGCATATGCTGGCCCTAGAAGCGCACGTTGTAGAATCGTTTACCCATGTCTTTGAGATTCTCCAGGAACATACCAGCCCCCGTTGCCACGCAGAGCAGGGGATTTTCAGCCAAGATGACGGGTACCCCGGTTTCCTTGGAAACGAGCTTGGGGAATCCCTTGAGCAGCGAGCCTCCCCCGGTCATCACGATTCCCCGCTCCACTATATCCGCGGCCAGCTCCGGCGGGGTTTCGCCGAGGGTCTTTTTGATCTCCTCGACGACCTGGTAGGTGGGCTCTTTCAGCGCTTCCCGGACCTCCACCGAGTCCATTTCCAGCCGCCGGGGCAGCCCGGTTATGGCGTCCGTTCCCTTGATCTCCATCTTCTCGATCGTTTTTTCCGGAGAGGTGTTGCCGATTGTGATCTTCACGTTCTCAGCGGTCTGATCGCCGATGATGAGATTGTGGATATTTCGAACATGCTTGATAATTGCCTCGTCGAACTCATCCCCGCCTAGCCGGATGGCGTTGGCCACCACGATCCCGCCCAGGGAGATCACCGAGATTTCGGTGGTTCCACCGCCGACGTCGCAGATCATGTGACCTGCCGGCTCCAGGATCGGAATGTTGGCGCCCAGAGCGGCGGCCATCGACTCCTCGATCAGGTACACCTCCCGGGCTCCGGCCTGTTCGGCGCTCTCCCGAACCGCCCGCTTCTCCACCTCGGTAATGCAGGTGGGAACCCCTATGACCATCCGCGGCTTGACCAGCCAGCGGCGTTGAATCACCTTGGAGATGAAAAAGCGGATCATCTTCTCGGTTGTCTCGAAATCCGCGATCACCCCGTCGCGCATCGGCCGGATGGCTATGATATCACCGGGGGTTTTCCAGAGCATCCGCTTAGCCTCCGTGCCTACGGCCACCACGCGCTTGGTTCCCCTCTCCACAGCCACTACCGAAGGTTCGGACAGCACGATCCCCTTGCCCTTCACGTGCACCAGAGTATTGCAGGTGCCGAGATCGATTCCTATATCTGCTGAAAAGGCTTCAAACATCTTGCCAAGCCCCATAAGGTTCCTCCATCAATCGTTGCTCAATCTATCGATAGTACCGCAACCGAGCCCCATAGTGGGACGGATCTATCACCAGCGCCTTGCGCCAGTAGGCTCGGGCTTTTACCGGATCGTTCATATTAGAATAGATTTCACCTAAATAATAGTAGGCATCGCTGGAGTTCGGATCAGCTTCGAGGATCTGTGTATACTGGTCCTCCGCTTTGAAGTAATCCTGCCTCTCGAAGTACATCTGGCCAAGGAGAAATCTCGCCCTTATCTCCACTGCCGGGTCCTCGGTCTTGTTGACCGCGCGCAGCAGGTACTCCTCCGCTTCCTGCTCCTTCTCCGCCTGGAAGTAGGTCTGCCCGATAGTAAGCAGAAGCAGGTCCGTGGGATTGATCTCCAGGGCCTGCTGGAAGTACTCCAACCCCTCCTCCAGGCGATCCAACTGCGTAGCGGCCAGCCCGAGGTAGTCGTAGATATCTTCCGGCTGGTAGCCGGCGGCCAGCGCGGCCTGCAGGTACTCGAGGGTCAGGTCGTAGTAGTACTTACCCTTGTGGTAGTAGGCCTTTCCCAGGATATAGTCCACCTCCGACCTCCGGCTGCCCGACAGTTCGAGGTTGGCGCGCCGAAGGGTAACAATCGCTTCGTCCAGATAGGGGATTCGCTCCTCCAAGGTCACTTCGGAAACCCCCTTGTAAAAGTAGGCGAATCCCCGGTAGGCCAGGAGCGTTCCGTCCAGGGGGTCGGCCTCCAGCTGCTCGTCGCAACGGTCGATCACCTCATCGTACAGTCGATTCTGCCACAGCTCGCTCAGGGATTGGGAATCCTGTTCGGTCTGGAAGCGGCCTCGAACACGGCTGATCCAGTCCAGACGCCAGGCAAGGATTCCCACCGTGGCCAGCAACAGCACCAGAACAACCACCACCCAGCCCCGGCCGCGTTTTTTTCGGCGTTTGAAGCGATATTGTTCTACGTTTAAGATCAGAATCCCCCTCCCAATCGAAAACTCTTACTGACTAATAAAAGGGGCAGGCCGATAAGCCGGGTTCTGTCGTAGGGCCATCATCTATCTGTGGCCGGGGGTTGCCTCCCCGGCTCTTGCAGTCTACCCGCGGATGTGGGTCAGAGCGAACCCGTAACCCGCTGCTTGACTTTGCTCCTGATGAGGCTTGCCGTGCCCCGGACGTTGCCGCCCAGGCGGTGGGCTCTTACCCCACCTTTTCACCCTTGCTGCTGCGCCGGATGAGCCGGGCAGCAGCGGTATGTTTTCTGTGGCGCTGTCTGTTGACATGAACAGCTCGCAGAACTGCTCACGCCACCCGGGGATTACCCGGCATCATGCTCTGCGGAGCCCGGACTTTCCTCTGAAAGCAAGCAAGCACCTAGGCGCTCACTCAGCACTCAGCGACGGCCAAGCCTACCCCTACCAACATTATCGTGAAAAATCGAGGAACATCAACAGTCCCGGTTCTCAATCTTCATCATCATCGGAATCGGTGTCGGAATCGGAATCGGAATCGGTGTCGGAATCCACGTCCTGCTCAGTGGATTCCTCGTCCACCTCCCCCTCCCCTTCCACATCCTCCGGTTCATGGAAGAGGATACGGCTGCAGTAGGGACAGAACATGATTCCCTCACCCTGGCGCACATCATTGACGAACTGAACCGAGAGAATCATATGACAGCCGCTGCACACGCCGTGCTCGATGGGTACGATACCGAGGCCCGCCTTGCTCTTGATGATCCTTTCGAACTTGAAGAGGATCTCCTCATCCAGACCGGGGGTGATCGTTTTTTCTTTTTTCTCCAGGGCTTTCAGATCCTTGCCCTTGGCGGCAACCGCCTCCTTGATGCGGGACTGTTCCTTCTGGACCTCTTCCTCCTGCTTGCTGATCATGGACTCGTCTTTTTCCAGATTTGCCTTCATCTCACCCAGCAGCTGCTCTTCCCGCTGGAGGTCCCTGCGCAGATCCTGCTCCTTCTCCC
>CAZPPB010000098.1:0-14748 GCA_964588355.1 uncultured Spirochaetaceae bacterium | reverse complement strand
AATGAACAATCTCTTTTCCCGTCATATGGAATACGAGCTTGTTCGTATCGAGCTCGCTCGTCACAAAGTCTCCAACCATCATGCCATCCCGAAGCACCGCTACCTTCTCTGAGATTTCCAGGACTTCGCTAAGCTTATGACTGACGAACAGAGTTGAGATCCCATGATTCTTTAGGTCCAGAATTAGAGAAAAAAGCGAATCGATCTCCCCCTTGGTAAGTGCGGTTGTCGGTTCATCCATGATTATCAGGCGCGCATCCTGGGTAAGCGCGCGAACGATGGCAACGATCTGTCTACTGGCCATCGAGAGATCCTCAACAAGATCGTCAACCTTCAACCGAACACCTATTCTGTCGAGTTCCCGCTGGGCGATCTGCTCCATTTCGCTCCACGTGATTATCTTTTTTCTCTCCTCTACCATCTGATTGAGCGAAATATTCTCCGCAACAGTCAGGTTGGGAAACAGTGACAAATCCTGATAGATGACCTGTATACCTTCCCGTATCGAGTCGATGGCGTGCAAGTGAGGATAAGCTTTCTGATTGATAATGATTTCACCACTGTCGATAGGCACAACCCCCGCAACAGCTTTTATTAGAGTGGACTTTCCTGATCCGTTTTCACCGACCAGACAGTGAATGGTCCCGCTCGAAATTTTCAACGTGACATTCTTCAGGGCATGGACCCCGACATAGGATTTGCAAATATTGTCAACTATCAGAAAATCATCACTCATGCTTCGCTACCTATCTACCGCGATATTGCTCATGAAAAAAACCAGGTTGAGATGGAAGACACAGTCGGTCCACCAACATCAACCTGGTTTCAATCATACACTACATACTGCAGGAACTAGAAGGGGTAGTCGTCAACGTTGTCCGCATCAAGAACCAACGGGGCGTTGCCGAACACTATCTTTCCTACAACGTTACAGCTCCCGTAACCGTCTTTCACCAGATCTACACCGGTTTTGATCTCTTCACCGTTCAGCAGCTTGTAGGCGATGAGGCAGGTCACATAACCGGCATCCGCGGGCCGCCAACAGTGGGCCCTGTACAGGTATCCGGATTTCAGGTACGGGCCGTTAACGGACGGAAGTCCCAATCCAGCCACTTTTACATCGTCTTTCTCCCGCTCTTCCAGTGCAAGGGCAGCCATCGCGCAGGTAGCAACCGTGCATCCGTAGATCCCCTTCAGATCGGGATAGGTCTTCAAAATCTCGATGACCTTGTCGTAGGCCAGTTTTTCATCGTTCTTGTCCTCAAGCGGACCATTAGTAACAAGCTTCATCTTCGGCCACTTCTGTTTCTGCAGCTCAACACCGGCGTTCCACCACTGCATGTGGGTTTCCATGGTAAGCGCACCGACCATGCCCGTGTACTTGCCTTCGTAGTTCATGGCCTCGGCCAGAGCAGAAAACATCAGCCGGCCGAAATCTTCATTTACAAAGGCCTCCATGTCGTAGTCGACTACATTTTCCAGCTGCTGGGCTTCGTGGCTCACCACAATGATCCCCGCTTTCTTTGCTTTCTTCAGGACCGGGACCATCGAAAGCGGGTCATTCGGCACCACGCAAATGGCATCTACGCCTTTAGCGATCAGGTCTTCAACCATTTGAACCTGCTTGGCCGGGTCACCGCCTTCGGGAGCTATCTGGTACGCCTTAACGCCGTAATCCTCACCGAACTCCTCGA
This sequence comes from uncultured Spirochaetaceae bacterium, assembly GCA_964588355.1. Lineage (GTDB taxonomy): Bacteria > Spirochaetota > Spirochaetia > SZUA-6 > DRHE01 > JAFGQJ01. The sequence goes on along the minus strand of CAZPPB010000098.1, from coordinate 13,054 downwards.
CTCCGGTTCTCATGTCGTCGAACCAGGAGATCCCTTCGTGTTTCGCTACCATAACGATTTCGAGTTGCCCATCACCTGTCTCTCCTCCGCCACCAGCGAAAACAGAGAAAGTTGAGAACAACATCACGAGGACCAAAAACACAGTGATTCGTTTCATCTTTCCTCCCTCTTTGGTTTTTTTCGAATCAATCTCTCAAGCATGCACTCGGCTCAGTATATTTTATTATCACCTCCCTGTTTTTTATGTTATATTATTAACATTTAACAGAATTTTATCATTCTGTCAAGATGGATAAGAAGTATTTGTAGCAAATTTGACAATATTGGAACATTATGTATAATGATGTCAGCGATATCGGTGGATGAAAAGCGCTCTTGCGCGTAAGGAAGAACGTAGAGGATTCAGAAAGGCAAGAGTTATGGAACAGAACAAACAATTTCAGAACAAAGTAGCCGTAATTACTGGTTCCGGTGCCGGGATAGGCAAAAGCATCGCTTTGCGACTTGCCTCTTCCGGTTGTAGGGGAATCGTAATCAACGACATCGATAGGGAAAAAGCAGAACAAACTGCTGAACAAATTCGATCGCTGGGCAGCGAAGCCAAAGTGGTTATTGCAGACATAAGCACGCCTGAAGGAGCGCAACAGACAATCGCCGCAGCTTCCCAAACATGGAAAAGGCTGGACTGTCTGGTCAACAACGCCGGTATATGCCGGCGGGGAAACATCTGGGACGAGCCGGAAGATCAATTTCTCAAAACAATGTACATAAATCTATTTTCGACCTTTCTGTGCCTCAAATATTCGTCCCAGATCATGAAAAAGCAAAAGCACGGCTCAATCGTTAACATCAGCTCGACAGCCGGTATTACCGGGGGTACGATGGGTCCCTCGTACGGCGCAACGAAGGGTGCCATAATTGCCCTTTCAAAACATTCTGCCAAGAGCCTGGCCAAGTTCAATATCCGGGTAAATTGCGTCGCACCGGGCTACATAGACACGAAGCTCATGCGTGATGTTTTTACAGATAAAAAGCTTCAGACCGAGCGTTGGGGCATCGTACCTCTAGGCCGCCTCGGAAAACCTGAAGAAGTCGCTGAGGCAGTGATGTTTCTGCTTTCGGACAAAGCCAGTTTTATCACCGGCGACGTAATGCTTATCTCCGGTGGACGAAACTCTTGAGCAGTAAGTAACTCTATCAAGGAGGATTCAAAACAAACTTATGAGTCGATTCGTAGCCGGGATCGATGCCGGTACAACAGGAACCACGGTGATGATCGCCGATCTGCATGGGCGGGTGATGGGCAGCGGCTATCGGGAGTACAGCTGCAAATATCCCCGAGCGGGCTGGGTGGAGCAGGACATGAACGTCATCTGGCAGGCTATCTGCGAGGCCTCCAGCCAGGCGCTGAGCTCAAGCCGGGTCGACGTACAGCAGATCGGTTCCCTGGGATTCTCCAGCCAGCGCGGCACTTTCGTGGGCATCGACAAAGACTGGAACTGCCTGCACGACTCGATCGTCTGGTCGGACAGCCGCGCCGGAGGGGAAACGCAGTGGATTGAGAATGAATTCGGTCGGAATCACTATCAGGAACGCACCGGTCTCAACCTCTCAAGCTATTGGTCATACGCCAAGTTCAAGTGGGTACGGGACCACAGTCCCGATGTGTACGAGAAAGCCTGGAAGTTCGTCAACGGACAGGAGTGGTTCCTGCACAAGCTTGGCTCGGAAGAGTTGTTCACCGATCCGGCTTCGATCACACTAAACGGGATGATGGAGATCTCCAAGCTGGATTGGTCGAAGGAACTTCTGGAACTGATTGATTTCGAGGCGGACAAGCTGCCTCCGGTCAAAGAGCCGATGCGGCAGGTGGGGAAGATCTCCAGGCAGGCGGCCGAGCAGACCGGGTTTGCTCCCGGGATGCCGATCTGCGTGGGGGGAGGGGACCATCAGTGTGCGGCGGTCGGTGCCGGCGTGATCCGGGAGGGGATTTCCGAGATTACCATTGGCACCGGGTCGGTGATGGTAGCGCATGCAGACCGGTTCAAACCGGACCCGGATCACGCGGTGCTGTTTGGCGGTCATGCGATTCCGCGTACCTGGGATATGGAGGGAATTGCCCTGTCCACCGGTAGTTGTCTGCGCTGGTGGAGGGATGTGTACGGGCAGAGTGAGCGGGCGGCGGCGGGGGCGCTGGAGCTGGATGCCTACGATCTGATCGGGTTGGAAGCCTCCCGGGCTCCGGTGGGCTGCAAGGGTTATATCTTTTTTCCTTTCTTTGCCGGGCAGTCGGCACCCTACTACCACGATGATGCCCGGGGAGGCTCGATTGGGTTGTCCCACATACACGATCGGGGGATGATGGCGCGGGCGATTATGGAGGGGGTTGCCTACGAGCTACGGATGATCGTGGATGCGATGGAGCGGGTGTTGGGGCGACCCTTTGACACGATTCGTCTGTCCGGTGGAGGAGCGAAGTCGCCGCTGTGGTGTGAGATTCAAGCGGATGTATACGGCCGTCCGGTTGAGCAGCTGGAGGTGCCGGAATGCACGACCCTGGGGGCGGCGATCCTGGGTGCGGTAGGAGCGGGGGTGTTTCAGGAAGTTGGGGAGGCTGTGGAGCAGATGGTGCATCCCAAAGGGATGATCGAGCCGAAGGAGCTCAACAGCAAGATGTACGACGATCTGTTTGGCTGTTTTCGCGATGCTTTCCTGGCGCTTAGGGACGCGCGCATCTATGAAAATCTCAGAAAGGTGACCTCGAAGTACTGGGGATAGGAGAGTAGATATGAACACAGAACAGTTACTCAGCAAAATATCCACCTCGGCATTTGCATTCGAGCGGGATTCACATGGGTGTGCACAGGCCACCGTGAAAGCCCTCATGGACTACTTCCCTATTGATGAAATTGTGTTCAAGGTGGCGAGTCCCTGCTCCGGTGGAATCGCCAGTGCAGGTACCGGTCCATGCGGTGGTTTTTTAGGCGGAGCCCTTGTGTTTGGATACTTTTTTGGAAGAGATATCGAGCACAGAAAAGAAAGTGGGAGTAATTACAGAGACAGAGAGCTGGTAAACTCCCTGAGAGATAGGTATCAGGAGCATTTTGGCGGGCTGGTCTGCAGGGAAGTCCAAAAGACTGTGTTCGGACATTCCTTTAATTTGTTTGATCCCGCGGACAAGGCAAAATTTGAGTTGGAGGGGGGGCACGAAGAGGTGTGTCCCAAAGTAGTGGCAAGGGCAGTTGAATGGATTACCGAACTGTTGATCGCAGAGGGTGTCGCACCCCGTGAAGAGTATTTATGAATAAATTAATTTCTGATGAGGCAAGGATATTATGAACAACAACATGGAACGATTTAAAGACAGAGTTGCTATTGTTACTGGGGCTGCGGAAGGAATGGGTAAGCAGGTCTCTTTGGACCTTGCCAAGGAAGGTGCCACAGTTGTGGTTTCCGATATCCAGGAGGATGGACTAAAACGCGTTGAGATGGAGATCACTAAAAACGGGGGAAGTTGTTTGGCCGTTGTTTGTGACATGGCCTCCCCGCAACAAGTTGGCAACCTGATCCAGAGTGCTGTAGATTCGTTTGGCAAAATCGACATCCTTGTCAATAATGCAGGTGTATTGATCACAGGAACAATTGAACAGACCACGGATGATATCATTGACAAGACTCTCGATGTAAACGTGAAGGGTGTTTTATACGCTATTCGCTCTGTTACACCAATAATGAAAAAACGAAAATACGGGAGAATCGTTAATGTGGCTTCTATCACGGGCAAGAACGGGGATAGCACGACAGTTTTTGCCTATGGAGCCTCAAAGGGGGGTGTGATATCTCTCACCCGCTCTACGGCTAGACAGCTGGGGCCGTATGGAATTACAGCGAACGCGGTCGCACCGCATGCTGTGTTGACGCGAATGATAAGTTACTGGGATGAGAGTAAGAAAAAAAGCATGGCGGATAAAATTCCTTTAAGAAGACTGGGAACTGTGGAGGACATTTCAAACCTGATACGTTTCCTCGTCTCGGACGAATCATCTTTTATTACAGGGGAAACCGTGAACATCAACGGCGGTTACTACATGGATTGATGAAATCGTCCGGATATCGATATCTGTCAATTTACGTAAAACGCAGCATATTTGCATAGGGTCTATGAGGTGCAGAAGAAGATTGAGAGACTGAATAATATCATTCACACTCTCAGAGCATCCAATATTGTCCGGATAAAAGAACTGGCAAAAAAATTAGATGTATCCGAGATGACTATCCGGCGGGATCTCAATTTTTTATCTGGAGCAAACGTACTAACTCTAATACCCGGTGGAGCTATTCTTCGTCCTGATGGAATATCTTGGGATCAGAAGAAATACTATCTCGATTCGGAAGAGAGCATCCGAATGGATGAAAAAAACAGAATCGGCAAGAAGGCCGCTTCTTTGATAAGGCAGAAGGATATTGTTATAATCGATAGTGGTTCGACAACAGAAAGGCTTGTCGGATACATTCCGAATGATTTAGAGATAACCCTTATCTGCTACTCTATGAATATACTCCTGCAAATATATAATAAGAACCTTCCGAATCTTATTTTTGCCGGCGGATACTTTCACAGAGACACGGCGATGTTCGAATCTTCAGTTGGGGTCCAGTTGATCAATGAGAACCGCGCCAATAAAGCCTTCATTTCGGCAGGCGGCATCAGCGAGAAACTGGGTATAACGACGCCTTTTCGTTACGAAGTAGAAACAAAGAGGGCCGCTATTGAAACAAGCCAGACGAAGATTTTATTGGTTGATTCAACCAAGTTCGGCAAGATTGAAGGGGCGTATTTTGCAGAGCTCAATGAGTTTGATGTAATTGTCACGGATAAAGCGGTAGATAACTATTACGCAGAGCTGATCACTGATAAAGGCATCGAACTCCACTTGGTCTAATGGCGAGCACTTTTTTGTGAATCTCTGTGAGGAGGATGCCGCCCCAGCCGAAGAACTCCACTCTCTCCCGTCCCTTCTTGAAATCATGGGCCGGTCAAACTAACGGCGCCCTGTGCAGCCTGACAGGGAAAGATCAGCGTGTCGAGCTCCCGATCCTTCCGGCCCAGATAATCCCGGTAGTAGCTGCGAACGACCCGTTCGATGAACGCTTGCACCAGTTTGTTCTCCACCAGGCAGACGGTACAGCCGCCGAATCCCGCCCCGGTGAGGCGCGAATCCAGGGCGCCGGCTTGTCGGGCGATCTCCACCAGCCGATCCAGCTCCGGGCAGCTGATCTCATAGAGGTCCCGGCAGCTGCGATGGGATCGATTCATCAGTTCACCGAAGCCCGGGATGTCTCCCGCCTCTAAGGCCCGTGCGGACTGCTCGACCCTGCGTCCCTCATCTATCACGTGGCGTTAACGCTGCTGCAGCTTGAAGCCCCCCGCCGGTTCGGGGAAGATCGATCCGTCTCTTCGTTTGCAGTAAAGGGCGGAGGTTTTCTCCACGCTCTGCCCGAGGATTCCGGAGATCTCCTCCATGGTGTAGGGTTGCTCGTGCAGGGCGGTATCGGCGATCTCCCAGATCTTCGAATCCGGGATTGCCAGTTTCTCCTCTTTCAGATCCCCGAGCAGGGACAGGGGGACGTCCCGCCCGCAGCGCATGCTGAATTCCTCTTCTAGACCGCCGCGGCCAGACGGCACTCTATTGGACGACGGTTGTACTTGTCCAGCGCCTTGGCGGTCTTGGCCGCCATGACTGTACTGTTGGCAACCACGATGGTGTAGTTGTGCGCAAGCGGTGCGGTTCGGGTTCTCAGCGGGAAGAAGTCGATTTTGACGGCGTGCCCGGATCGACCCAACAGGGAGATGGCCTGATCCATACCGCCGCCTTACAGTAGCTGCCCCAGTCCCCGGCCGGAAAGGGCGGTATGGACTGCTGGATGTCGAAGATCCGTTCGGAAAAGCTCTGCTCGGTGTTGGCAATCACGAGCTTTCGATCGCTCCGCGGAGAAAACAAGGCGGCCATGTCCCGGTTCACGGCCACGGGGAACACGGAAGGCCGTTGTAGTCGGTGTGCTCCCAGATCAGGTTGACCCGACCCGGTGCCCGGGCCATGCTCAGTTCCGGATTGTCGAAGCGATCCAGGTGGATTCGAGTCATCTCCCGGTAGCGCCTGCGGACCCGACTCCAATCGGCGGGAAGATCGTAGTTGTTTTGAAAGTAGCGGTTGATTTGGTCGGTCCCGCATATTTCTGGTTCCAGAGTGTCAAGAAAACCCAGTAACTGAGCAAACATCATACCGACTACTCGACCCCGGGCTTAGAATCTCATTGCGATCAGATCGTGTCAAACTATTTACTTCGTTCGTTTTACATCTCTTTTACAACACTTTTACCTGGCCCTGACAACTGCTGATCCCTACGGTGCTACCCTCTTCTGATGTGAATGCCGGAGCGTGCTCCGGCATTCAGAAAATCAGATCGGGAGGAGAGAAATGAACAGAACAGTGTTCGCAGCAATGGTGCTGATCGGGATGTTGATTCCCGCCGTCTGGGGATTCAGCCAGTCCGCAGAGGAGCTTCAGAGTTTCCTCGGCCAGCTGGAAACGGGCAAGCCCGTCACCTACCGCAGCCTCACGGTCGTGCCGGTGTACGCCCGCAGCGCACAGGCGAATAGCGGCCACGCCTCGTATCTGACTCTGGATCAGGCGCTGGAGAGGGGCATCCTGGAGATCCGGGAGAAGGACGGCGGCGATGTTCCCTGGGTCGTGGTCAGCAACCGCAGCGACCGGCGTATCTTCATCATGGGGGGAGAGATCTTGAGCGGCTGCAAACAGGATCGGATCGTGGCCCGGGACGTAGTGATAGCTGCCCGCCGCAAGCGGCTGCTGCTGCCCGTGTACTGCGTCGAATCCGGACGCTGGCACCACGTAAGCGGAGAGTTCAAGAGCGAAAAGAACCTGGGAACCTACTCGATGCGGGCGGCCGCTCAGGGAGCTTCCGGCAACAACCAGACAGAGGTCTGGAACAAGGTTGCCGAATCGAACCGGAAGCTGGGGGTGCGCTCCGATACCGAAGCCTACCAGGATGCATTCCGGAGCGAGGAGGTGGTGCAGCTCGTGTCGGATGTCGAGCAGAAGCTCAAGGATCTACCTCGAATGGAGAGAGGGACGACCGGTGTGATCGTGGCTGTGGGGCAGCGGATCATCGGCCTGGATATCTTTTCCTCCCCCGAGCTGTTCGCATCATTGTGGCCCAAGATTGTCAAAGCCTGTGTGGCGGCCATGGCCGGATACCAGAAGGATGAAAGTCTTTCCGGGGTGGAGGCGCAGCAGTTCTTGAACGCCCTGAAGTGGATGCGCTACAGCCGCCGCCCCGGCGTGGATCTGGGCTTCGAGTACTTCGGGGAACTGAACGACTTCGGGGTGAACGGCCTGGTCTGTGACGATGCTGTGTGCCACCTGGGGGCGGTTCCCTACGACTCGCCGGCAGGCTTCTGATTGACGCACAAAGGCCGGCCGCCGGGACGCCTGACAGCCGCCGAGTGGCAACAGGGCGGCCGGCGGGCCGGTGCGCATCGAGGACGGGGTAAAAATTTCATTGGCTTGTTGAATCGAAAGGCCGGCTTCACGCATAATAATGAGGTTTTTAGCTGTCACAGCAGAAAAGCAGAGAATGATGGAAAGGGGATGGGCAAAATAGGAACCCCGGTTCGCAGCAAACGCCTCGGTTGGATCTTCGCCCTGGTTGTGATTGTCCCCGGCATTCTTCTGGCGGTGATCGCCGTAAGATCGATTAACCGGGAAGAAGCCTACATCGAGAAGCAGCTGGAAGGGACCCTGTTGGCCGAGGTTGTCTATCTGGTATCTCTGGTGGAGACCGAGCTGGGTCGGATCGAGCGCGACCTGGCCGACTCCGCTCCCCTTGACCCCATCTCCGATCCTGAAAGGTTGCTGCGTCAGTGGCGTGAGACAACTGCCCTGGTTGGATCGACTTTCTTGTTGTCTGCGCAGTTCGAGATCCTCTGGCCCCGGGTGGGCGGAGATCTGGATGCCGGCGAGCTTTCCTTCCTCAGCTTGAACAGCGATTTCTTGAGCAATCGCCTAGAGGTTCCCGTGTTCCAGGATATCGCTGCTGCTTTCGAGGATGAGATCGTAGCGCAGCAGCCGGAACAGGAGAAGCGGATCGCCGGCGTGGAGCGGCAGCTGGCCAGGAGTCAGTTCGAGATGGATGAAGAGCTCCAGGAGAGGATCTACGAACAGGCGACGGAGGAGGGGTTGAAAGCCCGGCCGCGGGTCCTGCTGCCCTCGGCTCCCGGCGCGGAACAGCAGGAGCAGCCGCCCCCCTCGATCTTCATCTCCCGGGATCTGCGCCTGGATGAGATCACGAAGGAGCGGGATCAGGGGCTGATCTCCCGATTCGTGGACGATCGGCTGTCCCTGTTGTTCTGGAAGCGCCTGGCCGACGGACGGCTGGTGGGTTGCGTGATTTCGGACACCGGGCTGCGGGACAGATTGATCACCCTGATCCCCCAGTTATACACGGCGGTGCGCATCCTCACCCTGGTGGATGAACAGGGGCGACCGCTGGTAGCTCCCGAGGAAAGCGGGAGCAGAGACTATCGCCGGCCCTTTGTGGCCCGGGAGCTCAGTGCCGTACTGCCCCTCTGGGAGGCGGCGGCCTACCTCACGGATCCGGAGGCGGTCATCTCCCGGGCGCAACGGGTAGCCCGGGTCCTCTGGGCGCTGATCTCGATCCTGTTCGTGTCGATTCTGGCCGGCGGGATTCTGGTATTGAGGGCGGTGCGGGCTGAGGTGCTGCTGGCCCGCCAGAAGACCACTTTCGTGGCCAATGTGTCTCACGAGCTGAAAACCCCTCTCACCTCGATCCGGATGTTTGCGGAGATGCTCAAAACCGGCAGACAGCGCAGCGAGGTCAAGAGGCGCGAATACCTGTCCCTCATGGTCTCCGAGTCGCAACGGCTGACCCGTTTGATCAACAATGTGCTCGATTTCTCCAGGATGGAGCAGGGACGAAAACAATACGCCAGGCAGCGGGTCGATCTGCTCTCTCTGTGCCGGGAGACGGTGGAGAACCAGCGGCCCCGGTACGAGCAGATCGGTTTCGATCTTCAGCTGTGCAGAGAGCCATCCGCGGATGCGGCGCTGTGGGTGGAGGGTGATCCGGAGAGCCTCAAGCAGTCCCTGTTGAACCTGCTGTCCAACGCGGAGAAGTACTCCGAAGAGCAGAAGGCGATCGAGGTGGTGCTCCGGCGGGAGGAATCCCGGGTCCACATCGATGTGATGGACCGGGGCAGGGGTGTTCCCGCCTCGCAGACCAGAAAGATCTTCGAAGAGTTCTACCGGGGGGAGGACTGTCTGACCGCCAAGGTGCGGGGAAGCGGTCTGGGCCTGTCCATTACCCGGCGTATTCTCCGGGATCACGGTGGCGATGTCCTGTACCTTCCGCGGGAGGGGGGAGGAAGCATTTTTCGGATTCAGCTGCCTTTGGCCGGGGCAAGTTAGAGGAGGTTTACGGTGCAGCGGATACTGATCGTTGAAGATGACCCGGCTATCCTTCTTGGTCTCGAGGATATGCTGGCCGGGGAGGGGTATCGGGTCGACTCAGCCCGGGACGGCCGCCGAGCCCTGGAACTGTACAGGAGCCGCAGGCCCGATCTGGTGTTGCTGGATATCATGATTCCCGAGTTCAGCGGCTACGAAGTGTGCCGCCGGATCAGAAAGACGGACGTCCATACACCCATCTTGATGCTCACCGCCAAAGGACAGGAGCCTGACAAGGTCGCCGGCTTGGAGTTGGGCGCCGACGATTACGTGGTAAAACCCTTCGGTGTCAGCGAGCTCCTGGCCCGAGTCAGGGCGCTGCTGCGGCGCCGCTCGGCCGGTAGCGGCGGCAAGCCGACGCAGAGCGAGCCCTTGCGCTTCGGGGACGTGGAGATCGATCCGCAGCGGCTCGAGGGCAAGAAGGGGGGAAAATCCTTCCCCCTTTCAGCCAGGCAGTTCGAGCTTCTGTCCCTGTTTTTCGAGCGCCCCGGGAAGGTCCTGTCCCGTGCGGAGATCCTGGATGAGATCTGGGGGATCTGTTATGAGGGAACAACCAGAACCCTGGATCAGCATGTCGCCAACCTGCGCAAAAAGATCGAAGACGATCCCGCCCGGCCCAAGTACATCGTAACGGTCCACCGGGTCGGCTACAGGTTCGATTCGCCCAACCGGGCTGATACACAGTGAAGTCATGGCCAGGATTGCCGTAACCCCGGACATTTCAATCGACGAGCGAGAGATCCGCCTCGAGTTCATCCGAGCCACCGGTCCGGGAGGCCAGAAGGTCAACAAGAGCTCCTCGGCGGTGCAGCTGCGCTTCGATCTTCTCGGCTCCCCGAGTTTGCCCGAGGAGGTACGCTCCCGCCTTGCCACCCTGGCAGGCAGAAGGCTGTCGGAGGAGGGCGTCCTGGTTATCGAAGCCAAGCGCTTCCGCTCCCAGGAACGAAACCGCCAGGATGCGGTGGATCGGCTCTGCTCGCTGATCCGTCAGGCGGCCCGAAAGCCCAGGCGCCGCAGGCCCACCCGGCCCGGCGGAGCAGCCCGGGAGCGCCGGCTTCAGGAGAAGAAACGGCGATCGGTGCTCAAGAAGAAGCGGGGCCGGCCGGAGCCCGGGGAGGACTGATAGACCCCCCTCGTAGACCCCGGGCGGCGGTGCCGGCAGCGGCACAGCCGGCCTCTGAATCATTGCTCCGGCCGGGCAGTTTTTTCCGCAGGCCTGAAACTTCCAAGGTAACTGCGCATCAATCTGAAGAAACCCCGCAGCCGCCTGCCTAAAGAGCGGGCGAAAAGGGCGTCTATTGCGCCGAGAATCCCTTCCTCCAAGTGCTCGTCGTAGGGAAGCCACCAGAAGTTACGGGGCGATCGATGCAGGAGGTCATCCACGACGACCTTGGCCTGAGTTACTTCCAGGAAACCCAGCTCCCCGTGGCAGCGTCCGATACTGGACTGCTTGTAGCCTCCCCAAGGCGTTTCCGGCATGCCGTGGCTCATCAGGTGGTCGTTGATCATCACCACGCCGACCTGAAGCCGTTCCGAAAGCTTCCGGGCGGTACGACGATCCCGGCTCCAGATAGAGGCGCACAGTCCCAGCCTGGAATCGTTGGCCCAGCGCAGCGCCTCCTCGGCGTTTTTCACCTTTTTCACGGCCAGAATGGGTCCGAAGATCTCCCGGGTATGCACCAGCATGCTTTCATCTGCGTTCTCGATCACCACGGGGGCATGGATGTAGGGCGGTTTGCCCTCGGGGGTCCCTGCGGCCGGATCCTTTCCGTTTGTATCTGCGGCGTTACAGATCCAGACCCTGGCGCCCGCCCTGCGGGCATCCTCGACCATCGAGCGTATCGAGTCGATTTGCGAGGCGGTCGTGAGGGCGCCCAACTCTACACCGAAACGCAGGAATCCGATCCGCCGTTTGAGCAGCTCGATAAACCGATCATACAGCGGCTCCTCCACGTAGATGCGCTCGACCGCGCCGCAGGACTGGCCCGAGTTGCTGAGGCCCGCCCAGACTGCTCCATCCACAGCCCGGCTCAAGGAAGCATCCCGTAGCACGATCATCGGATCGTTTCCCCCCAACTCCAGGCTCAGGGGTAGCAGCCGATCCGCCGCTTCGGCCATGAGGCTGTTTCCGACCTCAGTCGAGCCGGTGAACAGGAGTTTGTTGATGCCGGAGCGGACGAAAGCCCGGCCCGCCTCCGAACCGGGCAGATGGATGAGGTTGAGAACCCCTTTGGGCAGGCCGGCGTCGCGAAAGAGATCGGCAATCGCCTCCCCGACAGGCTGGCTCTGGGTGGCTACCTTGAGCACGACCGTATTGCCGGCAAGCAGCGCCTGGACAAGCTCGTGCATCGGGATGCCCAGCGGGTAGTTCCAGGGGCTGATGATCCCGATCACGCCGTAGGGTTCCCGCAGCAGCCGGGAACGCTTGTTGAAGAACAGAACTGAGCTTCTTCGGATCCGCTTTGGCCGCAGGGTGCGCCGGGCCAGCCGCGGGTAATAGCGGCAAACCAGGGCCGCGGTCAACAGTTCCGTGCCCAGGGCATCGACCCGGGGTTTGCCCGAGGTGGCGCAGATCGTGTCGGTCAACTGTTTTGCCCGCTCCGCTATGATGGCAGACACGGCCCGGATGATCCGGGAGCGGTACGCCAGACCGCCCGCCTGCCACTCTGCCTGGGCTTTCCGTGCCCTGGCCACGGCGGCTTTTAGATCCTCGGCGGTATGGCGCTTCTGTTCGGTTACGATCTGCCCGTTGGCGGGGTTGAGGATAAAGGACTTGCTCATACCTGCATCTCCGTTATTGAACTACCTCGGAAGCTGGATCGACCAGAGAGACAGCTTGACTCAAAAACGCCCGCCCCCCAAGGAAGCTGTGAATGTCCAGGCCAGGTGACCGGCGGCAGGATCGTATTCGTTTGGCCCGTACTCGTCCCCGCTCTGCCCGTAGCTGAAACGAAAACCGGTGCTCAGCGACACGTGATCGATCGGCTCCCAGGTAACGGTCGGGGTGATCAGCCCGGAACGGTCGCTGAAGTTGGCCAGATACAGCAGGGAGAGGCTGAAGTCGGAATCGAGCAGTTCGTACCAGCCGATACTGGCGGCCAGGTAGTGCCTGCCGGGGTAGAGCAGATCCGCCGCCGTGATATCGCCGGCCAGCAGGGCGGAGCTTACCTGAGGCGAAGTCGAGCTGAACGTTTCTTTGTACCCCTGGCCGTTGAAGAAGTACTGGGCGATCAGGGAGAGGTTCCAGTCTGGGTTGATGTAGCTGAACCCGGCGGTGCCGCTGAACAGCAGCTCATTCTCGACGGTGTAGGTATCCGGCGGCGGGCTGAAGTCCACGAAGGTCCGGTCCGAACCCCATTGGATCATGGCCTCGGCAAACAGGTCCAGGTCCCTCAGCGGTCCGGTCAACGTCAGTATCCCCTTGGGCGTGAGATCGATCTGGTAGAAGGCGCCGATGCCCAGCTCGTAGTTGCCCAGAAGCAGCTCCAGCTTGGGTGCCACGGCGA
>CAZPPB010000097.1:0-14784 GCA_964588355.1 uncultured Spirochaetaceae bacterium | reverse complement strand
ATACGGTCTCCGCTCGGGGCGCCGGTTTGTTGCCCCCTGCAAACAGGAGCAGCGGCACAGCCAGCAGAACGATGATGAGTGTAACTTTTTTGTACATAGACAACACCTCCTTAGTAGTGTGATGTACACCTAGTATTTTAGAGGATAGAGGGGAGCTGTCAAGAAAACATTTTTCAGGCGGGGAATATTTGTATTTCGCCCTTCTGTTTGCAGTTCCTCTTGTGGAAGCCCTGTTTCTCTAGGTCTACCCTAGCTGCGGCCAGCCTCGCCGGAGTAGATGCAGAGGGAGATCTCTATCGGACCCGAGCTGCGATCCGGGCAAGGTCCTCAAAGACCTTTCCCTCCGTAGGAATATCGACGTTGAAAATCTCGGCCAGCACTCTGGTCCAACCGTGGATGAAGTAGATCCAGCCGTCCTCCACCGTGAGACCGCGCTGCTCTTTCTGAGCTCGGGCCTGCCGGAGAAACTCCAGATCGCCGCGATAGTTGAACTCCCAGGCTATGCCGTTGCGGGGAAAGCGGGCCTGCCCGGTAAGGGGGGAGCCGGGAGCGTCTTTGCCCAATCCGGTGGCGTTGATCACCATGGAGTAATCGGGCAGCCGGTTGACCACCGCATCGTTGTCCTCCGGCTCCCGGGCATGCACGTACTTCCGGGGAACCTCCTCCCCTATCTCCTTGTGGATCCTCTCTATTTCCCGCAGACGGGGGTTGGAGCGGTTGGAGACGGTAATCCGGGGCGGCCTGTTCCGTCCATGGGCGCCGTCCAGCAGATAGCTGGTGATGGCGGCCGCCGAACCCCCGGCTCCGATCACGAACACCTCGGCCCCGCTCCGGCGCCAGTAGCCTTTCGGGAGGAACGTTTCCAGGGCAAGGCCGCTGCTGACCGGATCCATGGCCCGTCCCACCAGCCTGCCCCCGCGCTTGGATATGACGCTGATCTCCCCCATCAGCTGCGCATGGTAGTCCAGCTCAGTGAAGAGATCCCTGGAAGCGGCCAGCAGATCGATCTTGTGGGTTGTGATTACCGCTCCCAAGGACAGGGGGTCGTGCTTGATGAAACTGACTGCTTTGCGGTACGACTCAGGGGCATCGTGGCGACGGAAATCGACTCCCTCCAGAGCGCAGTCGCCCAAATCGAGGTACCTGGCCCATTCGGGGAATACCCGCATGATGGAGGATCGACCTGTGCTAACACCGATAAAATAGAAGGTTGGTTTGTCGGCCTGCCGCAAGCTTCTCTCCTCCACAATCCTTCGAGTTGGCCTTCCTCATCGTAGCACGACACTCTCGAGCTTGACAAACGAGCGGGCCAGGGTACTCTATAGGGACAAGACAATGGCTTCCGACCCTTCCCTCCGAAATGCCCTCCCTGAGATCGTCACCGAGATGCAGGATGTGTTGAAGCAGGTGCGGCAGGAGGAGCTGGAAGGTTTTGCCGAGATCGTGGCCCGGGGGAAAGCGGTCTTTCTCTGCGGCGCCGGCCGGGTAGGCGTGGTCACCCGGGCCCTGGCAATGAGACTGGTTCATCTGGGCAAGGAGGCTCATTGGGTTTCGGATGACACCACCCCCGGGATCGGGAGGGGCGATCTGCTGATCGCCAATTCCGGCTCGGGAGGCTCCCCTTCCACCTTGAGCGCCGCCTCTCTGGCCAAGAAGGCCGGGGCATGGGTGGCGACCATCACGGCCAATCCTCAAGGCAAAATCGCCCGCCTGGCGGATGCGGTGGTCAATCTGCCGGCGCAGACCTTCAAGACCGATCGGGGCGCCTGGAAATCGATTCTGCCGATGGGCTCGCAGTTCGAGCTGTGCCTTTGGGTGGCCCAGGAGCTGCTCTGCCTGGTTCTCATGGAACGGTTGGGGGTGGACGAGGCTGCTATGATCCGCCGTCATCGAAACCTCGAATAAGCCGGCGGTGAGGAAAGAGGGAGGGGGAGCCGATGGGCTACATCGTGGCGTACGATCTGGGAACCGGGGGCCTGAAAGCGGCTCTGTATTCGGACCAGGGGAAGTACCTGGACAGCCTCTTCGCCGAATACCCGACCCTTTCCGCACGGGAGACCTGGGCGGAGCAGAGCCCGGATTCCTGGTGGTCCGCGTTCTGCGCTACGACCCGGGAGCTGATCGAAAAGCACGGTCTGAACCCCGGCGATATCGCGGTGGTGAGCTTCAGCGGGCAGATGATGGCCTGCCTGCCGGTGGATCGCGACGGCAAACCCCTGCGGGACTGTCTGATCTGGGCGGACCGCAGGAGCACGGCCCAGACCGAGCGACTGCTCGAGCGCATCGACGAACAACGCTACTACCGGCTTACCGGAAACAAGGTCTACCCGACCTATTCCCTGCCGAAATTCATGTGGCTGAAGGAGAAAGAACCCGGGATATACGGGAAAACCTACAAGTTCCTTCAGCCCAAAGACTACATCGTCCTTCGTCTGACCGGCACGTTCGCGACGGACTACTCCGATGCCTCCGGCACCGCAGCCCTCGATATGAGCAGCCGGGACTGGTCGGAGGAGGTCCTGGAGCTGGCCGGCATCGACAGACAGAAGCTTCCTGAAATCCGCTCTTCCACGGACCGGGCAGGCACGGTGAGCCGCGCCGCCGCCGAGCAGTGCGCTCTGGCCTCCGGGACCCCCGTCGTTCTGGGTGCGGGCGACGGTCCGTGCGGAAACCTGGGGGCCGGGGTCTATGAGGAAGGCAAAGCCTATATCTACCTGGGAACCTCTTCCTGGATCAGCCTGGCCAGCCGGCAGATGGTCACCGATCCGCAGATGACCCTGTTCAACATCTGTTCGGTCGATCCCGGCATGACGTACGTATACGGAACCATGCAGATGGGAGGTGGTTCTTTTCAGTGGCTCAAAGAGACGATCTGCGCAGCGGAGAAACAGGTGTCGGAGCTCACCGGAACCAGCCCCTACACCTACATGACCCAGGAGGCCGAAAAATCCCCCCCGGGAGCAAAGAATCTCGTTTTTCTGCCCTACTTGAGAGGCGAGAGGAGCCCCCGCTGGAATCCCAAAGCCAGGGGGGCGTTCATCGGGCTGAGCGCTTCTCACAACCGCTGCGATATCATCCGCTCCGTGCTGGAGGGGATCACCTACAACCTGAAGATAATAAGGGACGCCATCGCCTCTCAGGGCGTCGGGGTGCAGCAGATGCGCGCCATCGGCGGCGGCGCCGAATCACGGCTCTGGAGACAGATCTTCGCCGATGTGTTCCAGGAATCGATCCAGGTGCCCGCGCTGCGCGAAGGGGCGAACACCCTCGGCTCCGCAATCGTGGGCGGGGTGGGCGCCGGAGTTTTCGAGAGCTTCCGCGTCATCGAACAGTTGAACCCGGTTTCTCTAATACAGGAGCCGAGCGCGGACCCGCAGAGCCGCCGGAGCTACCAGCAGCTGTTTGAGCTTTTCAACAGCTGCTACGAAGCCCTGGCCCCGATATTCGACAGGATGTAGCTCAAGGCCGGTTCCGGCAACGGGATTGTGCTTCCACCCCGTCAATCCGCCTTGCTTCGCTTGGCGTAGCGACTGATGAAGCTGTATGGATAGGGAAGCGGTATGCGGCTGGCCTCATTGAGCCTGTGCAGTGCATCCTGGCTCAGCGACCAGCCGGTGGCTCCGATGTTCTCTTCGAACTGTTCGAGGGTACGCGCACCGAGGATGGGCATGATGCGCCGCGATTGCCGGAGTATCCAGTTCAGGGCGATCTGGGCCGGACTCTTGCCGATCTCCCTGCTCACTTCGAGGAGTGCGTCGACGACCCGCCAGGTGAGCTCGCTCTCCCGCTGCTCGGGCTGATCATCCCACCTGTCCTGTCGGCCCACCCTGCTGTTTTCCGGGGGCTCCTGGTTTCTTCGATACTTGGCGGCCATCCAGCCGCCGGCCAGGGGCGACCAGGCCAGGAACGCCAGGTCCTCCTGCTCGCACAACGGGAGGAGCTCCCACTCGCTGCTGCGGACGATCAGGCTGTATTCGGCCTGCAGGGAGGTGATTGGGGCCAGACCTCCATGGCGGGCAATCTGCAGCGCCCTGACCAGCTGGGAGGCGCTCCAGTTGCTGGTCCCGATGTACCGAACCTTTCCGCTCCTCACCAGATCGTTGAAAGCCTGCAGGGTCTCCTCCATCCTGGTGGTGTAGTCGAAGCAGTGGGTCTGGTACAGATCGATATAGTCGGACTGCAGCCGCTTCAGGCTGCCTTCTACCTGTTTCAGGATGTGTTTCCGCGACAGCCCGGAGTCGTTCACCCCTTCTCCAGCCCGGAAAAAGACCTTGGAGGTGACGAAATAGTCGTCTCTGTTTCCCTTTTTCTTGAGCCAGGCGCCCAGTATCGTTTCAGAGGCGCCCTCGTTGTAGATATTCGCCGTGTCGAAGCAGTTGCCGCCGACTGCAACGAACCGGTCGGCCATCTCATGAGCCGTCTTCTCATCAGCCACCCACCCCCAGGTCTGGGTGCCCATTACCAGCTCCGAAACCTCGGCCCCAGTGCTTCCAAAGAAACGGTACTCCATGGCTTGCCCCCTGTTCGGTTGTAGATAAAGTCTAAGACGAATCCCTCCGCCGCGCAAGCAGGGCGCCGCTGCGGCGCTGAGCCTACTCCAGGTTGGCGTGGCGGAGGAACATCCCCTCGGGGTCGATGTCGCGCATCTCCATCAGGCGCAGTACCACGGACTCGCAGATCAGGAGCATGGTCTGTTCGAACAGAGATCCCTTGGGCTGGATCGAGGCAGCCGCAGAGGGCTGGGCAGACTTGGGCGTGGTGGCCGGAACCCGCACGACCAGATCCGCCTGCTGCCCTATGGATGATCCGGGATGTATGGTGATCAGGGCCACATTGATCCCCAGGGTTTTGGCCTTGCGGGCGGTGGCCAGCAGGCTTTCCGTCTCCCCGCTCCCGGAGCCGATCAGCAACAGGTCCCCCGCTGCGATCGCCGGGGTCGTGGTTTCTCCGACAACGTGGGCCTCCAGACCCAGGTGCATCAACCTCATGGCAAAGGCCTTCATTATCAAACCCGATCTGCCCATCCCCGCCAGGAAGATCCGCTTCGAGCGGACAATCCAATCGGCCAGCCGCTCGCAGGGCCCCGGATCCAATCCGCTCAGGGCTTCGTCGATCTCCCGTTTGATCGCCTCGGCATATCCGTGAAAGTTCATCCAGCCTCCCTGTCCGCCCGATCTATCAGCTGCCGGAAACGCAGGGCCGCCTCGCGTCTGTCCTCCTGCTTCATGATGGCTCCCCCGACGATCAGGATCTCGGGCTTCCTTTGGATGATCTGTTCCACGGTTTCCAGAGTGATGCCCCCCGCCACCGCGATCCTGCTGCTCCTGACCGCGGCTACGGCCTTTTCCAGACCGCAGAGGGTTTCCCGGTCCGGTCCGCCCAGATCGGAGGCGGTATGTATGCAGAGGTACCCCGCCCCTATCGCCTCGGCCCGGGCTATCCCGCCGGGGATGTCTTCGACCCCGAGCAGATCGACCATGATCGATCCGCCTTGCTTCCGGGCTTCCCGTACCGCCTCCCTCACCGTCACCTCGTAGGCCAGGGCCAGGACGGTTACGATATCGGCCCCTGCTTCAAAGGCGATACGGGACTCGTATGCTCCGCCGTCGACGATCTTCAGATCCGCCACAACCGTAAGACGGGCAAAGCGTTTCTTCATCGCCGCCACGGCGGCCAGCCCTTCTTTGATGATGAAGGGGGTGCCGATCTCCACGATGTCGATCAGATCCTGAGTCTCGGATACGGCCTCGACCGCCTGATCCAGGCTGATCTGATCCAGCGCCAGCTGCAATTTCATACGTCCCTCTCCTCGCCTCGGTTCTCTCGTACTGCGCCTGGTAACCTCAATAACAACCTTATCGAAGGCAGGGGGTGCGTGGCAAGCGAATGGACAGATCAGGGTGGCTTGAGATAAGATTGGCGAAGAAAGCCGGGGACGATGGGTACAGAGAATACGATCGTGGAACTGGAAAAACATGCCCGCAGCCTGCGCAGGCGCATCGTGCGCATGATCCATGATAGCGGCACGCCGGGACACTACGGCGGCTCCCTCTCCTGTGTGGAAATCCTCACCTGCCTGTATTTCGGCTGGATGCGCCACCGGCCGGAGGATCCTGAATGGGATGAGCGCGACCGTTTGGTGTTGAGCAAGGGGCACGCCGCTCCCGCGCTGTACGCGGCGCTCGCCGAGGCGGGCTATTTCCCGGTGCAGCAGCTGGGCAGCTTCAAACGCTTCGGGGGGATTCTGCAGGGTCATCCGGACATGAAGCTGACCCCGGGGGTGGACATGTCCACGGGCGCTCTGGGCCTTGGCCTTTCGGTTGCCCTGGGTATGGCTCTGGCGGGAAAGCTGGACCGAAAGGACTACCGGGTCTATGCGCTGTTGGGAGACGGGGAGCTGGACGAGGGCAGCGTCTGGGAGGCTGCCATGGCGGCTTGCCACTATCGAGTGGATAATTTGACAGCCTTCGTGGACAGGAACAATCTCCAGATTTCCGGATCGACGGAATCGTTCATGCGGCTGGAGCCTCTGGAGAGCAAATGGGAGGCCTTCGGCTGGAAAGTGATCCAGGTCGACGGTCACGACCCAGGACAGATCCTGCGGGGCCTGGCGGAGTTGGATCGAGTATCAGGGAAACCGGGGGTGATCATCGCCAGGACCATCAAGGGCAAGGGCATACCATTTCTGGAGGACAAAAAGGAATGCCACAGCTGTGCGCTGACCGAGCAGCAGTTTGCAGAGGTGATGGCGGAGCTCGAGGGCAGATGAGGGAATTGAGACCAGGCGGAGAAAAAAAATCCACCCGCGACGGCTACGGCGAGGCGCTGCTTCGCCTCGGCGAGGCGGACCGGCGGATCGTGGCCCTGGATGCGGATCTGCCCTCATCGACGCGTACGGCAAAGTTCGCCGAGAAATATCCCGAGCGTTTTTTCAACGTCGGGATAGCGGAGCAGAACCTCTACTCCGTGGCTGCCGGGCTGGCGGCCTGCGGGAAAATTGCCTTCGCCAGCACCTTCGCCGTGTTTGCGACCGAAAGGGCTCTGAATCAGATCAAGCAATGCATTGCCTATCCGGCCTTGAACGTCAAGATCGCGACCTCCCACAGCGGCTTCACCGCTTCGGGGGACGGAGCGAGCCATCAGACCCTTATCGACATCGCCCTGATGCGCTCGCTTCCCAACATGACCGTTGTTGTTCCGGCGGACGCGGTTCAAACCGAACAGGCAATCGCAGCAGCGGCCGCACAGGAAGGGCCGGTCTACATTCGGTTGGGAAAGACAGAGGTACCCGTCCTTTTCGAACGGGATGCGCAGTTTCGGATCGGACAGTCAATTCGAATCCGGCAGGGTTCGGATGTCACGGTGCTCGTGACGGGCATCCTGCTCGGCCGGGCGGCAGAAGCGGTGGCCTCGGCGGAACAAGAGGGTATCGACGCAGAGCTCATCAACATCCATACGATCAAGCCGATCGACACCGCTGCGATCGTAGAATCAGCAAGAAAAACCGGAGCTGTGGTTACCGTGGAGGAACACAGCATCCTCGGGGGATTGGGCGGCGTCACCGCGGAGGTACTGGCGGAGCATCATCCGGTGCCGGTAACCAGGGTCGGCGTCAAGGATACCTTCGGGGAGTCCGGCGGCATAGAGCAGCTGTACGAGAAGCACGGCCTGACGGCGCGACAGATCCTCGAGAGCATAAGCCTGGCCGTCCGGAGCAAATGACGGAGGAGGAGCGTGTCGAGATGAAGTCTGCATGGGTTACGGCAAAGAAAACTATCGCGGTAAAGGAAGATCAGTACAGGAAGCCCGGTCCGGGCGAGGTCGTTGTGCAGATCAAGACCTGCGGCATCTGCGGAACGGACCTGCACTTTTATCGCGACTTTCCGCAAAAATTTCCTATTCCACTGGGTCACGAGGTGGCAGGGACCGTGTACGAACTGGGGGGGACGGTCACGGACCTGCAGATCGGCCAGAGTGTAGTCGTACAGAACAACGTGAGCTGCGGGAACTGCCAGCCCTGCCTTCAGGGCAGGCCTGCGTACTGCCGCAACATCCAAACCTACATGGATGACCGGGCCGGGATGGCCGAGTATCTGCGGGTGCCAAGGGCCATGGTTGTGCCTTACTCTCAGCTGGATTTCTCGGAAGCCGCCCTGGCGGAGCCGTTGACCGTGGCCTTAGACGTGGTCCGGAGGGCGCGGCTGGAGCCGTTCCAGGATGTCTGTATTTCAGGACCGGGGATCATCGGGCTATTCTGTACCGGCCTGGCTGCAGCGGCAGGGGCCGAGAATATCGCCGTCCTGGGGAGGTCTTTTGCCAGCGGGCGGGGAAAACGGAGAATCGAGGCGGCGGAGTCCATGGGCGCAACCGATGTTTTCGACACCGCCGAGCAGGGCTGGCTGGAAAAAGTAAAAGGACGCTTTCCCGAGGGTTTCCAAAAAATCATGGTGACCTCCCCGCCCCGCACGATTGCCCCGCTTTTCGATCTTGCCTGCTTTGGCGCGGATATCGTGTACAACGGAATCAGCTTTCCGGAGCCGGATATCACCTTCGACGCCAACACTTTCCATTTCAAGAAGCTCACGCTTGCCGCCTCCCACGCTATTCCGAATTGGGGGTTTCCCCTCGCTTTCAAGCTGCTTTCGCAAAACGTGTTTAAACACAAAAAACTGATAACTCACAGCTTTCCACTGGAACAGATCGAGGAAGCCTTTGTAACCGCCGGAAGCGCGGAACAGGGGGTAATAAAGGTACTGATCACCTTCTAGAGCTAGAGCCGGAGGCTGTTCCCTGGGCCTGCAGCACCTGGAGCACGACCTGGCTGATCAGCTCCACGGCCCGGGGATCGATTTCCAGGGCCGGCGACCCGCCCCAGCCCCGCTGCCGGCGGACCTGGAACAGCTCTTCGATCTCCGGATCGCTCAAGGCGGCGGGACCGCCCAGCTGGATCGTGACCAGACGGATGCGGGCGTACATCTCGAGGGTCTCCATCCGGTAGTAGGCCTGCATCACCGAGGCTCCCACGGTCATTGCTCCGTGGTTGGCCAGCAGCACAGCGTCGCAGTCGGCTATCTCCCGGGAAACCGCCTCCGGCACCTGCTCGGTAGTGGGGGTGCCGTATTCGGAAAAACCGATCCTGCCCAACCCGAACACGACTTCCGGAAGGATCACATCCTGATCGAGACGGATGCGGGAGGTGGCAAAACCGGTAGTCGTGGGGGGATGGGCGTGAACGATAGCTTCCACGTCGGGACGTTGGCCGTACACGGCCAGGTGCATCTTCATCTCGGAGGTAGGCTTCAGATCCCCGCTGAGCACATTACCCTGCTCGTCAACCGTGAGCAGCATCTGCGCATCCAGGTCCCCCTTGTTCACGCCGGTCGGCGTGATCAGGATTCTTCCCCCATTCAGACGGGCGCTGATGTTGCCGTCGTTGGCCGCTACGAAGAATCGCTGCTGCAGACGTTTTCCCGCCTCCAGGATCTCCTTGCGGGCTTTTACCTCGTCGGTCACAGGCCTTGCCTCCGATTATCTCAAAGAACCTAGTAGGTAGACTGGCTCTTGGCGCCGGTGACGATCGCCACACTCGAGCTGGCTCCGAGCCGGCTGGCTCCAGCCTGGATCATGGTCACCGCGTCCTCGTAGCTGCGCACCCCCCCGGCCGCCTTGACCCCCATCTCCAGACCTACGGTTCTGCGCATCAGGGCGATGTCCTCCACGGTCGCTCCGGAGGAGGCGAAGCCTGTGGAGGTCTTCACGTAGTGAGCCCCGGCGCTCTTGGCGATCTGGCAGGCCAGGACCTTCTCCTCGTCGGTGAGCAGGGCATTTTCGATGATCACCTTGAGGACCGTGTTCTGCCGGCAGGCCCTCAGCACCCAACGGATGTCCTCCTCGACGGTTTTAAGATCTCCCGACTTCAACGCTCCGACGTTCATCACCATGTCTATCTCATCCGCGCCGTTCTCGAGGGCGCTGCGTGTCTCGAAGCTCTTGGCCCGGCTGTCCATGGCGCCCAGGGGAAAGCCGACCACCGTGCAGACCTTCACCCCCTTGCCCCTCAGCTTGCGGGCGCAGTAGGCGGTCCAGGTCGTGTTGACACAGACCGAGTAGAAGCCGTACTCCACCGCTTCTTCGCAGAGCTTGTCGACCTGCTCCCGGGTGGCCTCGGGCTTGAGCAGGGTGTGATCGATGTACCGGGCCAACTCGGCGGGGCGAAGTCCCGGGAGCTCGGGGGGCGCGGTGGCCGCCGGCCGGGCCGGCGCGGCACTTCCCGCCTGGGGGGGCGCTTGAGAACCGGCGACCGGCCCGTTCCCGCCATTCCCGTCATTCCCGCCGGCAGCTGCGCCGCCCGAAGATTCCCGCAGTTTGGCCAGAACCTGGCCGGTGATCTGTTCTACCAGTTCCTCTGTGGTCATGATTATCCTCTCTCTACAGCCATCATCTTATTGATCCGCGGCCAGTGCCGGCCCCCGGCGAAGCGGGTTTCCAGCCACACCTTGGACATCTGGCACAGCTCATCGGGGGTGTGCAGGGGTCCGCCCAAGGTGAGGACATTGGCATTGTTGTGCTCCCTGCTGTTCACGACTGTCTTCAGATCGTAGCAGAGGGCGGCCCGGATTCCCCTGACCTTGTTGCAGACCATGCTCGAGCCGATGCCGGCACCGTCGATCATGATCCCCCGTTCGCAATCCCCGGAGGCGACTTTGCGGGCCACCGCTCGAGCGAAATCCGGATAGTCCACGCTCTGCTGAGAGTGGCAGCCTACATCCGCGACCTTGTAGCCCAGAGTGCCGAGATAGCTCTTGAGCAGCTCTTTGCTCTTGTAGCCGCCGTGATCCGAGCCCACGGCAACCCTCAAGACCTTGTCGACGGGTTCGTCCGCTCCGGTAGTCATTCTTCGCCTCCTATATGCACCTGATCCACGATGCCCACGACCATGGTTCGGATCGGAGCCATGGTATCCCCGACGATCATCCGGCTCGAGTTGCCCTCGTCGATGATCAGCACCGTGTCTCCGACCCCGGCCTGCACCGAGTCCAGTGCCAGGGTCACCGACCCGCTATCTCCTCCCTGCGGGTCAACCGGCTGAACCATCAGGATCTTGTACCCCGACAGCGACTCCAGCTTGGCGGTGGAGACCACGGTTCCGATTACCCGTCCGAGAGTCACCGCCGCCCCTCCCGTTGCCCGGTCTCCGGTCCGCGATCTTCCCCGCCCTGCCCGCAGTACACCTGGTCCACGATGCCCATGATCGTGGCATCGGAGGGGTTGTACCAGTTCTCCAGTCCCAGGGCCGCCTCCCGGCCGCCCTCCCACAGGACCAGGTCCCCGGGACCGGCCTGCACCGGATCGCAGGCTATCAGGGCATCTCCGGTGGCCTCGAGCTTCTCATTCACAGGCTGGAGCAGCAGCAGTTTCACCCCCTCGAAGGAATCTACCTTCTGGGTGCACATCACCGAACCGATTACCCTACCGAGCTTCATCACACGATCCTGAAGTAGTCGATCAGAGCGCAGCGGCGTTCCCTGGTGAAGGTCCTAGCCCGGGTCATTCCCTCCCCGGTCGGGCTGGCGATGGTCCAGGAGGTGAACCCGGCGCCGCCGAACCCCAGTCCGTTGTAGGCCGATCCGTTCTTCACGAACAGCGAGCAGTTCATCACCTTGGCCATCCGGGAGAGCTTCT
The DNA here is from genome assembly GCA_964588355.1 of uncultured Spirochaetaceae bacterium. Taxonomy (GTDB): domain Bacteria; phylum Spirochaetota; class Spirochaetia; order SZUA-6; family DRHE01; genus JAFGQJ01. Next base: position 3,102 of record CAZPPB010000097.1, on the reverse strand, counting down.
CGATGTTGCGGGAGTGCATCACCGCGGTGTGGCGGAAACCGTGCTCGCAGGCCACGGCCAGATCGATTGCGGCATCCGCGTCCCTGCAGCGCACCAGGGGGATAACGGGCATCAGCTGCTCGGTCCAGACCAGCGGATGGTCCCCATCCACCTCGCAGAGCAGGATGCGGGTGTCTCTGGGTACCTCTACTCCTACAGCCCGGGCGATCAGGTAGGCATCCTTCCCCACGAACTCCTTGTTCGGCGCCCCCTCATGTCCCGGCTTTCCCGGATCCGCGATCACAACTCTTGTGACCGCGTCCACCTGGCTGCGTTTCAGCTCGAAAGCTCCGTTCTTCACCAGTTCCGTCTTCAGTGCCTCGGCGATCGAATCCACCGCCAGGATCTCCTTCTCGTCTATGCAGATGATGTTGTTGTCGAATCCCGTGCCGCTGACGATATCCCGGCCGGCCTTGACCAGATCCGCGGTTTCATCCACCACGCAGGGGGGATTGCCGGGACCGGCGGCGATGACCTTTTTCGTGCTCTTCATGGCCGCCCTCACCACCCCGGGGCCGCCGGTCACCACCAGTAGATCGATCTCCGGATGTTCGAAAAGCCGTCCGGCGCTCTGGATGGTGGGTTCGGCCACCGTGCACAGCAGGTTGGCCGGTCCTCCGGCTGTGGCGGCGGCCTGATTGAGCAGATCGATGGTGAACGCTGCGACCCCCCCGGCCGAAGGGTGAGGATTGAAGACCACCGAGTTGCCCGCAGAGATCATGCCGATGGCATTGCTGATGATCGTCTCCGTCGGGTTGGTGCTGGGGGTGATCGATCCCACAACGCCGTAGGGGGCACGCTCCACCAGGGTCAGGCCGTGATCATTGCTGAAGGTCACCGGCTGGAGATCCTCGACCCCCGGGGTCAACTCCCCGGCCACCCTGTTCTTCAGCACCTTGTCCTGCTTCCGGCCCATCCCGGTCTCCTGGACGGCCAGAGCGGCCAGCCGCTCGAGATTCTTGAGCACGGCCCGGCGCATGGCCGCGATCACATCGGAGCGGGTTTCCAGGGTTCGGGCCATCAGCTCCCCCTGGGCGCTGCGGGCCGCGGCGATCGCCGCGTCGATGTCGGGGAACACGCCCCGCCCGGAAGCGCCGGCCGGAGCGACGGCGGTTCCAGCCGGCGAGGAAGCCCGCAGGATCTTGCCGTCCAGACTGGTTAGCACCTGCTCCACCAGCTGCCTCACACTCGCCTCGGTTATTTCCATATCTCATCCACCTCCGGCTTCCCTTTCAGCAGATGCCCCCAGATGTCCGGATGGGGTCTGGGAATAAGCACCTGCCGGCAAAGCAGCCCTCTGTCCTGAACGTATCCCGCGCCGGCGGCAAGGGAGGCCTGGACATCCTCCAGCGCACCCATCACCTTGATCGTCGATTTCCCCCCCATTCCTCCTGCCAGCCGGATCTCCGGTATCTGAACATCCGCCTCTTTGGCGGCCAGGTCCGCCGCCACGATGCCCGCGGTAACCGAGAGACTCTCTATGATCCCCAGGGCGTCCCATTCCTCGATCCTGGCGGGCCCCTCTATGGCGGGGATCACGCCGCGATGCAGATTGGGGATGAACAGCTCATCAAGCAGGTCCTCCCCGCCGCACTCTCTGCCGGCGCCCAGGGAAGCTTCCACCGAAGCCACATCCCCGGTAAACAGAATGACGAGCTTTCCCGGCGTGACGATGCGGGTCACCAGAATCCGCACCGGCGCCGCCTTGACGATCCCGTCCAGGGCGAAAAAACCGGTGGCGATGCTGGAGAACTCCTGCACACCGATGACTGCCACCTCCAAGGTCCTACCCCTCCCTATTTGCGGTAGACAATCCCACCCTGCTCATCCACCAGATCCACGATACCGCAGATCAGAGCGTCCACGGGTTTGCGGTCGCTCAAAGCTGTCTGTCTGCAGGAGGAACCCTGGGAGATCATCACCAGCTCCCCCACCCCGGCGTCCACCACATCCAGGGCCACGTGATAGCGTCCCCTGCCCTGGCCGCGATGGCTGCACTCCTCCACCAGCAGGTACCTGGCACCGCTGATACCGTCCTCCCGGCGGGTGGCTACCACGGTTCCGACCACCTGCGCAAAGATCATGAGCGGTCCTTCTGATAGACCAGCTGCCCCCTCACGTCGATCGCGTCCACGATGGCAATGATAGCCGCATCGCTGGGCTTGCCGTCGGTAACCGTGGTCATCCGTGAGCTGGAACCGGAAGCGTAGAAAACAACCTCCCCGACCCCGGCTCCGACCGAGTCCATGGCCACCACGTAGTCCTTCTTGCCCTCCATGGTCACGGCATCGATCTTTTCCAGGAGCAGGAACTTGATGCCCTCGATCCGCTGCTCCTTGCGTGTGGCGACAACGGTCCCGGTGACTCGAGCCAGCTGCATGGTCAGGTGCTCTTGGCGGAGCGTTTCGGCTGTTGCCGGGCACCGCCGGCCGGTCCGCCGGCCGGTCCTCGACCCAGAGGCAGAACGCCGTCGACGTTTCCATGGGGTCTGGGAATTATATGCACGGATATCACCTCTCCAACCCGCTCGGCGGCCCGGCCGCCGGCATCCAGGGCCGCCCGCACCGCGGCCACGTCACCTCGGACGATGGCGGTCACATAGCCCCCGCCGGTCCTCTCGTAGTTGGTGAGCTCGACCTTCGCGGCCTTGACCATGGCATCGGATGCTTCCACCATGGCGGTAAATCCGCGGCATTCGATCATCCCCAACGCATCGGAATACACATCATCCATTGCTGTTCTCCTTGCTTCCCACTACTCGGCCTGGCCTCCCGGTTCGCGACCGGCCAGGCTCTTCAGGCGGGATTCCACGATCTCCTTGCTGACCAGCACCTCCGCCTCTTCTCCGGCGATGTACACCCGGCCGAATCGGCCCACCCCCTGAACATTGATGATATTGATGTGGGAGGCTTTCTCCGCCTCATTGGCGGCGAAGTAGGCGTAGCCGGAAGGTTCGATCTCCAGGACGTACAGGGTGTCCCCCCGAAGCACCATATTCCCGTAGCGGACCTTGTTGATCAGCTGGGCGTGGTGATCGGAGATGTTCTTGATCAGCTGGCTGGT
>CAZPPB010000096.1:0-14817 GCA_964588355.1 uncultured Spirochaetaceae bacterium | reverse complement strand
GTGATTTATCATGCACCGAATCGTGCCGTTAATATCTGGGTTACGTTCACCGATTCCGCCGGAACCTACAAGGAAGTCAAAATAAAGGTCCAATAGACTCTACTCCGGCAGGTTAACCAGCACGGCAGAGGGATCTATTCGGCCAGGAGGAAGCGGACCCGGAGCTCTTGGTGACTTCTCTGATCGGATATGTTTCCGGGCTGAATCATGATTTTTTGGCCCTTTCGGTATATACTAAAGATAACAAAGAAAACCAAGTCAGTTTATTACATCGCAGATCTCATGCGGTCTTAAAGCCGTGAAGGGGAGAAGGATATGAAGGTTCGCAGAGGGTTTTTACCTTCGACGTCGAAGCTCTTTTCAAAATGTACATTCCACGGGCATTCGCCCATTCTCTATACAGCAGCGCTGGCCGTGCTGATCCTTGGTCTAATTTTGACCGGCTGCGGCAATGTCTCTCTCAGCCAGCTGCTGGAAAAACAGGAGCCGGGCGAACTTGGCATCACTCCTAAGACCGCAACGATCGGCGAAGGCTCATCCATAGAAATAACGGGGAAGGGCGGATTCAAGCCGTACACTTTCTCGGTGACGGCCGGATCGATCGACGAAATAGATGCAATCACCTATTACACGGCGCCCAACTCTCCTGATGTTGCGACCATTATGGTGACAGATGGATTTTCGAACGTAGCTACGGCGACCATTGAGGTTGTGAGTTCATCGGGTTTGAGTTTTCCCGAAGCCATGACCATCGGAGTCGGGGAAAATACCGGCTTCGTTATAGTCACCGGCGGGACTGAACCATACACCTTCACGCTCTATGGAGACGGTGCTCTCGATTATCATCACCTTCTGTTGGATCGAGTAAAATACACTGCCCCGGATTATGAGACGACTGCCGATATCTGGGTGGAGGATGCGGACGGGGCGCTCAGGATGCTGACGATCACCGTAGTCGAGGTAAGCGGTTGAGACCGCCGTCACCTCAAAAGCGCCTCCAGCTTCTGCAGGAACAGGGCGAAGGGATCGCCGTTGGCTGAGGCTGCATAGCTTCTCTTCATGGCCGAAAGGTCCGCCGAACCGCTTCCCAGCAGGTCGTCCAGCACCGCATTGGCGTCCTCCAGGGCCCCTTCCTGGCCGGACTGCAGCTGTACCTTCCCGTAGGTGTCGAAATAATCTTCCATAGCTTCATACAGCTCGGGGTACTGGGATCTGACCGGTTCGGAGGACAGCACCTCCCGCACCTGGAGCTTGGTGTCCACCAGGTCCAGGACCCTGGCTTGAGAAACCCTGGCCGAAGCGCCGTGGGAGCTCAAGGAGTTGTAGCGGCGGCGCAGGGTGCTCACCTCCTGCCGGAGCGAGGCGATCTCCCGCTGAGCGGTCTCGTATTCCGAGATCTGCCGGCTCTGCCGGCTGATCTCGGCTCGAGCCTGGCTGAGCTCCCGCGTTCGCTGGTCCAGGGTCGACCTGACCTGGCTGAGCTCCCGCGTTCGCTGGTCCAGGGTCGACCTGGACCGGTCCAGCTCCGCCTGCAGCCGGCCGAGGGCGGCCGAGGAATCGCCACTCGGCACCGCTTCCCGGGGTTGAGTCGCGGCTTCCGGGGTCGGAGCCCGTCGTTCTTCGATCAGATTCCGCAGAGAGGCGATCAGAAAGCGTTCGGTGGGGATGCGGTCCCGGATTGCCGGCAGGCTGGCGATCGAAGACTGGGAAAGATAACTCTCCAGATTGCTGAGGTCCCTCATTGCCGTATCGTACCGTCCGCTTTCCATGGCGTCCTCCACCCGGCCGTAGGAGGAGAGGATCTGATCGAAAACCAGCTGCTCCCGGCGGCGCTGCTCACGGATCTCGGATAGCTGATCCGCCACCTCGGCCTGGGCGCTTTCCGCCTCTGCAACCTGCTGTTCCAACTGAGCTCGCAGCTGCGTCTCGCGTTGGTTGAACTGCTGCTGCAATTCATTACGCTCCTGCCGGAACTGCAGCAGGCTCTGCCGATACTGCTCCTCTAAAGCCGCGATCTCCGCCTCCTTCTCGACAAGCTCCGCCTCCGACTGACTTCGGAAAGCCGCCAACCGGCTTTCATTTTCCGCTGTCAGCCGCTCCTCCAAGCTGAGAAGCTGATTGTCGATCGCCGCAGTGGTCAAACCCTCACCCTGCAGCTTCTGTCGTTCCGTTTCCAGTTGGGCTTCCAGCTCAGCCCGCAGCTGATCTTCCCGTTCGCGGATCTTGGCCTCGGTTTCCTGCTTGGCGGTTTCCGCCTGGTTGCGCAGGTCTTCCAGACTGGCCTGGATATCGGAAATTTGCTGGTCCTTTTCGCCGAGCTGCTGTTCCGACTCCTCCCGCAGAGCTTCGATCAGCTTTCCCTCAGCCGTAAGAACGGTGGCGGATTCCCGTATAAGGGAGCGTTCCTGTCGGTTGAAGAAGGCGAGCAGGAAAAATGCGCCCGCAGCCAGGATCACCAGGGCTCCTCCATTGATCAGCAGCGGGATCAGGCTTCCCCTCTTCTTGGGGGTGAAGAGGAATGTGTCGGGTTTGATCTGGATCCTGTTCTTCTCGAGAACTTCGTTGATCTCGCCGATGATCTCGATCTGTTCTTCGAATGAGATGTCCCCAGAGCGGATCGAGGACAAATCCGGATCCGCGGCTCCCTGATTCGCTGATTTGCTCTCTTTTCCCATCTCTTTTACGCCCCTATTCTGTTCCTTCGACAGTATAGCCCGTATCGGCGAAGAAAAAAATAGCCCTGAACATCGGGCTCTGGACCGCCCGTGCAGTCGTATCCTTCAGGCAGGCGCCAATTGACCCGATATTTGTATCGAGAGTATCATGTAGGTCCCTATGCGCATTCGAACCAAGTTCGTCCTGATCGTCGTGCCCCTGATCATCACCCCCCTCCTCCTGGTCGGATTTGCCGCCTCCCTGGCCGCACGAAACGGGATCACCCGGGTCGCCACGGAGTTCCTCAGGTTCAAATCAGAGGAGCTGAGGAATTACGCCACGACCCAATGGAATCTGCTGGTGGAAAATCAGCTGGACACGAGGCCTGAGTACGTGGAGGTATCCAAAGCAGCCGTAACTTCCTTCGCCCGCAGTCTGATCAGGAGCGAGAGCGAGCTGATCCTGGCGTTGGACGACCAGGGGCAGATTGCCATGAGCACCACTGCTATCGAGCCTCTGGAGCAGGAGCTGCCGGGGTTGATAGACCTCACTCAGAACGGCGAGGAAGGCTGGGCCCAGATCCGTCTGGGTGGCACGGCCCGGGTTGCTCAGGCCGTCCGCTTCGATCCCTTCGGATGGACCTTTCTGGTCACCGAGCATCGGGATGTTTTCTACAAGGCGGTGAATCAGATCTACTTCCAGTCCGGCTTCATCCTGATCGTAGCCCTGGCCGCGACCCTGCTCATGCTCTACGCCTTCGTGCGCTACCTAACCCAGCCGCTGAACAACGTTGTACTTGCCATGAGAGATATCATCGGCGCCAATGATCTTACCAAGAGGGTGGAGCTGCAGTACAAGGATGAGATCGGGGACCTGGGCCACACCTTCAACCTCATGACCGGGCAGCTGGAGAAGGCCTACAACCAGATCAAGAGCTACGCCTTCAGATCGGTGATCGCCCAGAAACGGGAGCAGAAGATCCGCAATATCTTCCAGAAATACGTACCCGCGGATGTGATCGATCGGTTCATAGAGCGCCCCGAATCGATGCTGAAGGGGGAAAGCAGGATCCTGGCGGTTATGTTTTCCGATATCCGGGGCTTCACCCGGATATCGGAACCCATGACGCCGGAGCAGATCGTAGAGTCTCTGAATACCTACTTCAGTGTAATGGTGGATATCATCCAGGGCCGTAAGGGGATTGTGGACAAGTACATCGGGGATGCGATCATGGCTTTCTTCGGGGCTCCGGTGAGGCACGACGATGACCCGCTTCAGGCTGTGCAGTCGGGTTTCGAAATGCTGGAGGCGTTGAAGGTCTTCAACAGCCGTCAGGCCAAGGGGGGGCGGCCTCAGTTCCGCATCGGGATCGGCATCAACTACGGCGTGGTTACCATCGGGAATATCGGTTCGGAGAAGAAGATGGACTACACGGTGATCGGGGACATGGTGAACCTGGCCTCTCGATTGGAGCAGCTGACCAAGACCTACGATGTTCCCTTTCTCATCTCCGATTCGGTTTACTCGAGGATAAAAAAGAAGGTTCCCTGCCGTCTGATCGACAAGGTCAAGGTGAGGGGCAAAGAGCAGGGGACGCGGGTCTTCTACCCGAAGGAACGGATCGGCAAGGCGGAAGCCAAGGGCTGGAAGCTCCATCACATGGGGATGAACCTGTACTACAAACGGGAGTTCGACAAGGCGATCAAGTACTTCGTCTATGCCCGGGAGTTTTTGGACAACGATCCGATCTTGCCCTTCTTCCTGAACCGCTGCAAGAACTACGTAAAGACCCCGCCCCCCGCCAACTGGCAGGGTTACGAGATCATCTCCGAATCGTAGGCGATCCGACCCCCCGAAGTCGAATCGTATCGGAGAGTTCCTTCCATTCTTTGCACTCCGCACATTTCCGAAAATTCCGCTCATCTATGGTGACAGTTCCTCCGTCTTCGCGTGTTCAACCATTGAAACGCGGGCAACTGGAGGAACATCGCATGAAGAAGACGATTTTCGTGATTATCCTGTTGAGCTTACTCGGATTTGGCGCGTTCGCCGAGCACGTGCGCTTCGGTTTGATCGGAGGGGTGGAGTTTGCGGAAAATCCCGACTATGACGACGTGATCGAACAGTTCCGCCACGGCGACAACGTGCTCAGGGGATTCTACTGGGAAGTGATCCCCGATCATCTCGGCTACGGCATGACCTGCAACCTCCAATTCGACAGGCAGGTGTCGCCGATTCCCGAGGTCGACTACCAGTGGATCATGGACTGGATCGCGACCTGGGACTTCCGCTACCATCCGCTTCGCTGGTCTTTCGTCGACCCCTTCGTAGAGTTCGGCCTGGGCAGCGCGGGGAAGGTCGACATCACCGACTATGAGGAGTACGGCCTGGAGGAGGACCTGGCGGAGGATCCCCTTCATCTGTCTCTGTTCGCCCAGGTCGGCTGGGGTCTGGGTTTCCGTTTAGGTGCCCTGAACATGGGCGCCCGCATGGCCTATCGCTTCTGGAACGCACCCCCGCCGGGGACCCAGTTCACCCCGTATCCGCTGGATGAGTTCAACGTCGGTCTTTTCGGCGGGCTGCGGTTCTAAGGCGCAGGCTGATCCCGGGTAACATCGACCCCTGGTACAACTCCAAGAGGCTGTCCAACCGGACAGCCTCCTTTTCTCTGGAGCTGAAACAGCGGGTCTGGAATCACGAGATGGCCCGTTCGCTCTGCCACAGGGAAGGACAGATGCCTGTTTTTCGCTTGAACAGCCGGGAGAAGTAGTACTGGTTTTCGAAGGCCAGCATATGGGCTACCTCCTTTACCGTGTACCGCTGTTCCCGCAGCAGTGTTTTCGCCTTGTTGATCTTGATCTGCAGGAAGTACTGGTAGGGCGGCAAGCCGGTGTAGTCCTTGAAGATCCTTCTGAACAGCTGGTAGTCCAAACCGACGGAGCGGGCAACCGCCTCCATCGCGATGAAGGTGTACTTGTTCTCCTCGAAGATGAACTTGGCTTTCTGGACGATCTGTTCCGCCTCCGAGCTCTGCCGGTTCTGCCGCATGATCGCCAGGATGGTCGCCATGATCTGGACCACCGCCGCGCCCGCCTGCAGCTGATAACCGGGCGGCTCCCGGGTGACCAGGTCGATTATGTCGAGGAAGTGCTGCAGAAGGGAATCGTGAAGTCCTACCGGAAATACAGGTTCTTTCGGTGAAAAGAATCCCTCCTCCATCATGGCGTACGGGTAGGAGCCGTCGAAGCCGACCCAGTATTCGTCCCACCCGGTATCGGCAGAGGGTGAAAACCAGTGCCATATCCCGGGAAAGAGCATGAAGACGGTGCCCGCCGTGATCGAGCGGGGACTCCTGTCAACGGTCTTGAGGATTCCCTCTCCCTTGGTGATGTAGACGAGCTGGAACTCGTGGAGCACCCGCCCCCGCTCCCAGTGACTGGAGTACTGCGGGGGATGCGTTTCAGGACGCGGAGGATATACAACCCCCGATTTTATCTCGGTGCAGCCCGTGTCTACGCAGTAGATCTGCCAGCGTTTGTCCAGATCGCTCGTGGTGAGATACTTGGAAAAAGGCGAAAGAGGTACCGACATTTCTCAAACCCGAAGTCGAAAAAACAGTATAGCAGGCTGACTGAAAAAAGTAAGTCGCTTCAGCAGACCCGGTGGAACTCCAGATCCAGCAGCTTGGCCAGTTTTTCGATCTTGCCGGCAATATGACCGATGCCGATTGCGCAGTGATGGGCGGGACCGGCTTTTGACCATTCGTTGACGAACTCCCGGGCGCCGATGCAGAAACGGTAGCGGCTGTTGGTGTTGCCGATATGAAGAACCGGACCCGCTACCGATTCCCCCTCCGCCGCCAGCAGGCCGATCCTGCCCTTTCCGTCCTGGATGACCGACAGCAGCGTGACCGGGCCCTGCTTCACACTCATCTGGATCGACACACCTCTGCCCGGTTTTCCGTGATACACGGGCAGGGGAACCAGCTCCACCTCACCCTCGGCGATCGCGAAGTGAGCCGGACCGTCGTGTCCCAGAAACACCAGGTCTTCCTTGAAATCCATCAGGTAGAACTCGGCAAAACTTCCTCCCGCATCGAAAGCATCCATGATCTTCATTGCCTGGACGTTTTTCACTTCGCACTCTCCGGCCACCGGTACGTGGTTCGCCGTCAGCAGGGAGTTTCCGGCAATTACCGAGCTGATGATGTCCTCGTGATCGCTTCCCGGCGTCCCCTCGTAGTAGTAGGCCAGGGATCCCAACTGATGGCGGGAAACGAGCATGTCCAGGGCGCAGGAGGTTCGGGCGGCCCGGCGCAGCTCCTCGGCGGAACACTCCGGCGATACTTTGAACTCCCGGCGGAACTGCTCCAGTTTCCCTTTGATCTGCTGTTCCGTCGCCTGATCCCGCAGCAGCTTCAGCTCGTCGATCTCCAGCAGCTCGAAGTGATTGCCGAAGGCGGCGGATTGCCGGGTGAGGTCGCTGTACACATCCAGCATGCCTCCGTAGTAGTGGCCCATAACTCCCACCCTGTTCTCCCGCATCACCGCGGCCGTCCCCGCCGCCTCGATCCAATCCCCGATCTCTGCCCAGGCAAGCGGATCATCCAGGAACCCGGTCACCAGGTGGTAGCCGATTCCGGCCCGATTGAACACGCAGGCGATCTCCGGAGCCGCACAAGCCTGGCAGTGGGCCAGCCACTCCCCCGTCATCAGCCCCCGGTCTCCGAGGCTGTTGAACTTCCGGTAGTCCAGGGCGGCCACGGGTTGGAGATTCAACACGACTACGGGGACCTTGACCCGTTGAACTATCGGAAGCACCGTTGAGGAGAGGGCGTAGGTGGACACGTAGAGGAACAGTATTTCGATCCGCTCGCGCTCAAACAGCTCCACGGCGCGGTGAACCTTCAGGGGACTGTCGATCATCCCGGCGTCGACAACCAGGCAACCGTTGTCCTGCAACCGCCGGCAGATCGCATTCTGGTAGCTGACCAGTCGATCCAGCAGACCTTCGAACTGTGCCCAGTAGGTTTCCAGCCCGATACCGAACAAACCGACTCGGATATCCGTTTTCATGGCCCCTGAGTATCGAGGATTTACCTGGATTTGTCTACCGAAGTCGATTCTTCAGCAGAATCGGCCGGTACCCGGCCCGGACCTGCCGCCCGCAGAACCGAAACGCAGCTTGCTACGCTGCCGCTTTGTCCCTATTATGGTCGAGAAGCCGGGGAACCGCCGGCTGTTTTTAAAACTTCAGGAGTGCAATTCAGGAGTGAAACGATGAGCAAGGACCAACTGTATCAGGCCTATGAAATCGCCAAGAGCCGCTATGCGCAGCTGGGCGTGGATGCGGGCAAAGCCGTAGAGCAGCTCCGGCGCGTTGGCCTTTCGATTCACTGCTGGCAGGGCGACGATGTCGGGGGCTTCGAGGCTCCAGAAGCGCAGCTGTCCGGCGGGGGCATCCAGGTCACGGGCAGTTACCCCGGCAAGGCGCGAACCCTGGCCGAGCTCAGGCAGGATGTGGAGAAGCTGCTAACACTCCTTCCGGGCAGCCATCGGCTCAACCTTCATGCCATCTACGGGGACTTCGGGGGCGAGCGGGTCGATCGGGACCAGATCGAGCCGGAGCACTTCACCAGCTGGATACAGTGGGCCAGGGCAAACGGGGTGAAGCTGGATTTCAACTGCACCTGCTTCTCCCACCCCCTTGCCGAGTCGGGATTCACCCTCAGCAGCAAGGATGAAAAGGTTCGCTCGTTCTGGATCGAGCACGTGAAGCGCTGTCGTCGGATCAGCGCCTACATGGGAGAACAGCAGGGGGACCCATGCATCCACAACCTCTGGCTGCCCGACGGAGCCAAGGACCAGACCATCGACCGGTTCGGTTACCGTCGGCTGTTGCTGCGTTCCCTGGATGAGGTGTACGAAGAGCAGCTTCCAGAATCCGCGATGAAGGATGCCGTTGAATCCAAGCTGTTCGGCATCGGCAGCGAATCTTTCGTGGTCGGTTCCCACGAGTTCTACATGGGCTATGCCCTCAGTAGAGGGAAGATGATCTGCTTCGATATGGGCCATTTTCATCCCACCGAGTCGGTTGCGGACAAGATCTCCAGCATCTTCTGCTTCGTGGATGAGATCCTGCTGCACGTCAGCCGCCCGGTGCGCTGGGACAGCGATCACGTGGTGATCATGAACGACGAGGTACGCTCCCTGTTCGAGGAATTGGTTCGCAGCGGCCGGCTGGCCGACACGCACGTGGGACTGGACTTCTTCGATGGTTCGATCAACCGGCTGGGAGCCTGGGCCGTGGGCAGCCGGGCAACCCTCAAATCCCTGCTCTTCGCGCTGCTCGAGCCCCGGGATCGACTGCTCGAGTACGAGGAGGAGGGAGATTATTTTGCCCGCCTGGCTCTGCTGGAGGAGCTGAAGGCTCTTCCTTTCGGAGCGGTCTGGGATGCCTACTGCGCGGAGAAAGACACGCCCCTGGATCGTGAGCTTATTGGGATCATTCAGGCATACGAAAAGGACATTGCCGGCAGGCGATCCTATCAGCTCAATCCATGACCAGGCCGCCGTTTACATCTACGGTTTCCCCTGTCAGATAGCTCGCTCTCTCTGAGGCCAGGAAGGCGATCACCTCTGCGATCTCCTCCGGGGTCCCGTAGCGTTTGAAAGGGATCTTCCGGGCGAACTCCGTGTTGATCGCCTCCCCCCAGGCGTCGGTCATCGCTGTTTCCGTGGGTCCCGGACAGACGCAGTTTACGTTGATGCCGAACGGGGCGGCGTAAAGGGCCAGGGATTTAGTCAGGCAGATGATACCGGCCTTGGAGGCGGAGTAGTGGGCCCCCACCGCCACACCCCCGATCTTGGCTGCGGCGGAGGCGATGGTTACGATCTTGCCCCGTTTGCGTTCCACCATGGTGCGCAGGGCCTCCTGACAGCAGAAGAAGACCGCTTTCAGATTTACGGCAAACACCCTGTCCCACTCCTCTGGGCTGATCTCCGGGACCCGGGTAAGGCTGGAGATGCCCGCACAGGTGACGAGCACGTCGATGCGCCCTGCTTCCTGCTCGACTCGGCGGAACAGGGCCCGGATCTCGGCGGGATCCGTGAGGTCTGCTCGGATGAAGGTGGCTGCGATTCCTCCCCCCCGCCAGAGTGCGACCGCTTCTTCCCCGGCTTCGCCCCCCACATCCGTGATGAACAGGCAGGCGCCCTGTCGGCCCATGATTTGTGCTGCGGCCCGCCCGATCCCTCCGGCTCCGCCGGTTATCACCACGGTTTTGTCTTGGAACTCCACTGCATCCTCCTCATGCCAGGGCCAGCATCCGGGATGCGCCCTCGAGCACCGCGATATCCGGCTGCCCCCCTTCGGTTATATCCAGAGCCATCTCCAGGGCTTGCGTCGGGTTAGACGCCCAGCTGAAACCCAGGGCTTCGGCCTCCCGGCGGCCGACCCCGGTGGAGACCAGGATCAAACGAGCCTTTTCCGTTACCACGGCGCTGACCTGGGCCATGTGCACCCCGACGACCCGGTGCTCGATCTGTCCGCTGTCCACCAGCTGCTTGATCCTGGCCAGCGGCGGGTAGCCGAAGCGGCGTATCTCCGAAGCGTGACTCTGGCTCAGGCCCTCCCGGCAGGGTGAAACCAGGATCACCACCCCCCCCTTGCTGACCACCTGCCCGGCCGTGTCCAGGGCCTTGTTGGCCTGCCAGAACTCGATGTCGAAGGGGTGGCTGTCGGCGATCACGATGTTGAATTTCCTGGGAACCTCGACTCCGAAAACCCGTTCGGCGTCCCGGCAGCCGGCTCGGTGGGCCTCTACCATGTCCCCGGCCGCGGCTGCGACGATCCGGTTTTCCTGATCCAGGATTACGTTGACGATGAAATCGAGGCCCGCCTTTCGCGCCAGTGTGTCGATCGAGGCCCGGATGGGATTCTCCGCCCTGCCCAGGATCTGCCCTTCGGGAACATCGATCCGGGTCCAATGCATGCTGTCCACGGTCTCCGGGCCGCTCAGCCCGGGAACCAGGATCTTGCCGCCCCCGGTGAAACCGCAGATCTCGATAGGCATGATGGCTCCCAGGCCGATCACCAGGTCCGCCCGGCGGACCTGTTTGTTGATCCAGACGGGCGCACCCTGCTCGGTGGTGCCCAGAAACTCCAGCTGCTCCCGATCCTGCCAGTCGTGATTGTGTACGGGAAAACGCTTCACGATATCGGAACCCAGCTTGTCCTCCATTTCCCGACGGGTCATAGGTCTGTGGGTCCCGAGGGCCACTATGAACTCGATGTTCTCCTCTGCCAGACCGGCAGCCTTCAGCTCGGCCAGGACGGCGGGGGCGAAACGGTGGATAGGTGTGGGCCGGGATACGTCGTCCACCACGATCAACGCTCCCTTCCTGCCGCCGGCCAGTTCCCTCAGCGGCGGGGTGCCTATGGGTGCGGACAGTGCCTTTCCCAGGATCTCCTCCTCGCTGTGATCTGGTTCGACGCGGGGCAGGGAGAGCCGGGTTACGGGGAGATCCCCGGGGATGTACAGCGGTTCTGTTTCCGGATAGGGAAATTCGACGATCACGGCGTTCTCCTGCCCGATGCGTCCGGACCAACCCCTGGATGAACCCCCGGGTTGACCAGGTAATCCGGTTTTTCCCCCCGCAGGACCTGGGCAACTCCCCGAGCGGTGAGGATCTGAAGGTCCAGCAGAGAAGCCGCCGAATAGAAGGCGCTGTGGGGTGTGATCAGCACGTTGTCCCGGCCGATGAGTGGGTTGTCTTTCGAAATGGGTTCAGCCTCCAGCACATCCAGGGCGGCTCCGGCGATCGTTCCTTCATCCAGGGCGTGTTCCAGGGCGGACTCATCGATCAGCCCCCCTCGGCTGGTATTTACGATCCAGGCTGTGCTCTTCATGCGGCTGAAGGCTTCCCGATCGAACAGGTGGCGGGTCTGTTCGGAGAGGGGAGCATGGATGGAGATGATATCCGAATTTCTGAGAAGAGTTTGCAGTTCCACCAGCTCCACCCCCAGGGCAGCGGCAGCCTGGCGATCGGCGAAGGGATCGTAGGCGATGATGGAACAGCCGAAACCCCGAAGCTTCTCGGCTACCCTGCGGGCGATCTTGCCGAAAGCTGCCAGCCCGACCGTGAGATCCTTTGTGCGCAGCACCGGGGCGGCCACGGAGAAGTCCCAGCGCCCCTCGGCCACAGATCCGTGCAGTAGGAGGATCTTCCGGCAGGCGGCCAGCATCAGGGCAAGGGTGTGGTCCGACACCTCCTCCACGCAGTACTCGGGCACGTTCACAACCGGAATGCGCCGCTGCGTGGCGGCGTCGACGTCGATCATGTCCACGCCGATGCCGTAGCGTCCGATCACCCGGCACTTTTTAAGGGAATGGATGACCCGCCGGGTGATCGGGGCGTACTGAACCAGCAGGGCATCCGCCTCCGTGGCTACCTCGATGACTTCCTCTTCACTCCGGCAGGCATACTTGCGCACCTCCGCCACTCCGACCAGCTCCCGGCGTTCCGGATCGAAGGAGGCGAACTCGCAGTCGGTGATCACGGCCAGGTAGGGTTCATTCATCCCGCCGAATCCGTGCCTCAGATCTTGCCCGCGGGGAATCGCTCCAGAACACCGGGATCGTGGCTGGTGACGATGATATCCGCCGCGGCGTTGATCTTTTTATAGGCCTCGTGACACTCCCAGAGGTTGTAGAACATCCCGATGGGGTGGCCGGAGGTCACATTCTCCTCGAAGAAGGCGACATCCGAGGTAAACACGACCCGCCCCTTGGCCGTATCCACCTGAACCGCCATACAGCCGGGGGTGTGTCCGCCGACCCAGAAGCAGCGGATACCCGGAAGCACCTCCGTCTCCTCATCCACGTAAACCAGTTGATCGGCCCTCAAGGCCACGATATGCTGCACCGGCCCCGGCGGGTAGAGGATATCGTTGTAGAAGTAAGGCCGCTCCTTTTTCAGATATTCGAAGATCCCCCTGCGGGAGACCACCACCCGGGCGTTTGGAAACATGGCCACGTTGGAGGAGTGGTCGTGATGCAGGTGGGAAACGAACACGTGATCGACCTTTTGCGGATCGATGTTCGCCTTTTCCACGATCGCGGAAATCGTCTCCTCCTTGGGCAGATCGAAGGAGATCTTGCCGCCGAACTCTTCGTCCAGCATCTTGTTGATGCTGTCGATGTCCCCGCAGCCGGTATCGACCAGCATCGTGTGCCGCTCCGATTTGAGAACGAACACGTAGGTGCAGAGCGTGTACTGCTTGTCCCAGTCCCGGAGGTAGAACATCTCCGGTCCGGGAGCCTGGGTCACCCCGTTCCTGTAGATCTCGACCTGATATTTCATGCGCTCACTCTCCTATTCGTCCACGACGTTTATCATCATGCCGTTGTTGATCATGATCCCCCCCTCCACGAAGATCGTGGATCCGGTGATGTAGTCGGCGTCCGGGGAGGCCAGAAAGACGGCGGCCGCGCCCATATCCTCCGGCGTTCCCCAGCGGTGCAGCGGCAGGATCTTGTTCAGTCTCTCCACCAGGCCGGGGTACAGCTCGACCTGCTCCCTGTTGATATCCGTGATGACCGGGCCCGCGGCGATCGTGTTGACGTTGATCTTGTGCTCGGCCAGCTCCAGGGCCATGGTTTTGGCCAGCATGCGGATGCCGCTCTTGGAGATGCTGTAAACCCCCTGGCCGGCGTTCGGAACCTCCTGGTTGAAGGAGGTCACGAACACGACCTTGCCCGGGATCTTGTTGGCCACGAAATAGCGGGCCACCTCCTGGCCGACGTTGAAGGATCCCAGAAGGTTGATGTTCATCTGGAAATCCCAACCCTCCCGGGTTATCTCCAGAAACGGCTCGAAGCGCACCACCCCGGCGTTCCCGACCAGGACATCCAGCCGGTTTCGTTCGGCGATGATTCGCACCATGGCGTCGACCTCATCCCGCCGGGAGACATCCGCCTTCACGGCGTACGCCTCCGCGCCGAGCTTCTGCACCTCCTTCACGGTTTGCTCCGCAGCCTCCTGATTGCTCGTATAGTTCACCGCGATGTTGCAGCCCTCTCGGGCCAGCTTGAGGCAGATGCCCCTGCCGATGCCCCTGCTTCCTCCTGTGACCAGTGCCCATTTGTCTTTGAGTTTCAATCTTCCCCTCCTAGTGCAGCAGCTCGCCCTCCTGGTAGTCGAATACCAGGGGCAGCCGCTTCATCGTGCTGCCCAGGTCCGGGGCGGCTTTGGACATGGGCAGGGTGATCTTGTTCCAGCGCTTCAGCCCCTCATCCTCCTGGAACACCTTCATCATCCGATCGTAGTCCTCGACCTCCAGATAGATGAACACGTAATTTTGGAACACGAAGATCTCCTCCTTGTGCACCCCCGCCTTTTTATTCACTGCGATGATCTCCGGCCAGACGTTTTCCTTTTTGTGTACATCTATGTAGTCCTGGACCTTGTCCTCCTTCAGCTCCATGACCCAAACGACCTTTTGCATACTTCCCCCCGTTTTGTGCGTTTTTTCGAGTTTTTCCTGTTTAAAAAAGACGGGAGGTCCCTTTGACCGGACCTCCCATCAAAACTTCACATAGGTGATTCAGACACCACCGCAAGCACAAACAACAAGCGCTTACAGCTCGTCCTTGAACTCTCCCACGTTGTTCTTGTCGAACCGGAAGAGGCTGCCCATGTAGACCAGGCCGTTGTCCACGCCTTCCTGAGGCTCGATAGTGTAGGAGCCCAGGCGGCCGGCTTTGAAGGTTTCACCGGGCTTGCCGGTGATCTCCCCGGTTACCAGGCGGTAGGTCACGTAGGCGTTCATGTAGCCCAGATCCTTCGGGTTCCAGAGCCCGAACACCTTGGAGGCGCCGTTCATCACGTACTCGTACATCTCGCTGGGCAGACCCAGTCCGGTCAGCTCGACCTTGTCGATCATGCCTTCATCGGTGATCGCCCTTCCGGTGGCGGCGATCCCTACGGTTGTAGGTGAAATGATGCCCCTCAGATTGGGAAAGGATTTGAACAGCCCAAGGGCTTCATTGTAGCTCTTCTCCCGCACGTCATCTCCGTAGACGACCGCAACCAGCTCCATGTCCTTGTACTCGGGCTTCTCCAGCTCTTCCTTCATGTACTTGATCCAGGTGTTCTGGTT